>JANOVS010000085.1:0-96833 GCA_031417515.1 Hyphomicrobiales bacterium
CGCAACCGCCGCCTCGCCAAAGACTTCGAGCGAACCATCGAAAGCGCAACCGCTTGGCTCTATCTCGCTTCAGTCCAGCAAATCACCCGCAGAATCGCAAGTGCTTGAATTCACGCCAAATCATTATGAGTCAGACTCTAAGGGATTTGCGATCCGCAATAATTTTTTCTTTGTCTCTTTCGACGAATTGCTTTCGACGACTTGTGAGATCAATCCCTGAACGCAAAAGTGTCTGGGAGCTTCTAATTGCCCGCTGGGCACGTTGTGACGCGGCAGCAAACACCAAGACTTCAGGTAGTTTCTCCGGTGGCATATCTGTAGAAATAGCATGATCCAGCAGCGACGAGAGGCCGCTTTGCTTCAAATGGCCCTCAGCAATTCTTAATTGAAGATGCTCTCGAGCTTCGCTCTTCAACAGTTTAAGCGCATCTAATATAGTCTTTAATTCGCTCCAATCCAGATTGGATAGATACCCAAAGCCGAAAACCTGATTTAGCCGATCAAATGCACTTTCCCGTATTTGTAGTGGAGCAGCGGCTTGCTCGGCGAGCTCCGAGATGTCGCTACGGATTGCAGAACAACCCGACAATTTCAGTGAATTCAATATTGAATTTGGCAATTCACAGCGCCGCAACGCATGAAGCCAGCTGATTACCATTTGAACGTCAGACAAGTCAGACGGCACTCTGATGGACTTGTCGAGAGAAATGCCAACTGGCGAAGAGTTCAACGCTGCACTTGCTGCCAAGTTCCTTTCTCTTACACGCTGCGCCAAAAGTAATTGTGCCATAGCAGATGACGAGTTTTCAAAATGAGTGGGCAAGTTTAACTTCGTAATAGATTCCAACTCGGACAACTGATGGCGTGAGCTATCGATCAAGTTGCGAAGAGAGATGTCTGCGGAATTGTCCAGCATTCTCTTGCATTTGTCCCGCATTCGTTCGCACGCAGACACACATCGTGCTGCAGAAACTGGATCACTTTGGACGAGTGAGAGGTACTTCTCTTCGATTCCCAAACCACTCACAATTAGCGACCGGTGGCGTATGTCTTGAAGGGTTGAAAGGCCAAGTCCTATGTCCTCAAAGTTCGTATTCAAACCTGCCCAATCGGCATTTAGTACTGCTGGGCCAATGGGGTTGTTCTCAAATCTGACAAGCGCTGCTACGTGTTTAGCAAGGTCAAGCAAGAACGCCGGATCAATTGAATTTTCGCCGATCTCCTTTAGCGTTGCTGCTGCTTCTCTGGATTCCGCAGATAATGCACCAAGCAATTTGCCAATTTTGGAACGGGTTAAAGCTTTGGATGCAGCAAGGAGTGACTCAGCCGCAGGCCATGCAACACCACCGGTTTTCGGAAACTTCGCTCTCCACATCTGTTCATCAGCGCGTAACCCATTCCATTCCTGAAATAGCCCAGCAAATGCACGCTCATCCAATTTGCTTTGCGCGTACCAAGCGTGCCAGTCTGTAGAAATGGTCGATAGTTCGATGACGAGACGTGCAATTTCATTGCATACAGACAGTGGGGTTTCTTCAGTTTGGTCCAAGCGACGCAGAACCTCTGCGAAGCCATCAAGTGCAACGATAGTACCTTCGATTTCTTCCGTGCCTTGCTGAGCAAATAGTGACAGTTCTGTTGCCGTAAGTGAAAGCATTCCTTCCGATAGCTTCATCTTTCGGAGATCAACCAATGCGTTGACTGTAGCATCAGAATAGGTCGACAGGTCCGGAAGCAGTCGTAATTCCTCCCGGGTACCGGCCACTTCAACTGCAACCTTTGACAACTCTTCAAGGTCATCTGGATCGAAATCTTTGAGCGCCTCAAGATGAAAAACAGGCGGTCTCTTTGGCAGAATTGTGTTGGCAGCGACCAACTTCTGAAGTCCATCCACCGTGGCAACGTCGAATTTTTTTGCCGACTTTAGTACCGTTTCAATCTCGGACATCGAGCTTCGCAATTCATCGAAAATGGCCAGCAATTCTGGCAATCGTGTTGGATCAACCATATCAATTGGTGTTTTGCGCCAAACTGAAGTCCAAGGCGATCCATGTAATTGGGAGTAGGCCACAGCATTCGACGCGTAGATTTCCAAGTCACTGAACACAGACGTTGTGCTGGGATCGCCATCGAGAATTTCAGAGGGTAGCTTGATGCCCACAGTCGCTTTGTTGACATCTTTTAAGTCTGCTCCACTGCGAATAGATTTCCAAATGTCGGCAAAGGCATTCGAGCCAGACTTGCTTTCTTCGTGGAGATCGGAGACGTAACTTCCAATGATTTCCCGTGAAGAGCGCCATGCCGCATCGGCATAAGGCTGTGAAGGCTTGCCATTCACGCCGAGTTTCAATCGCCGTCTCAGGTTCTCGATGATGGACTTGGGGGACGCCTTGTCTGAATGAAGTTCTAGGCAATATTCGCCAAGTCCCGCAGCCTCAAGTCGCCGTTTGACCACCTCAAGTGCTGCCAGCTTTTCTGACAGAAAGAGCACCTTCTTGCCCTTCGCCAAAGCGTTGGCGATGATGTTTGTGATTGTCTGGGACTTGCCGGTTCCCGGAGGCCCTTGAATGACAAGGTTTGCGCCCCTCACGACATCAATGATCGCGCTATGTTGCGAGGCATCAGCGTCTTGAATGAGATAAGGCGCTTCCTTCTCAATTTCTGGCCGGTCAATTTCGTAGTCGGGTGGCGCATCTAACGAGATATCGCCAGTGCTGCCAGAGCTGTCTGTTCCACTGAGAATGGACGACACCAAGCCATGTGAAACTGGCAATTCCTTCCAGTTTTTAGGATCAAGGTCTGCATACATGGCAAAGCGTCCGAAAGCGAAGTGACCCAGCACAAGCCAGCGGCGAATGTTCCAACGCTTTTCGCCGTCGATGGCTTCCCGTACCAGATCAAAATAGTCTTCAATCGAACCAATGCCGCCATCTTCATCGACAACAAAGTTTGGAATTTTTCGTTTGTGGTCTTTTTCAACCAGCTTCTGCAAACTCAAGTTTGCTTCGGCAGCGCCTTCTCTTGCAGCCACATAGAAGACATCGCGGCCTCGTTTGTTGTCTTTTTCAAGCGAGACGGGCAGCAGCAATAGTGGCGCGTAGTATGGCGTGTCGCTGTCTTCACTTTCATATCTTTCGAGGAAACCGAAGGCGAGGAACAGTGTTGAGACGCCCATTTCCTGTTCGGCAAGGCGCGCGCCGGACGCAATCTTGTCAAGTGTGCGGTCAAGGTCCTCAGAGAATTTGAGGGTTTGCAAGTCCTTGTCTTTGTGCGTGTCCTTCTGGGCTTTCGCAGGAAGTTCAATTGCCGGATTGATGCCATGAAGCCTTGCATGTTCGTTTCGGTTGATTTCTTTTCGGCTGGGCCGGTTCGGCAATCCAAGATGCTGCCGCACGCTCAAGCGCAAAGCGGCTTCAGCCCTTTCGAATTTGACTTCGTCACCCGGTTCGTCGCGATCAAGTTTATCAATGGCTTTGATGTAATCGAGATCAGACACCCGGCCATGGGCGAGGGCATTCAAAAAGTCATCGGTTTTTTCGTCCGCTGGAATGTCTTCAGGCTCAGGCAGGGGCATGATCCGGAAACGGTCTTCGTTGCCTGCCAACTGCTTGTAAACATCTTCAAGCACCTCATCGACGATGCGCAGCTGCGTTCGTGAGCGTTCGGTGATCTTGTAGTTGAGCATTTTGTTGCGCTTGGACAGGTCCAGCAGCTTTTCACGCAGCCTTTCATACAGGCCCGAGAGTCGTTCAATTTCTGCCTTGTCGAACTTAGCCATCCCCGATTCCAATTCTTCCGCTATGCTCAACCATAACAACTTGTGCGGGCGGCGATAGCGGGTTTATGTCATGTATCAACCAATGTTTGAATCAGCTAGGAAACGCGCTGAAATGCAAGGCCGGGAGCACTGATTGAACGCCGTCGAGATTGAGGAAGAACTGCTGAAACTGACCGGGGAGCCGTTTGAAGCGGCGCATTTTCCGTTCCAGTTTCTGCTGGCCTTTGGCCACAAGGATACGACAATCCGGAAGCTGCGAAGCGGCAACACCAACGCATCGGATGTGCCGGGTGGTGTGCTTTTGCGCAATCATATCCATCTGGCCATCGCAAACCCCGGCAACGTTTCGGCGAAGCTTCAGGAACTCAAAGCCAGCCCCAAAACGATATCTGCCAAAGCGAAATTCGTGTTGGCGACGGATGGAGTGATGGTGGAGATGGAAGACCTGGCCTCCGGTGATACCAAAGCCAGTTCCTACACGGAAATGGCGGCGCAATGCTTTGGCATGCTGCTGCCTCTCGCCGGCATCACCACGGTTCGGGAGATACAAAACAACCCCATTGATATTCGCGCCACGGGCCGCCTCAACCGACTTTATCTGGAATTGCTGAAGGAAAATCCGGAGTGGGAAAAGGCCGAACGCAGGCATGACCTCAACCAGTTCATGTCGCGGCTCATCTTCTGCCTGTTTGCTGAGGACACCGGCATCTTCTATGGCGAGCAGACCTTCACTGCCACCCTCACGCAGATGAGCAACGCGGAAAACACCCATGAGGTGATTGGCGAATTGTTCCGCGCCATGGACACAAAGCCGGACGAGCGGTTGGTTAAAAAGATCAAATCATGGGCTGATGTATTTCCTTTCGTGAATGGCGGCTTGTTTGATGGCAACAGAGAAGTGCCGCGTTTCAGCAAGATGGCCCGGGCCTATCTGCTGCAAGCCGGAAGTCTGGACTGGAAGCTGATCAACCCGGATATTTTTGGTTCGATGATTCAAGCCGTCGCCGATGATGATGAGCGCGGCGAACTGGGCATGCACTACACTTCCGTGCCCAACATCCTGAAAGTGTTGAACCCGCTGTTTCTGGATGACCTGCGCGAGCAACTGGCACAGGTGGGTGACAATGGCCGAAAATTGTTGAACCTGCGACGGCGCATGGCCAACATCCGCGTCTTTGATCCCGCCTGCGGCTCCGGCAATTTTCTGGTCATCGCTTATATCCAGATGCGCGAGATCGAAGCGGAGATTATCCGGCGGCGGCGCGATGATGAGAAGAAATCATGGATCAAGCTTGCGAATTTCTATGGTATCGAGATCAAGGATTTCGCCGTGGAAATTGCAAGGCTGGCGCTGCTGATTGCGGAGTTCCAATGCGACGTGCGCATGATCGGCCAGCAGGAAGCCCGCTCACTGGTGCTGCCCCTGAAGAAGACAGGCCAAATCACCTGCGGCAATGCCCTGCGGCTGGATTGGCTGCAAGTCTGCCCGCCTGCCAAACCCGTGGAGCATCAACGCAAGGATTTGTTTGATGATGTGCCCGAGCAGTTGGAAGTGGATTTCGATGCGATTGAGCCTGAGACCTTCATCTGCGGAAATCCACCATACAAAGGCGGAACTGAGCAGAGCAGGATGCAGAAATCGGATATGGAAATTGTTTTCGGCGGACGCAGCAGCAGTTGGAAGTCTTTGGACTACGTTGCTGGATGGTTCCAAAAATTTGCAGACTATGCAGGATACTCTCTAGCATCCTGTTCATTTGTGAGCACCAATTCGATTTGCCAAGGCGAACAGGTATCGCGGCTTTGGCCGGGCCTTTTGACAAAAGGAATCCAAATATTTTTTGCACATGACTCATTTAGGTGGGCGAATCTGGCTAGCCACAATGCGGGGGTCACAGTCGTTGTGATTGGATTGAAGTGCGGAGCACCCAGGCAAAGAAAAATTGTCTCATTGGGTGAAGATGGTTCAGTAATTTCAAGAGAAGTTACGAATATCAACTGTTATCTTGTTCCCGCTGCAAATGTAATCGTCCAACCGTCTTCTACGGTACTTAGCGGCTGCTCTCACATGGATAACGGAAATAAACCTGCTGATGGCGGGTTTCTTTCATTCGATAGCGACGAGTTGCGTGAAATGAATTTGTCGCGACTTCTTGCTCGCAGTTTTGTTCGCCCGTTTATGGGGTCCAAAGAAGTTATTGACGGCCTTTCGAGATACTGTCTTTGGGTAAGTGATAGTGAAGCTCTGTCTGCATCTGAAAACCTTGCGATAAAAACCAGGTTTATGGGAGTTGCCCGTATGCGAGCGGCGAGCGACAAGGCCCTCACAAAGATTGGCGCGGCAACGCCTCATTCCTTTCAACAAATTCGCCAACGAGGAGATGAAGCAGCACTGATTGTGCCGCGTCATAGTTCAGAGTCGAGGCGGTATTTGCCAATTGCTCTACATAGTGCGGGCACAATTGTGTCTGACAGTGCATTTGCATTTTATGATGCACAAATTTGGAACATGGCATTGATTGCCTCGCGCATACATCTTGTCTGGATCGCCACAGTTTGCGGCAAGCTGGAAACCCGATACCGTTATTCCAACACTCTCGGCTGGAACACATTTCCCGTGCCGACGCTTACCGAAAAGAACAAGGCCGATCTCACCCGTTGCGCTGAGGATATTTTGCTGGCCCGCGAGGCCCATTGGCCTGCCACCATCGCCGATCTCTACGACCCCGATGCCATGCCGGAAGACCTGAAAGCCGCCCATGACCGCAGCGACGAAACCCTGGAGCGCATCTACATCGGCCGCCGCTTCCGCAACGATACCGAACGGTTGGAGAAGTTGTTCGATATGTACACAAAGATGACGGCGGACAAGGGCACTGCCACATCAATCGCTAAAAAGAAGAAGGGAACCAAAGGGTTATGACGACCATTTACATTTCGTTAACCCGATGCCTATATATGCAAGTGATCCGCCCCTTGAGAGTAGGTTCGCTCATTTATTCAGAGCGTTACCGAAATCCTGGGGCTTTCTTTTTTCCGGCGGTGTTTTCATGCGAACATTAACCCGCGAAATTGCCATTCTGATTGACGGCGGATTTTTTACCAAGCGCATTGGCCAAATTGTTTCCAACCCTGACAATTTGACGCCTCTTGGCCTTGCCGGAATTTTGCGATCTTGCTGCCGTAGCCACGTGCAGAAGCTGACGGGCGACAAAGATGAAAACTGGCACCGCTACGTTTATCGCATCTTCTATTATGACGCGCCACCCTTTGAAGGGCAGGCCCATCATCCTTTGACTGGCAAACAGATCAATTTCAAAAACAGTCCAAGGGCGGTCTTTCAGCGGGCTTGTTTTGCAGAA
The DNA here is from genome assembly GCA_031417515.1 of Hyphomicrobiales bacterium. Taxonomy (GTDB): domain Bacteria; phylum Pseudomonadota; class Alphaproteobacteria; order Rhizobiales; family Aestuariivirgaceae; genus Aestuariivirga. The sequence continues at coordinate 7,141 of JANOVS010000085.1, forward strand.
CTGCGAAAGCAGCGGAACATGGCGCTGCGCCTCGGTCACCTTACTAATCTGGGTGGTTGGACTGTCGAACACAAGATGTTGGCCAAGTTGTTGCGCGTTAGTCCACTGTTGAGCAGGCTTAAAGATGTGGAAAAATCAGAAGATGGCAGTCTTGTACTTTCACCAGCAGATGCCGACGAGCTTTTGAAGCAAGCCGCGACTTGGCAGGAATTGCAAGATTGGATGGTACGACTCGACCTTCGACAGAAAGGCGTTGATATGCGCATCGGACTTGATATCGCAGCCATCACGCTGAAACGTCTTGCGGGTACCATCGTGTTGATTGCTGGTGATGCAGATTTTGTACCTGCTGCAAAACTCGCCCGGCGTGAAGGTGTGCAATTCATTCTTGATCCACTCTGGCAAAAAGTCAGCGATGACCTGTTTGAACACATTGATGGTTTGCAGACAGTTCTGAATAAACCCGCACGCAATGCGGGGCTTGCCCAGCAAATTGCGGAGGAACAATAGCATGAACATCAGAAAGCGAGTGTGGTCCGCTGCCGAAAAAAGTAGGACGCCGTGTCAGGGTTTCTCCCAATCCTGCAAAACGACGCAGTCACGGCGCGTTCTTGGACTGGCATGTCCGAATCGCACTTTCAAGTCGGCTTCCAGATGTGTTTCTGACATAAGATTTTTCTTATTTCAGAAACTGCCCTAGTTTCTGAAATACTGATTATAAATTCTGAATTTTGGGTCTCGAAAGGCCATGGAATGCGAAAAGTGACCAGATGAGCAAAACCGTTCCCTCCGTATCCGTCAGCTATGGCCGCACCGGGGCATCCACCAAGGCCAATGAAATGGGCATGCGGGTGATGCAAGAGCGCGCCTATGAAAAACGCGGTGAGCAGTATCTGCTCATCAAATCGCCCCCTGCGTCCGGCAAATCCCGCGCGCTCATGTTTGTCGCACTCGACAAATTGCACAACCAAGGCATCAAGCAGGCCATCATTCTGGTTCCGGAACGATCCATCGGCGGCAGTTTTGCCAACGAGGCGCTCACCGCTTCCGGATTTTGGGCTGATTGGGTGGTGAAGCCGCAATGGAACCTGTGCAACGCGCCCAATGCCGACGACGCGAAGGTTGCTAAGTCCAAAGTGAAAGCCGTTGGGGAGTTCTTAGGCAGCGATGACCGTGTGCTCGTCACCACTCACGCCACCTTCCGCTTTGCCGTCGAAGAGTTAGGCGTGGCGGCCTTCGACAACTGCCTGATTGCAGTTGACGAATTTCACCATGTGTCAGCCAACCCTGACAACAAACTGGGCAGCCAGTTGGGAGAGTTCATCACCCGCGACAAAGCCCACATCGTTGCGATGACGGGTTCATACTTCCGGGGTGATGCGGAGGCAGTGTTGTCGCCGGGGGATGAGGCGAAGTTCGATTCCGTTGTGTACACTTATTACGAACAGCTCAATGGTTATGAATATCTCAAGGCACTGGACATCGGGTACTACTTTTACACCGGCAGCTACCTCGACGATATTCTGAAGGTGCTGGACCCCACGCAAAAAACCATCCTGCATATTCCCAATGTGAACTCCCGCGAAAGCACCAAACAGAAGCACACCGAAGTCGACCATATCATGGAAGCCTTGGGTGAGTGGCAAGGTATCGATGACGCAACTGGATTTCACTTGGTGAAAACGCCAGAAGGCCGTGTCTTGAAGATTGCTGATCTCGTCGACGATGCGTCGGAGAAGCGTGAAAAAGTTGTCAGTGCGCTCAAAAACCCTGCAGAAAAGTACAACCGCGACCACGTCGATATCATCATTGCCTTGGGCATGGCCAAGGAAGGGTTTGACTGGATATGGTGCGAACACGCCTTGACCGTTGGCTATCGTTCCAGCCTCACCGAAATCATTCAGATCATTGGCCGCGCCACTCGCGATGCCAAGGGCAAAGAGCGCGCCCGATTTTCGAATTTCATCGCACAGCCGGACGCCTCAGACGAGGCTGTCAACGAAGCGATCAATGATACCCTGAAAGCAATCGCAGCAAGCCTTCTCATGGAGCAGGTTCTCGCACCCCGTTTTGATTTCAGGCCAAAGCAATCCGGTGACGGCAAAGCCACAGATGGCTTTGACTATGGCGAAGGTGGTTACAATCCGAACAAAACGAACATCGGTTTCAATGAAACCACGGGCCAAATTCAAATCGAAATAAAGGGCTTGGTTGAACCCGAAAGTCCGGAGGCCGCCCGCATCTGTCGTGAAGACCTGAATGAAGTGATCACTGCTTTCGTTCAAGATAAGCCGACAATTGAGCGCGGACTGTTTGAAGAAGACATTGCGCCAGAAGAATTGACCATCCAGCGCATGGGCAAGATAGTGCGCGACAAGTATCCAGACCTCAGTGATGTAGATCAGGAAGCGATCCGCCAACGGGCTGTCGCTGCCATTGCCTTGACCCAGCAAGCGAAGAAGACACTGAACAATGGCAACGTTATTGAAGCCCATGGCAACACGGCGCTTGTCGATGGAATTCGCAGGTTTGCCATGGATGTGCGGGAACTTGAGATTGACCTGATCGATCATATCAACCCGTTTGGTGAAGCCTATTCCATTCTGGCAAAGTCGCTGGACGAAAATCGTCTTCGGCAGATCAAAGCTATCATCAACGCCCGCAACGTAAGCATGCCAGAAGATGAAGCGCGGGCTTTGATGCACCGCGCCTTCAAGTTCAAACAAGAACGTGGCCGCGCGCCCTCCATCACCTCGCCAGATCCGTGGGAAAAACGCCTTGCCGAAGGAGCCGTGGCGCTGGCTAAAATACTGGCTGAGAAGAACCGTGGTTGATCTCACCGACGAGGAAATGCTTGCCGAGCTTGGCGTTTCTGTCGAGCGACAGAAGGCTGCCACCTACACAGCCCGCGAAGAGCGCATCATTGCAGGTTTTGAGGACATCCAAAGGTTTGTCGATGAACACAAGCGCTTGCCGCGCCATGGTGAAGGCCTCGACATTTTTGAACGCCTATACGCCGTGCGATTGGACCGTATTCGGGAACAAGAAGATTGCAGACAGTTGCTGCAAGGTATTGATCGGCAAGGTTTGCTCAATGCAGACACGAATCATAACCAGATGGCGAATGTCGACGACGAAGCGCTCTTGGCCGAACTCGGAATTGCTGTATCAGCGCACGAAGACCCAGAAGATATCCAATCGCTTCGGCATGTGAGATCGAATGCCGAAAAGCAGGCCGCAGAAGAAATCGGAAGCCGCACTGTCTGCAAGGATTTTGAGAATTTCAAGCCGATCTTTCAGCGAGTCCAGAAAGATTTGGAACTAGGCGTCAGGGAAGCGAGGACATTGAAAAAGCCTGATGACGTTGAATACGACGAAATCAGACTCGACGAAATCAAACAAGGGGCACTGTTCATCGTAGGTGGTCAGAAAGCCTATATTGCCTCCTTGGGGGACGAAATCCGCAATACGTCCGACCGTCGTGATGCCAAGTTGCGAGTGATTTATGACAATGGTACCGAAGCCGATGTGCTCATGCGGTCATTCCAGCGTTCACTTTACAGGGACGCGGCTTCCCGTTTGATCACTGATACGAGCGCTGGACCGCTTTTTGCCGATGCTTCAAGTGATGAAGACACAGAAAGCGGAACGATTTACGTCTTGCGAAGCTTGTCCAACCATCCGACCATCTTAGCCAACCGGGACTTGATCCACAAAATTGGCGTTACTGGCGGCAGAGTTCAAGAGCGAGTGGCCAACGCAAAACTGGACCCTACCTACCTCTTCGCTGATGTCGAAGTGGTGGCAACCTATGACCTGTTCAATATCAATCGGACAAAGCTGGAAAACCTCATTCACCGCTTTTTCACATCGGCGCGCTTTGATCTCGAAATTCCGGACCGGTTTGGAAACCTCGTGAAACCCCGCGAGTGGTATCTCGTGCCCATCGCAGTCATTGACGAGGCGGTCGCGAGAATACGGGATGGGTCTATTGTTGAATTTGAATTTGATCCAAAGTCGGCGCGCCTTGCTGCCCGGTGATCAGATGGCAATCTGCGAAACTGGTCAGGAAATTTGACTCGAACACCATAATCCCGTCGCAACCCAAAGAATTTTTCAAAAGATGAGATTTGCCGGTTTTGGGCCTCAAAATGCTTTGCTTAAAATTGGTGATTACTGGGTGATTACTTTTCAGTTTTTGCCATTCAATAAAATCAGCTAAGTTATTGAAATAATTGGCGCACCCGACAGGATTCGAACCTGTGACCTCTGCCTTCGGAGGGCAGCGCTCTGATCCAGCTGAGCTACGGGTGCGTGGTTGGGGGTCTATAGCGGAGTGGGGGCGGTGTCGCAACTGGGCTTTGGGCAACTTCATAATTCGCATATTTACCAATTGGAAACCCTTAATTCATTCAAAATCCACGTTTCGACCTTGGCAACGTTTTTGGCGCTTGCCTTGCTATCTTATCTTGGTGAGTGCCAACTGTGCCATTCTGCAACAGTCTGGCAAGTCCACAGGAGCAAGCCATGACAGCAGCAGCCCTCGATAAAACACCCATTGGCAAGAACTCGGCACCGCGTGTCGATTGGGTGGATTATGCCAAAGGCATTTGCATTGTGCTTGTCGTGATGATGCATTCCACTCTGGGCGTTGAAAAAGCCATTGGCGAGGCGGGTTATCTTGGTGCCTTCATCGAATGGGCAAGGCCCTTTCGCATGCCGGATTTCTTTCTGATTTCCGGCCTGTTTTTGGCTCGGCGCATGCATGTGCCATGGCGGGATTATCTCGACAAGAAAGTTTTGCACTTCGCCTATTTCTACATCCTCTGGATGACCATCCAGTTTGCCTTCAAGGGCTATGGCATTGTCAAGGTTGAGGGCCCCTTGGGATTTTTGGGCGAGTATGCCTTGGGCTTCGTCCAGCCTTTCGGCACCTTGTGGTTCATCTATCTGCTGGCGATCTTCTTTGTGGTGACAAGGCTGTTGGTCCGGGTGCCGCCCCTCTTGGTGTTTGCCGTGGCAGCCCTGCTGGAAATGGCGCCGGTTGAGACAGGTTCGCTGATCATTGATGAGTTCGCTTCGCGTTATGTCTATTTCTTTGCAGGGTCCTGGTTGGCCAATCGCATTTTTGCCTCCACGTCGATCATGCAAACGCGCAATCTCCTCACACTGATGGCCATGCTTTATATCTGGGCCGTTGGGCACAGTCTTGCCATGGCAACCGGTGCTGAAAACATGCCGGGCATGGGTTTGGTGTTGGGCTTTGCAGGAGCTGGTGCTGTCATCACGGCGGCCATCGTTCTAACGCGAACTGCGGCATTGCCATGGCTGCGCTATTGTGGGGCCAATTCGATTGTGATCTATCTGGCATTTTTTCTGCCCATGGCCGCCATTCGCACACTGGGATTTAAAATCTATCCCGCCATCAACCCGGACATCCTTTCGGCTTTGACAACGGCAGGTGCCATTGCAGGTGCCTTGGGTCTGTTCTGGTTGCTGCGCCATTCACCCCTGCAGTTCTTGTTCGTCAGGCCGCCGTGGACCAACCTTCAAGGTTGGCATTGGCCATGGTCGAAGACAGTGGAAACCAAGACTGGCGACTGGCATAGTGCCGGACATGACAAAGAATTCCACAAACGAACTCAAGCCCGGTGATCACCTCTATCTGATTGATGGGTCCGGATTCATCTTCCGGGCCTATTTCCAATCCACCAACCAGGATCCCAAATATAACAGGCGCTCCGATGGTTTGCCGGTGGGGGCTGTGCGTTTATATTGCAACATGCTGTGGGGTCTGGTGAACGGCAAGGCGATTGATCCAAAGCCCACCCATATTGCTGTCATTTTCGATTATTCGTCAAAGACCTTCCGTTCGGATTTTTATCCCGCCTACAAGGCCCAGCGGCCAGAGCCGCCGGAGGACATGCGCCCACAGTTTGGCCTGATCCGGCAGGCCACCAGGGCTTTCAATCTGCCATCCATCGAAATGGAAAATTATGAAGCCGACGACCTGATCGCCACCTATGCCCGCATGGCTTCCGAGGCCGGTGCCACCTGCCGCATTGTGACATCCGACAAGGACATGATGCAGCTGATCCGTCCCGGTGTTGACCTTTTTGATCCCGCTAAGGCGAAGGTGGTTGGTGAGGCAGAGGTGCTGGAGAAATTTGGCGTGACGCCTGACAAGGTGATTGATGTGCAAGCGCTGGCGGGCGACAGCGTGGACAATGTGCCGGGCGTGCCGGGCATTGGCGTCAAGACGGGCGCTGAACTGATCAACATCTATGGCAATTTGGAAACCTTGCTGGAACGTGCTGCCGAAATCAAGCAAAACAAACGGCGTGAAAACCTTATTGCCTTTGCTGAACAGGCGCGCATTTCCAAACGCTTGGTCACACTTGAAACCCATGTGCCTGATGTGGTGCCGATTGGATCATTTGCGGTGGATCAGCCCCGCGCTGCCGAAGTCATCGGGTTTTTGAAGGCCATGGAATTTTCGACGATTACCCGCACTGTTGCGGCGGCGCTGGATGCTGATGTCAACGCCATTGAAGCAGTGGCGGTTGAAGTAAAACATTGGCCGCCTGCGGGCGGAATATCCGAAATTGCTCAATCACAGTCGTCATTCCCGCGAAGCCGGGAAACCAGCTTGGTCACAGAAACCAAACCCGAAGCAGAGCTGGATTCCCGGCTCCGCGGGAATGACGGTGAAGGGGGTGATCATGTCGCGACAATCGAAGCTATCCTCAAGTCCATCCCCGTCGATCATAACGCTTACGAAACAGTTTCAACCCCGGAACAATTGAATACATGGATTGCCCGCGCAACGGAACAGGGCTTCTGTGCCTTTGACACGGAAACCGATTCACTGGATGCCATGCAGGCTAACATTGTTGGCTTTTCCCTGGCCTTGGCACCCGGCAAGGCTTGTTATGTTCCACTGGCGCATCAGGGCCAAGGTGACGGGCTTTTTGAAAGCGGATTGCTGGAGGGGCAGATCAACCGCGCAGATGCACTTGCGGCACTGAAACCTTTGCTCGCGTCGAAGGCGGTTTTGAAAATTGGTCAAAACCTAAAATATGATATGCTGGTGCTAAAGCGTTACGGCCTTGCAGTATCGCCACTCGCCGACACCATGTTGATGTCCTATGTGTTTGAATCCGGTGATGTAGGTCATGGCATGGATGAATTGTCGGTGCGGCATCTCGGCCATAAGCCGATCAGCTTCAAGGATGTGGCGGGCAGCGGAAAATCATCTGTCACCTTTGACCGGGTGTCGATTGAGAAGGCCACACAATATGCAGCCGAAGATGCTGACATAACCTTGCGGCTCTGGATGTTGTTCAAGCAAAAATTGCTGAAGACCCGAAAGTCTACGGTTTACGAAACGCTGGAGCGGCCCTTGGTGCCTGTGTTGGTGCAAATGGAAAGCGAGGGCATTCTGGTGGATCGCCAGGTTTTGGCGCGGTTGTCGCAGGAATTTGGCACGTCGCAGGCGGCAATAGAAACTGAAATTCACAAGCTCGCCGGCCAATCTTTCAACATCGGCTCTCCCAAGCAACTGGGCGAAATCCTGTTTGGACAAATGGGCATTCCGGGCGGCAAGAAAACTGCAACCGGTGCCTGGTCAACCGATTCTGATACGCTTGGGGATGTGGCCGCCCAAGGCGTGCCCTTGGCCAAACGCGTGTTGGATTGGCGGCAATTGGCCAAACTGCGTTCGACTTATACGGACGCGCTGCAACAATATATCAACCCGCAAACCGGACGCGTGCATACATCCTATGCCATGGCCTCAACTTCAACCGGGCGGCTGTCATCAACTGATCCAAATTTGCAAAACATCCCCGTACGCACTGAAGAAGGGCGTCGCATTCGCACAGCTTTCATTGCGCCACCGGGGCACAAGCTGGTGAGTGCGGATTATTCGCAGATTGAATTGCGCGTGCTGGCCCATGTGGCGGATATTCCGCAACTCAAAAAAGCTTTCGCCGATGGTCTGGATATTCATGCCATGACGGCATCTGAAATGTTTGGCGTGCCGATTGCCGGCATGGATTCTGCGGTGCGCCGCCGCGCCAAGGCTATCAACTTCGGCATCATCTATGGCATCTCGGCTTTTGGTCTTTCCAACCAGCTTAGTATCAGCCGCGAGGAGGCAGGCGAATACATCCGCACCTACTTCAAGCGCTTTCCCGGCATCAAGACCTACATGGATGACACCAAAAAATTTGCCCATGACAATGGTTATGTGGAAACCATTTTTGGCCGTCGCATGCATGTGCCGCGGATCAAATCATCCAACCCTTCAGAGCGGGCTTTTCTGGAACGGGCTGCCATCAATGCACCGATTCAGGGATCGGCTGCCGATATCATTCGCCGCGCCATGATCCGCATGATACCGGCGTTGCAGGCTGCAAAGCTGTCGGCCCGCATGTTGTTGCAGGTGCATGACGAGTTGATTTTTGAAGTGCCCAACGATGAAGTGCAAGCAACCCTGCCGCTGGTGCAAAAAATCATGATCGATGCGCCTGAACCAGCGTTGAAACTTGAAGTTCCCTTGCAGGTTGATGCACGGGCAGCCATGAACTGGGACGAGGCGCACTGAAAGGCGATTATCGCCTGCAACAATCATTGACCCTCGTGTTTTTGGCGTATTTGGTTTTGCCATGGCGTTTCGGCGCACCATCTCTCTGATAGATGTGATATCGTTGTCGCCATGTTCCTTTCAGTTTTTGACCTCTATAAAATCGGCATTGGCCCCTCCAGTTCCCACACCGTCGGGCCTATGGTGGCAGCGCTGCGTTTTGTTGAATTGATCAGGGGGCAAACCGGGCGTATCCGCGTTTCGCTGCATGGTTCGCTGGCCTTTACCGGAAAAGGACACGGCACCGACCGCGCCGTGATCCTGGGTCTGGCCGGGGAAACGCCGTCGGAAATTGACCCCGCTCAAATCGATATGATTTTGGCCCACATGGCCGAAACAAAAAAATCCGGACTGTTTGATTTCGATCCGGCTGGGGATATCAATTTTGACTTCGGGCCGGCCCTCAAGGGACATGCCAATGGCATGGTATTTCGACTTGAGCGCGATGGGGCAACGGTATTTGAAGAAACCTTTTACTCCATTGGCGGTGGTTTTGTGCAAACAGCGGCGGAGCGTGCTGGTGCGTTGCATACGAAAGATCAATCTGCCGTCTTGGCCGTGCCCTTTCCATTCAGCAATTCCTTGGAGATGTTGGCGATGGGCAAAGCATCAAACAAATCCATCGTCGAGATGAAACGCCTCAACGAATCCGTCGCCCATGGTACAGAGCTTGACCAAAAGCTTGATCATGTCTGGTCGGTCATGGATGCTTGCATGCAGCGCGGACTTTCCACCACGGGCGTTCTGCCGGGTGGCTTGAAAGTCAAACGCCGCGCCGCCGATGTTTTGGCGAAGCTCAATGCCGAGGCCGGCAACAATTCATTGCAGCCGCACCGGGTGATGGATTTTCTTTCGGTTTATGCCATGGCGGTGAATGAGGAAAATGCCGGCGGCGGAAAAGTTGTGACAGCCCCCACCAATGGTGCTGCAGGCGTGGTGCCTGCGGTGATCAAGTACTACCTCGACCATTGCCTGAATGCCGATGCGGAAGGTGTGCGCAACTTCCTCCTGGCATCAGCGGCCATTGGCGGCATCATCAAACACAATGCATCGATCTCTGGTGCCGAAGTCGGTTGTCAAGGCGAAGTGGGATCAGCCTCCGCCATGGCCGCTGCCGGACTTTGTGCGGCACTGGGTGGCACCAATGAACAAATTGAGAATGCCGCTGAAATCGCGCTGGAACATCACCTCGGCATGACCTGCGATCCGGTTGGCGGGCTGGTGCAAGTGCCGTGCATTGAACGCAATGCCTTCGGTGCGGTGAAGGCTGTTACAGCGGCATCTCTTGCATTGCGCGGCGATGGCACGCATCTGGTGCCGCTTGATACCTGTATCGAAACCATGCGCCAGACCGGGGTTGACATGAACGATCGTTACAAGGAAACCTCGACGGGTGGCTTGGCCGTAAATGTGGTGGAGTGTTGAAGGTCGGAGCTTGTTGAAACACCCCCTCCCCCCTTCGGGGTACTCCCCCGCCTTCGGCGAGGAAGAAAAACTATTTCTCCCTCAGCCCCCTTGGGCTGGGGGAGTACGGCGAAGCCGGGAGGGGGTGCTTCACCAATCTCCGCTATCATCCCTTCAAATGCCTCACCAACCCCGCCGTTGATGCATCCAAACCGTCCGTAGACTGACGACCTTCGATCACCGGCTGCAATCCCGTTGCCAATTCCTTGCCAAGTTCCACGCCCCACTGGTCAAAGGCATTGATGCCCCAGATCGCGGCTTCAACAAACACGCGGTGTTCATACAAAGCCACGAGTCGACCAAAGGTAAAGGGGTCAAGCTTTTTATAAGCAAGCGTGAGGGATGGACGATTGCCAGCAAACACCTTGTGGGATGCTTGGCGTTTTGCGTCCTCTTTGGTTTTGCCGCTGGCCAACAATTGCGCCGTCGCTTCCTTAAGGGTGCGACCTTGCATCAAGGCTTGGCTTTGCGCGAGGCAATTGGCGATCAATAAATCATGATGCACACGCATATCTTTTTCATGCGGCTCGGCGGCAACCAAAAACTCGACTGGAATGACGGTCGTGCCCTGATGCAGCAATTGGAAAAACGCATGCTGGCCGTTGGTGCCGGGTTCACCCCAGACCACGGGGCCTGTATCATCTCTCGCCACATCGCCTTTGGCTGTCACGCGTTTGCCATTTGATTCCATATCAAGCTGTTGCAAATAGGCAGGCAAGCGCAACATCCGCTGGTCATAAGGGACCACGGCACGCGATGGCAGGCCACAGGCATTGCGGTGCCAAACGCCCAGCAGCCCCATCAACATGGGAAGATTTTGCATCGGCTTGGCCTTGGCAAAATGCTGGTCCATGGCATGGGCGCCTTTCAGCATTTCCATGAAATTATGGGGACCAATGGCAATCATCAACGACAAGCCAATGGCTGACCACAGGGAATAACGCCCACCCACCCAATCCCAAAAACCGAAGATGCGGTTCTCAGCAATGCCAAAAGCCTTCACCTTGTCGATGGCCGTGGAGATGGCGGCAAAGTGATCACCCACTTTGTCCTCACCCAAAGCCGCAGCCACCCAAGCCCGTGCGGACTTGGCATTGGTCATGGTTTCGATGGTTGTGAAGGTCTTGGATGCAACGAGGAAAAGCGTGGTGTCAGGCCGCAAGTTTTTCAACGTATCAGCAATATGTGCGCCATCCACATTGGAGACAAAATGCAGGCGCGGTCCATCATGGTAGGGAGCCAGCGCGAGAGTTGCCATGGCGGGGCCAAGATCAGACCCACCAATACCGATGTTCACCACATCGGTAATCCCACTCCTGCGAATGTCCGTGGAAAAACGCGCCATGGCTTCCAGCACATCATGCACGTCATGCACCACATTGTGGCCACCCACCATGACGATTTCAGATTTCGGTCGGCGAAGTGCCGTATGCAAAACCGCCCGACCTTCCGTGATGTTGATGGCATCGCCGCGCATCATGGCGTGGCATTTGCCTTCCACATCAGCAGCCTTGGCAAGGGCATTCAGCAGCTGCATAGTTTTCTTGGTGACACGGCATTTCGAATAGTCGAGCAGCAAATCATCCAGCGAGGCTGAAAATTCACTGAAGCGATCACCTTTCGAAAAAGCTTTCCGCATATCAGGCAAACCTGCCTTGGCGTGGGATTTCAGTTCCTTGAGAACGGTCTTCGTGGCTGGATTCATGGGATTAACCTCTCAACACCGCACCGGTTGCCTTGCCGACCATCGCCACCACCTTGGCTGAGACGGCTTCGATCTCTTCTTCGGTCAGTGTCTTCTCTTTCGGCTGCAATGTCACGGACACTGCAAGAGATATTTTTCCGTCGGGCAGTTTGAACACGTCGAACACCTGGGCATCGCCAATCAGCGCCTTGTCGGCACCTCTCACGGCTTTCAGCAATTCTGCGGCTTGCACTGTGGGTTCAACCACAAAGGCAAAATCACGCGACAAAGGCATCAAATCAGACAATATCAGAGCTGGCTTCGCCGTGCCTTTTTGTTTCGGTGCCGGAATGGAGTTCAGCACGATTTCAAATGCCACAATCGGGCCCTTCACATCCATCTCCGCAAGGATACCGGGGTGGATTTCGCCGAACCAGGCAATCTGGTTTTTCGGTCCCATTTGAACGGTGCCGGAACGACCGGGGTGGAACCATGCAGGTGCAGCTTGAACGACCTGCAAGGTGGAAGTCGCCATGCCACAGGCTTCAAGCACCGCCAGCACATCGGCTTTTACATCAAAGGCATCCACGGTGCGCGCACCACCCAGCCATTGCTTCGGCGCCGAAGCACCTTGACGAATGCCCGCGGCGCGCAACGTTTCATCTTCAGGCTTGTCACCCGCATAAGCGTGGCCGATTTCTGATAGCGCGAAGTCAGAAAATCCACGGGCAATGTTGCGGCCAGTCGCCGCTACAAGATTTGCCAGCAGTGAAGGCCGCATATCCGTGAGCTCAGACGAGATCGCATTGGCGAGTTGCAAAGATTTCTGCCCGCCACCAAAACGTACGGCATTGTCATGGTCGAGGAAAGCATAGGTCACGGCTTCATTGAAACCACGCGAGGCAAGTGTGCGACGCGACGCCAGCATGCGCTTTTGCAACGGCGTGAGCACCGGACGTGCCACAGCATTCGGGCGGGACATATCCGCATAGGGAATGTTTTCAAGTCCGACAACGCGGCAGATGTCTTCGACCAGATCAGCCTCACCATGCACATCAGGCCGCCATGTTGGCACGAGGCAGGATGCACCCGCCGCAGCATCGGTGACGGTGAAGCCAAGGGCGCGAAGGATGCGTAATTGCTCCGCCCACGGACAATCCAGCCCACCCAATTGCTTGACACGGGAGCGGCGAAGCGTGATGGCGCGTTTGGCTTCCGGCACTTTACCAGCGATAACCAGATGTGAAGCTTCACCACCGCACAAATCCAAAATCATCCGGGTGGCAATCTCAGCACCTGTTGGTGTGAATGCAGGGTCAATGCCGCGCTCGAAGCGGTAACGCGCATCCGAATTGATGGCGAGCTTGCGGCCCGTGGTGGCGGTGCGAACGGGGTCGAAATAGGCGGCTTCAATAAACACATCCGTGGTGTTTTCGGTGCAGGATGAGGGAATGCCACCGATGATGCCGGCAATGCCTTCAACGCCAGCATCATCAGCAATCACCGTCATGCTGCTGTTGAGCGTGTAGGTTTTGTTGTCGAGCGCTTCGAGAGTCTCGCCATCCCCCGCCAAACGCGCTGTGATGTTGCCGTGTACCTTCTTTGCATCGAACACATGCAAAGGTCTGGCATAGGCGAAGGTAATGTAGTTGGTGATATCCACCAGTGTCGATATCGGGCGGAGGCCAATGGATTTCAAACGCCGCTGCAACCATGCAGGAGAAGGACCATTCTTCACACCGCGAAAATAACGCCCCACAAACAGCGAACACGCCTTTGCATCCGTTGCGGGAAAATCCAATTTCACAGAAATCGGTGAATCAAATGTGCCTTTGACTTGTGGCGCATTCAGCGGCTTCAACGTGCCCAAGCCCTTGGCGGCAAGATCCCGCGCAATGCCATAAATGCCAAGCGCATCGGGACGGTTTGCTGTGACTTTGACATAGAACATCGGGTCATCAAGACCGAGTGCTACAGCAGCAGGCGTTCCCACCGGCCAATCACCCTGCACTTCAATGATGCCATCATGTTCTTCCGACAGCATGAGTTCCCGTTCCGAACACAGCATGGCCTGCGATTCAGACCCACGAATGGTGGCAGGTGCAAACACCAGGCCCGTCACAGGAATGGTCACACCAGGCAAAGCAATAATCGCCCTGATTCCCGTCCGCGCATTGGGCGCACCGCACACCACCTGCTTGATGCCGTCAACAGTCTCAACCACACAGAGTCTGAGCTTGTCAGCATTCGGGTGCTTCCCCGCCTCTTGCACATAAGCCACGGTGAAAGCCGAGAGAGCCTTGGTTTTGTCGGAAATCTCTTCAACTTCCAAACCAATGCCGAGAAGCCCAGCGGCAATCTCATCAACGGTTGCAGAGGTGTCGAGATAATCCTTGAGCCAGGAGAGGGTGAATTTCATTTTGGTCGTCCAAATTTTGAAACAACCTTCTCCCCTTGCGGGAGAAGGTGGATCGCGCTCTTGGCGCGAGACGGAAGAGGGGTTGGTTCAGCACTGACGGTCTTCGAATGAGCGTATGGGACCGCCCCCTCTTCCGTCGCTTCGCGACACCTTCTCCCGCGAGGGGAGAAGGAAGAGTCAGGATGAAGTATCATGACAATCCCCCACTTAACGTCGGCACTTGCAGTGATTTGAATCCATAGTGCCGCAACCACCTGAGATCACTTTCAAAGAACGCGCGCAAATCGGGGATGCCGTATTTCAACATGGCGATGCGGTCGATGCCCATGCCGAGGGCGAAGCCTTGGTAGATGTTGGGATCAAGGCCGCAGGATTTGAGGACGTGGGGATGCACCATGCCGCTGCCCAAGATTTCCAGCCACGAGTCACCTTCACCGATTTTCACCTGGCCGTCTTTCCATGAACATTGAATGTCCACTTCCATGGAAGGTTCGGTAAAGGGAAAGTGCGAGGCGCGGAAACGCATTTTCACATCGTCAACTTCAAAGAAGGCCTTGCAGAATTCATGCAGCAGCCATTTGAGATTGCCCATGTGCGTCGTCTCATCAATCACCAGTGCTTCCACTTGATTGAACATCGGCGTGTGCGTCATGTCTGAGTCAGAACGAAACGTGCGGCCCGGTGCAATGATGCGGATCGGTGGCTTTTGCGACAGCATGGTGCGGATTTGCACAGGCGATGTGTGGGTGCGCAGCACCATGCGCGAACCATCTTCGCGCTCGTTGAAATAAAACGTGTCGTGCTCCTGCCGGGCCGGATGTTCCGGCGGCATGTTGAGCGCATCGAAATTGTGGAAATCGTCTTCGATGTGCGGGCCTTCCGCGACGCTGAATCCGAGATCACCGAAAATCTGCACCACTTCTTCCCAGACCTGGGAGACGGGATGCACGGTTCCGCGCAATTCGGCGCGGGCGGGAAGAGTTATGTCAACTTTTTCCGATGCCAGCCGCGCATCCAATGCGGCACGGCCCAGCAGAGTCTTCCGTATACTGATGGCTTCAGTGACTTTGTCTTTCAATACATTCAATGCAGCGCCAAATGTTTTGCGCTCATCGGGTGCCATGGCCCCCAGCGTTTTCATGCGCTCTGAGATGACGCCCTTCTTGCCCAGTGCATTGACCCTAACGGTTTCAAGGGATGCTTCATCGGCAGCGGCAGCGACTTGTGCCAGGGTTTCGGTTTCGAGGTCAATCAGCGACATTTCAATTCACTCTGGTTCCGTCATCCCCGCGAAAGCGGGGAACCAGACTTTCCACAGTCTCGCTGGCTGAAAGTCTGGGTTCCCGCTTTCGCGGGAATGACGGTTCGGGGTTGTTAAAAAACAAAGGCCCTGAGTAGAGGAGTCTGACTCTCCACTCAAGGCCCGTAATAAATGATCTGCTTAAAGCCTAAGCCAGAGCGGCCTTCGCCTTCTCGACGATGGCACCGAAGGCCACCGGATCATGAATTGCCAGATCGGAGAGAACCTTGCGGTCCACGCTGATCCCTGCCTTGTTGAGGCCGTCGATAAATCGGCCATAGGTCAGGCCGAGTTCGCGGGTGCCGGCGTTGATGCGCTGGATCCACAGGCTGCGGAAATTGCGCTTTTTCTGGCGGCGGGCGATGTATTGATATTGCTCAGCAGCCTCCACGGCCTGAACGGCAACGCGGAAGACATTTTTGCGGCGTGAGAAATAACCCTTGGCGCGGGCAGTACCTTTTTATGTGAACGGCGGGCTACGACGCCGCCTTTTGAACGTGGCATGTCTCAAGCTCCTCTTAGTATTTGCCAGCATAAGGCATGTGAATCTTGACCAGGCCTTCATCGCCGGGAGCCAGAATCATCGTGCCGCGTGCGTTGCGGAGTTGCTTGTTGCTGCGCTTGATCATGCCGTGGCGCTTGCCAGCGGCACCAGCTTTCACAAGGCCTGATGCCGTGAAGCGAAACCGCTTCTTGGCCGCAGACTTGGTTTTCATCTTGGGCATTTGTTCAATCCTTTCAGGACATTAGTTGAAACCGCCGTGGCAGCCCTTATTCAGCCAGGCGATTGGAAACCCCAAACTTGCGCGTGAGATCAGTGGGATAAAGCAGAATTGGCCAGGGAATGCAAGTTGCTGTAATACTTGAGCATCAATCTAGCCAAAGGAAACCGCCAATGCGAAAACCCATCATCACTCTGGCATTTCTGCTATTCCCCACCCTTGCCATGGCAGCCGATAAAATCGAGACCAGCTTTGTCCAGGGTATAATTGACGGCGTTGCAACCAACACTGTCAGTTTTGACTTTGCCGATTGCGAGGAAGAATGCCACCTGGCTTCGCTCGCCTGTGATGCCAACAACCGCATCACTCTCGGACTTGCAGATGTGCCGACCGAGGATGTCATCAAAGCCATGCGGCGCGACCAGCACCAGATCGTGCTGCAAGTCGGCAAGCAGGGCTATGATTTCTATATCCGGAAAATGTCATTCGCCGGGGAGTTGACCAACGCCTGGTGGATCGATGCCGACTTGTTTGCAACGGCAGGCCCCACACTTCCCGAAGTCCTGGCCACGGCCTCGCGTTTCACATTGAAAACCGCCAAAACATCGCCCACCACCGTGCCAATTGATGACAATGTGCGCAACTGGGCCAAGGCCTGCAAGTAAGCCAACTGAAGGAGGATCACCATGCGCAAAGAAACTGCCGTTGCACCCATCTCTCCCGTCGCCACTGAAAATCTTCCGTGGACGGAGCTCATGGACCTGCCAAATTTCCAGATGCGTGTCCGGCATCTGTCGAAAAGCATGGGACCACAGTCCTATAAGATCGGTGTGGTCATTGAGGAACTCCTGCCCAACAACCAGAACAATCCCGCACACTATCATTTGCGCGAGGAAGAGCATGTGCTGATTTTGTCAGGTGCCCTAACGGTGCGCATTGGCAAGGAATTTCACGCGATGACGGCTGGAGACTACGTGCGCTTTCCCGCGGGCAGCCCCCATGAACATTGTCTTTACAACCATACAAGCGAAGTCTGCCGCTATATCGTCGTCGGCGACAATGATCCCAATGACGTCTGCGTCTATCCCGATTCCAACAAGGTTGGCGTGACGGCCTTGGGTGAACGCTTCATGCGCGACCATCAGGACTACTGGGTCGGCGAAGGTGGCCTCACCGGGAAAGCTGGTTGAGAATCTTTGCACGGCTGGGACAACTGGCGCTCAACGGTCCACCTGTTCTACGCAGATCAACGCGGTTTCATCGGCGGGAAGTGTGGCATCGACCTTCATGCAATAGGCGGCATTGTTTGAGGTGGCCTCACGAAAATACCGACAGGTTGCACACGTGCCAAAGCTGGGTTCGCCCTGCCGTTGCACTTCAGCCCGCAGCAATGCCTCGATCGCCTTGTCAAAACGTTTGCGGATTTTGGGTCGCAATTCGTCGATGTCAGCGCCCAATGCCTTGAGGCCGTCCTGCTGCAGAACAAGTGAACCTGCTTCACTCAAGGACAGGGCCACAGAGCGACCATCATCGCCCCGCACCAGTTTCACCACCAGGCCCTTGGCCTCCAGCGATGCGAGGGTTTGTGAAACAGTGCCCTTGGTGGAACCGAGATAGCGGGCGAGTGCCCCCGGTGTGTTTGACAAGCGATTGGCCCGGTGCAAATAGCGCAAGACCTCCCATTGGGCGGGGTTCAAGCCATGGCCATGGCCCTGTTGACGCATCAACCGCGCCAATCGTTCGAGATGTACCAGAGTTTTATCGGAAGGCCCGGGATCGTTCCAGTGATCGTTCTGGTCATCGTCCCGCTTTGCAGCTTTTTCCTTGTTTTTGTCTTTGTCCTTGCGCCCCACGTCTGGTCAAGCCGCCGCCGCAATGCCAATGGGGCAGGAAACACCCGTGCCACCGAGGCCACAATAACCCTGCGGGTTCTTCGCCAGATATTGTTGGTGATGGGCTTCGGCAAAATAGAAGTGTTGCAAAAGTGCAAGCTCGGTTGTGATTGTGCCATAGCCAGCTTTTGCGAGAACCGCCTGAAACATCGCCCTTGAAGCCATAACCACGGCTTCTTGTTCAGCTGTTGTCCAATAAACTGCGGAGCGATATTGCGTTCCCACATCATTGCCCTGCCGCATGCCTTGGGTGGGATCGTGGGATTCCCAGAAATGCTTTAAAACCATTTGGAGGCTGACCAGTTTGGGATCGTAAACCACAAGCACCGATTCTGTATGGCCGGTGGCGCCGCTGCAGACTTCTTCATAGCTGGGATTGGGGGTAAATCCCCCGGCATTGCCCACGGCTGTCACCCAAACGCCGGGGAGGCTCCACATCCGGCGTTCAGCACCCCAATAACAACCCATGGCAAGCACAATGGTCTGCGAACCACTGGCATAGGGCCCTTTCAGGTTTCGCCCGGAAACAAAATGCTTTTCTGCTGTTGCAATGGCAGTACCACGCCCCGCAAGGGCTGAGGCTGCATCAATGATTTCAGCTTTTCCGCGTGCAAACAACATGGGTCATCTCCTTGTGCAAGGTCTAGCACATAGTGAGGCAAAGCGAAAATATAACCTCACAAGTGCTTGATCGGCCCTAGCACTTGGCTATAAGGCCCATGTTCCGATGCGGAAGGGTGGCCGAGTGGTTGAAGGCGCACGCCTGGAACGCGTGTTTACGTGAAAGCGTAACAAGGGTTCGAATCCCTTTCCTTCCGCCAATTTTTCCGCTGTATGTTGTTGAAATAATTGTAATTTAAAATCAATTCTCGGCTACGCTTCCAGCCGCCTGCTTTTCCGCTTCCTGAACGAGAACGAAGAAGTCTTTGTCTCCCAGACCCCTGTCAGCTGCATCCCTGTAGATATTCCTGATCATGCTGTTGACGGGCAGCCGCGTGTCATGTTGCCCGGCGGTAGACAGCAGGAGGTCCAAATCTTTCATCAGCATGTTGAGGGTTGCAGCAGGTGTGTAGTCGCCACTGATGATCATGTCTTTCTTGTAGCCGATGAGTGGCGACGCCACCGCACTCTGCGTGATGACATCAAGCATGGCAGCATTGCTGAGACCACCCTTGGCACCGAATGCCAAGGCTTCCCCCAACAAGGCAGATGTGGCAGCGACCATGCTGTTGATGGCGAGTTTGAGATAGCGTGCTTCTTCACTCTCACCCAGGTGGAACGCCTTTTTAGTAAAATTCGCAAAAATTGCTGTGGCTTCATCGAAGGCCGCTTTCGGGCCTGACACCAGCGCCGTCAAGGTGCCCGCTTCTGCCATGCCTGTTGAACCGGACACCGGCGAACGCAGATAGCGCACGGACCCATGCAAATGAGCGGCAATTTTTGCTGAGATTGCCGGTGAGACGGTGCTCATGTCGATCAGCGTTGTGTTGGGTGGAAGGGCAGTATTGAACGCATCATCAAGCACAACGCTGGCCAATGCCGCGTCATCCGAAACACACGTGAAAACCACATCCGCATTTTTGATCAACATTGCAACATTTGCAGCAGAGCCGAGGCCAAGGGCTTCAAATTCTTTCGCCCGTTCTGGTGTCCGCGCCAGCACATGCACATCATGACCCGCAACCTTGAGCCGCTTGCACACGGGCAAACCCATCTTGCCAGCGCCAATAAATGAGATTTTGTAGTGCCGTACAGTCACTTTGCATGATCTCCACGAGGTTCGTCATCCCCGCGAAGGCGGGGATCCAGACTTTCAACCAGCGAGAATGTGGAGAGTCTGGATTCCCGCCTTCGCGGGAAAGACGGTGTAAGTGAATATGCATATGATCTCATGAAAGCGAAAGAGACCATCACGCCACCTTCTGTTCTGCCGCCAGCCGTGCTTTTTCGCGCGCGGCAAATGTGCGCTCGCTCATCCGGTCCAAGACTTCGATCATGTCTTCTAAACTATCCCGCGCAATGCCTTGTGTGATGAAGACCACGCGCGTGCGCTCATCATCAGTCGGCCACTTTTCCAGCCAGGTCACATTATGCAAAAGGTGCTGCACACCTTGCACCACGGCGGGCTTGCCTGGCTCTTCGAGAATGTTGATGAGGCCTTTGACGCGCAGTAAACTGCTCCCAAGATTTTGCGATATGCCATCCAACAAAAATTGTAGTTCCTCGCGGGACAAAGGCTTTGAGCGGGTCATCACAAAGCTCTCAATGCCATTGGCTAGAAGATGCTGCGGTATGTCTTGATCCTTCACACCATCGGTCTCCGCAACTTCCCGAGCATAGGCTTCATAGCTCGAAATCGACAGCCATTCTGAAGGATCAGCCATGGTGTCAGCCGCATCAAAGCCCTTCCGCATCAACAGAGGTGCAATGGCCATGGTGCTCAAATCCAACTTGGCGATGTTCGCGGCAGGATTGATGGCTTTAAGTTGCTGGGACAAGACGTTGTAAGCGTCCTCATTCGCCAGATCGAGTTTTGAGATCAGCAGGTCATCGGCCAGTGCCACTTGGCGAAGTGCTTCATCGTGACGCTGTGAAGTTGCCTGCCAATTGACCGCATCCACAACGGTGACCACATTGGTCACGCGATACAATCCATCAAGTGTTGGTTCAGACAGAAAAGCTTGCAGCACGGGGCCGGGGTCCGCAAGGCCCGTTGTTTCGATCACCACATTGTCGAAGTCAGGCAAATCGCCATTGGCCCGATCATGGTAGAGATTATTCAGTGTGCTGATCAAATCGCTTTTGACAGTGCAACACAAACAACCATTTTCCAAAACCACAACCGCGTCATTGCTATTGGTGAAAAGTTGGTGGTCCAGCCCCACCGCGCCAAATTCATTCACCACCACAACCGTCTTGGAAAGATCGGGCGATTTCAACCCCGCATTGATAAGTGTGGTTTTGCCACTGCCCAGAAAGCCGGTGACGAGGGTGACGGGTATTCGACTGGCGTGGTTGAGCGACATGGGCTGTGTTACGCCACAACCTCGCAGCCGGGAAGGCCGCAAGAAATCAAATGGTCGGATGGATAGTTGGTGATGATTTCGCAACCGTCTTTGGTGACAACAACTTCTTCTTCGATACGCGCTGCACCTGAGCCATCGTTGGAGCCCTTCCAGGTTTCAAGCGCAAACACCATGCCTTCTTTCAATGGCTTGGTTTGGCCTTTGAAGCGTTTGGAGAAAATCGGACGTTCCCACAGTGACATGCCAACGCCATGGCCATATTGCAGCAGGAAAGCTTCTTCCTCATTCTTGTAACCAAACTCATGGGCATCGGGCCAGACCGCCGCCACTTCATCGGGCGTTACACCGGGTCTGATCATATCCATGGAAGCGCTCAGCCATTTCGACGCCGTTTCATAAGCATCAATCTGATGCTTGTTGGGCTGGCCACAAATGAAGGTGCGATAATAGCAAGTGCGGTAGCCGTTGAATGAATGCATGATGTCGAGGAATATCATGTCGCCGGGCTGGATCATGCGATCTGAGAAGGTGTGCGAATGCGGGCGACCACGACGGCCCGACACAGAGTTCACACATTCCACGCGCTCGGACCCCATGCGGAACAGGCGATCATTGGCAATCGCCACCAATTCATTTTCTTTGGTGCCCGGCCGAATGGCGCGGGCAATGTCGACGTAAGTCGCATCCACCATGCCAGCGGCCATTTTGAGAAGTTCGATTTCGTCACCGGTTTTGACTTCGCGCGCATCGAGCATGGCCTGCTGGCCATCAACCACTTCAATGCCCTCGGCCTCAAGGGCGCGCAACATGCCAAGTTCCATGATGTCGATGCCCAAGGGTTGATTGGCGATGCCATAATGCACAAGGGCTTTTTTGATCTGCTTGGCAAAATCCTGGCTCACGCCAAGGCTGGGCGGAATGGCACCCTGCATCGTGGTGATGGGGGCTGCCACATTGTCCTTGATCCAAGGCGATGAAATGCGTTTGGCAGGAGGGGCCGGATCCCACAGGAAGGGCGAGCCTTCAGCTGGGCACAGACAGTAACGGAAGAATTTATCACGCGCCCATTCACCAATGTGGGTTGCCGTCACGTAGCGGATGTTATCGAAGTTGAAACACAGCACACCGCCCAGACCCGCATTGCGAACCGCAGTTTGTGCCTTGCCCAGACGCTCCTTCGACATGCGGGAATAGTCAATGCCTTCTTCCCAGTCTTTGGCCATTTGGCCCCATGAAGCGGTTGCATAAGGACTATTGTATTTCATGTCAGTTCTCCCAGCTCTCCGGCCCATTTTTTGGTTTCGAGAGTCTCTTTGAGTTTTGATAGGAATGCAGCAGCATAGGCTCCGTCGAAGGCGCGATGGTCGAAGCTCTGACCGACCGTTCCAATCAAGCGTGGCACAATTGCGTCACCCAACTCTGTCGTGATCACTGCAGGCTTTTTGCGAATGGCATCAGTTGAAAGTATAGCGACTTGAGGGGCATTGATGATCGGCGTGGTGAAGCTGGTGCCAAAGGCCCCATTGTTGGTGATGGAATAAGTTCCACCACTCATATCCGCCGCTGACATTTTTCCAGAACGCGCCTTGTCGATTTGGCGGGCGATGGCTTTGGCCAATCCCTGCAAGGTGTAGTCTTGAACAGCATGAACAACCGGCACCACGAGCCCATTATGATTGAGATCAACAGCGATGCCAAGGTTGATATCTTTCATCAAGGTGAGGGAATTGTTTTCGAACCGCCCATTGATGTGAGGGAATGCTTGCAGCGCGATGCATACTGCTCGTGCAATAAAAGGGAGATAGGTGAGCGAACTTCCGGTCTCCGCCTTGAAACGTTCTTTATTGCGCGCCCGCACCAATTCAATTTCCGTGAAATCCACATCAATGGCTTGGAACACATGCGGAATGTTCTGCCAATTCTCGGTGAGACGCTGTGCTGTTTTTGAACGGATCGTGTTGAGCGTGATGACCTCGCCAGCACTGAAATTTGGCGGTGGTGGTGGTGATGGTTTTGCGACAGGCGCTGCTGACAGAAACGTCTGCACATCTTTCTCTTCAAACCTATGCAACCCCTTTGCTGCAGCAAATTGCGCCAGCGCATGCATATCTGCATTGCCTTGCGACAACAGTCGCCGCGCCAGAGGCGTGATGCGCAAACCTCCAGCGGTTTGCGCCTTGCCGTAATGGGCCAGCGGTGTTTTCACTTCCTCAAATGCATCCATCGCCTTGGGCTTGGGAGCCGCAGCGACAGCAGGTGCAGCCGCCTCTCCACCCAGCACAGCAACAACAGCGCCAGCCTTCGCAACAACACCATTGCCTGTTTTGATTTCCGTGAGTTTGCCTGCAACAACCGACTCAACTTCGATGGTGACTTTGTCCGTCTCGACTTCAAACAGTCGATCACCAATCTTGATGTCATCTCCCACGGCCTTGAACCAGGTGAGGATTTTCCCCTCGGCAACCGTTTCGCCCAACTGCGGCATGATGATGGTTTGCGCCATGATTCAACCGTTCATCACACGCACAATCTTGTCGACGATGCGGGCTGCATTGGGCAGGGCCAGGTCTTCAAGATGATCAGCGGCAGGCAGAGGAATATGCGGCGTGGTGATGCGCACAATCGGGCCATTCAAATCCCAGAAGCCTTCATCGGCCACAATCGACGCAATCTCTGCACCCCAGCCCAAAAGGCGCGGATTTTCTTCGACGGTGAACAAGCGCCCGGTTTTTGCCACCGATGTCAACATCGTCTGCGTATCCAGCGGCACCAGTGAACGCACATCAATCACCTCTGCATCAATGCCATGGTCACGCGCCAAAATTTCTGCCGCGTCCATGGCCTTGTGCACCATCAAGGCCAGCGCGAGAATGGTGCAGTCCTTGCCTTTGCGCAAAATCTTGGCGGTGCCCAGCGTGTCAATGATTTCACCATCAGGCACTTCGCCTTTGGTGGCATAAAGCGCCTTGTGTTCGTGGAAGATCACCGGGTTATTGTCGCGGATCGCAGCAGCCATCAGGCCGATCACATCAACAGGCGATGACGGGGCGACCACCTTCAAACCCGGAATCATCATCGTCCAGTTTTCAACTGATTGCGAATGCTGCGCCCCAAAGCGCACGCCACCGCCATTTCCGGTCCGGATCACCAATGGGCATTTGATTTGCCCGTTGGTCATATAGGCAATCTTCGGCATTTCATTGGCGATGTAATCAAAGCACACGGCGATGAAATCCGAGAACATGATTTCGGCGATGGGGCGCAAACCCGTCATTGCCGCACCCATGGCAGCGCCCAAAATCGCTTGCTCGGAAATCGGCGTGTCACGCACGCGCAGAGGACCGAACTCCTCGTAGAGTCCGACCGTTGCCTTGAACACTCCACCGGCTTTCGCCACGTCTTCGCCAAGGAACACCACATTGTTGTCCCGGCGCATTTCCTGTGAAATGCCGCGGATCACGGCATCACGATAACTCAGTTCCGCCATGCCCAGCCTCCATCGGCATAGACATCAGCCGTTAGTAATTCCACAGGGCATGAGGGCGAAGCCTTGCAAAGCTCCGTCGCCACTTCCACTTTCCGCATGCTCTCAGTTTCGATAGCGAGGGCATCTGACTCAGAAATGCCAAACTCTGCCAAGCGTTGTTTGTAAATGATCAAGGGATCACGCTTCTTCCACTCCTCAAGTTCGCCCGGTGGGCGATACTTGCCGGGGTCAGCACGGGAATGGCCGGAATGGCGATATGTGAGACATTCGATGAGTGATGGGCCTTCACCATTGCGGGCCTTTTCAATGGCCGCTGTGGCCGTACGATAGACGACATCAGCGTCATTACCATCAACAACGATTTTCGGGAGACCATAAGCCGATGCACGGTCACCCGCTGGATTATGGACCGCCGTCACTTCGTGAATCGGCGTGTATTCCATATAGAGATTGTTCTCGCACACAAACACCACCGGCAATTTCCAGATGACAGCGAAGTTCAAAGCTTCATGGAACGCACCAATGTTGGTGGTACCATCGCCGAAGAAACATACCGTCACATCTTTCTCGCCCAAATATTGCGCCCGCCATGCGGAACCACAGGCAATCGGCAAATGCGCGCCGATGATGGCGTAAGAACCCATAACTCCATGTTCAACTGATGTCAGATGCATGGAGCCGCCCTTGCCGCGCATCAGACCGATATCGCGCAACATCAACTCGCCCAACATGCCTTCCATGGGCACGCCGCGTGCGAGTGTGTGGGCATGGCCACGATAGGTGCAGAAGGATTTGTCGCCCTTCTTCATCGCCACGCCAAACCCCGCAGCAATGGCCTCTTGGCCAAGCGACAAGTGGCTGGTGCCCTTGATCAGGTTTTGCAGGAACAGATCATAGGCCCGCTTTTCACAGTCGCGGATTTCGACTTGCAGACGATAAAGCTCAAGCCGAGTCTCTGGCCCGATGTCGTCGTTCTTGGTGCTTGCTGAGAGTGCCATGACTCTACAGTGCCAAAAAAACCCACAGACGAATTCTGAAAAATTATCAAAATGAGAATTTTTGATAATTTCAGCTGCAGCGGTTTGGTTAGGATGATCCCAAATGCCACCACCACATTTGTGATGAGATGGCCTGTGAATGGGAGACTAGCACGATGAAGGCCGTGAGATTTCACGCAGCGAAAGACATCCGTGTTGAGGATGTGCCGGCACCATCAAAGAAGCTCGGCGCCAATGATGTGCTGATCAAGCCTTTGGTTACAGGCATTTGCGGCACTGATTTGCATGAATATATCGCGGGCCCCATCGTCACCCCTGTAACACCTCACGTCTATACGGGCGTCACAAATCCGCAAATTTTAGGTCATGAATTCTCAGCCATTGTCGCCGATACAGGCTCTGCCGTTTCCAATGTAAAAGTTGGTGATCGCGTTTCGATCCAGCCACTCATCTCGCCGCGCGATGATTATTATGGCCGCCGGGGGCTCTATCACTTGAGCCCCAGCATGGGCTGTGTGGGCCTCTCCTGGGGCTGGGGCGGCATGGGCGAATTGGCTGTGGTGAATGACTACAATCTCGCCGTTCTGCCCAAGGGTGTGAGTGATATTCAAGGTGCCATGATTGAGCCTGCTGCTGTTGCGGTTTACGCCGTTGACCGTGGCAATCTGCGTTCTGGCGACACAGTTCTCGTATCAGGCGTTGGCCCTATTGGTGCGTTGACTTTACTTGCCGCAAAGGCTGCAGGTGCAGGCCAAATTTTTGTCAGCGAGCCAAACGCGTTCCGCCGCAAAATGGCGAAAGAATTGGTGCCCTCCGCCATCGTCATTGATCCGATGACACAGAATGTTGTTGCGATGATCAAGGACATGACCGAAGACGGTGTGGGTGTCGACGTTGCCATTGAATGCGTCGGACTTGAAGCAAGTTTGAACACCTGCGTGAAGGCCGTGCGCAACCAGGGCAAAGTGGTGCAAACCGGATTGCACATGAAGCCTGCCAGCGTCGATCCCATGACATGGGCGCTCAAAGATATCTCGATTGAAGCGACATGGTGTTACCCCGTGCAGTGCTGGTCCCGTATCATTCGCATGGTGGAATCAGGTGCATTCCCCATCGAGAAAATCGTAACGGCTAATATCAACGCGGACCACGTGGTGAAGCAAGGCTTTGATGCGCTGCTCGACAAATCTGTCAATCACATGAAAATTCTGGTGACGGTGTAATGGCAACAGGTCCTGTCAAAGTCGCCATGATTGGCCTCGGCTGGTGGGGCAAAAAGATGACGGCTGTGTTGCAAAAGGCAGGCAGTGATATCGAAATCGTCTGTGCTGCTGAGCCCAATCCCGCAGGCGCTGAATTTGCCGCCGCCAATGGCTTCACCCACTACGCGAATTTCAAGGATGCTCTGAAACATCCCGGCGTTGAAGCCGTCATTCTTGCAACGCCACACTCACTGCACACTGAACAGATCAAAACCTCAGTCGCCGCCAAGAAACACATTTTCTGCGAAAAGCCTCTGGCCCTCACCAAAAAGGGCGCGGAGTTTGCCGTCAATGCCTGTAAGAAAAACAAACTCATTCTCGGCATGGGTCATGAACGTCGCTGGGAACCACCTGTGGCCAAAATGCTGGAGATGGCCCGCAATGGCGATCTTGGCCGCATCCAGCAAGTCGAAGGCAATTTCAGCCACGACAAGTTTACAACGCTCGATAAATCAAACTGGCGCTTGAACAAGAAAGAAGCCCCCGCAGGCGGCATGACGGCGACGGGCATTCACCTCACAGATTTGGCAACGGCCTTGTTAGGACCAGCAAAAGACTTGCGCGTTTCCTGCGAAAAACTGTCGTCCAAAATTCCACAGGGCGATACCATGAGCGTGCACATCCGCTTCAAAAAAGGTGGCACCGCCTATGTGTCGGCATCCCTCGCCATGCCCTTTATTTCGCGCTTCGCAGTCTTCGGTTCAAAGGGCTGGATCGAAATCCGCGACAAGGCCCATGTCGAAGCGCCAGATGGCTGGGTGGTGACATCAGCCATGGTTGGTGGCCCGATCAGTGTTGAAGAAATTCCACCAGCCGAACCCGTCAAAGACAATCTCGTGGCCTTTGCCAAAGCCATTCGCAAGCAAGCCGCTTACCCCATCACTGGCAAAGACCTCATCAGCAACATCGCCATCCTCGAAGCCATCATCAAGTCGGCAGCCAAAGATGGCGTTGTGGTGAATGTATGATTCAGCTCAGCACACAGTACAGCAATCGTTCCCGCCCCCTTGTGGGGAGGGTTAGGGTGGGGGTCGCTCAGTCCATTGATATTCTGAAGAATTCTTTTGTTATTTCTGCCGTCGGAACGACCCCCACCCCGGCCCTCCCCACAAGGGGGAGGGGGAAGACGATTATTGATTTCTGTAGGAGCCCCACATGAAAGCCCTTGTGTTTGAAACACCCGACAACCCCAAAATTCTGGATCAACCGATCCCGACGATTGATGCAACGGAAGTTTTGATCAAAACCCGCACCGTTGGCATTTGCCATTCGGACTACGAGTTGCTGGCAGGACGTTACATCATCCCGATTTCCTATCCTGTCACTCCTGGCCATGAATGGTGTGGTGAAATTGTTGAGGTTGGAAAGAACGTCAAGAACTTTAAGAAGGGTGACCGTGTCGTTGGCGAATGCGTAGTCCGCACGCCCGAACGCCTGCATCATTTCGGCTTCTCCATGAATGGCGCTGACCGCGAATATTTCAACGTCAACCCGGACTGGCTGCACAAGCTGCCAGACGGTGTGGATGACAATCGTGGCGCCTTGATCGAGCCTTTCACCTGCGGCTTCTATGCGGTGTTGCGCTCCGGCGGCACCAATGCCTCAGAAACTGTTGTTGTCTCAGGCGGCGGCACCATTGGTCTTGTGACAGCCGCTGCTGCCATCGGCATGGGGGCGCGCGTGATTGTTGTTGATCCCATCAAGAAGCGCCGCGACATTGCATTGAAACTCGGTGCGGCTGAAGTTGTCGATGCCAATGACAATCCGGTTGAACGCGTGAAGGAACTCACAGGCGGCAAAGGTGCCGAACTCGTTGTCGAAGCATCAGGCCATGATGCCTCCGTCGCCAATGTGTTTGAATATGCCCAAGAGAATGGCCGTGTCTCCATGGTCGGTCTCAACATTGGCCGCGATATCACATCAAAACTTGGGCTTCTGCAGTTGAAAAACCTCACCGTGCGCGGCTGCATTGGTTCGCCCGGTGTGTGGCCTGCGGCGATCAAATTCCTCGAACGCACAGGCATTGATCTCTCGCCGATCCAGACCCACCACTTCAGCTTGAACGATGCCGCGCAAGCCTTCGAGCTTGGCAAGGATGCGCAAGCCTGCATCAAGGTTACACTCTCCATGAAAGGACTGAATTGATGGAACGCCATGCGCTCATCGCCGGTGTATCCGGAATCATTGGCCGCCATTTGGCCGAACATCTTCTTGCGACGAAAGGTTGGACTGTCACCGGCATTTCCCGCAACAAACATGATCTGCCGAAAGGCGTGAAACACATCGCCGTTGACCTTACTGATGAAGACGCAACAAAGGCTGCGCTGAAACGGGTGAAGCCCACCGACGTGTTCATCACCACGTGGTTGCGCCAGGCCACCGAAGCTGAAAATTGCCGCGTCAACGCCGGCATGGTGCGCAATTTGCTCGCCGCAATGGACGGCAAGAAGATCAAGCATGCGGCATTGGTCACAGGTTTGAAGCACTACATGGGCCCGTTCGAGGCTTATGCGAAATCCAAGATGGTCACACCGTTCCGTGAGGAACAACCACGCCTGCCCTACCAGAACTTCTACTATGATCAGGAAGACGAGCTTTATGCTGCCGCCGAAAAGCAGGGCTTCACTTGGTCTGTGCATCGTCCGCACACACTGATTGGTTATGCCCTCGGCAATCAAATGAATATGGCGGCAACCCTTGGCGCCTATGCTGCAATCTGCAAAGAAACTGGCCGCCCCTTTGTGTTCCCCGGTTCACCGCAACAGTATGAGGCTTGCGTCGACATCACCGATGGCCGCATCATTGCGAAGCATTTGCTCTGGGCCGCAACCAAGCCTGCCGCGCGCAACGAGGCGTTCAACATCGTCAACGGTGAAGTATTCCGCTGGGATTGGATGTGGTCGAAACTCGCCGCACATTTGGGCGTGCCCGCAGCACCCTATCCCGGCCACGCCCAACCGCTGGAAAAGCAGATGGCTGACATGGGCCCGGTGTGGGACAGAATTGTTGAAAAGTACGGCTTGCAAAAGAATGCCCTTAACACTGTCGCATCATGGTGGCATTCCGATGCTGACCTTGGTCGCGTCATCGAAAATTTCACCGACATGACCAAGAGCCGCGACAAGGGCTTCACCGGTTATCAGAATTCCGTGCACTCCTTCACGGATGCTTTTGACAAACTCCGCGCCGCCAAAGTACTTCCATAAATGAGCAACGCCACAACCATGACACCCGGCCTCTTCCAGCAACTCCCGCTGGCCAGAAGCTTTGTCACGGTTGTTGTCTCGACAATCGCTCTCATCATCGTCTGCCTGATTTTTGCACCCTCAAGCATGTCAGGTGCGGGACTGTCAGGCAGCCTGCCCTTCGCTGCCATCATTGCCATCGTCGGCTTGGGGCAGTTGCTGGTGGTGCAACAGGGTGGCTTTGACCTTTCATTACCGGGTGCCGTGTCACTCGCCGTCGTCACGGCAACACATTATCCGCATCAAGACAACGCGCTGCTCTATCAAGCGGTATTGCTGTGCGTATGCTTTGCCCTTGTGGCGGGGTTGTTGAACGGCCTGCTCGTCAGCGTCTTCAAACTCAACGCCATCATCGCTACCATCGGTGTTAACGCCCTGTTGTACGGTGGTGTCTTTGCGGTGTCCGGCGGCGTGCCTTCGATCACCACCGAGCTTCTCGCCAACATCGCAGGCGGCGAAACCGGGGGAATACCCAATGCGGTTTATTTCGCGCTCGCCGCCTTGCTCGCCGTTTCCTTCATCTTGAAGAAAACTGTTGTGGGCCGCCGCTTTGAAGCCATTGGGGCCAACCCGCTTGCCGCACGCGCTGCTGGCCTTCGCGTGCAGCTCCACCAACTCATGGCCTATGTTTACGCGCAGTTGCTCTACTGCATGGCAGGCATTTTGATTGCCGGCATCACGCGGGAACCAACAGCATTCCAGGGCGACACATTGTTGCTGCCGTCAGTCGCCGTTGTCGTGCTTGGCGGCACAGCATTGCTCGGCGGCCGGGGCTTCCCTGTCTCGACCGTGATCGCAGCATTTTTCCTGAACCAATTGAGCCAGTTCGCACTCGCAGTCGGAGTGCCATACTCGGCCCAAACCATTATCCAGGCCTTGGCCTTGGGTTTTGGTATCGGTGTCTACTCGCTCCGCTGGCGGGTAAACCACGGCAAATCGACTGAAACAAACAAAGTGGAGGAAAGACCATTACTTCGTTAAGATTGAAACTGGTGCTGGCGGCAACAACTGCTGTATTGGCGCTTGGAACTGCAAACATTGCTCAAGCCGAAACACCATCATGGTGCGGTCCCAAGCAAGCCTCCCTGGCTTTGCTCGACGGCTACGGCGGCAACAGCTGGCGTCAGGTGACGACAGCTTCGGGCAAGCAAACCGCAGAACTTTGCCCCAGCATCACCAAGTATGAATATGCTGACGGCAATGGCGATACCCAGAAGTCCATCTCGGACATCAAGGGCATGGCTGCCAAGGGCATTGATGCTCTCGTTGTGTTCGGCGATGCTGGACCTGCCATGCTTCCCGCCATCACATCAGTGTTCAAGGCAGGCAAGGTCATCGTGCCTTACCGCGTTGACGTGGGCGGCAAGGAAGGCGAGAACTACACCAAGTTCATCGGCTCATCCTTCGTCAATGATGGCGAAACCTGGGGCAACTGGATCAAGGGCGTTCTGCCAAAGGGCGGCAATGTTCTGTTCCTCTCCGGTCCTGCCGGCAACAGCCAGGGTCTTGATGAACTCAAGGGCCTGAAGAATGTTCTCGGTGCTGAATATGTTTTCATCAACCCAGAACCCTTCGCAGTCACCAACTGGGATCCGGCTTTGACGCAACAAGTGCTGACAGCTGAAATCGCCAAGAACACCAAGATCGACGTCATCGTATCAGACTTCGGTCCATCGCTCGTCGGCGCACTTCCATTGTTCAACAAGCAGGGCAAGTCCATTCCAGCTCTCGCAACATCAGACGGCAACTCGCTGGCCTGCTTCTATGAGGAAATGAAGGGCACGAACCCAGACTTCAAACTCTTCACAGTTGCAACCGGCAACGACAACGTGCGTCTGGCTGTGATGCATGCAGTTGCTGCTGCCACAGGCGGCACACCGCCAGCTGAAAACATCTTCAAGGCACCTGTCTATGAAGATTCAGTGTCGGGTACGCCAAACCCGGTTACATGTCGCAAGGACTTGCCTGGTGCGATCTACCTGTCGTCAGAACTTCCTGACGATGCACAAGCCAAGGCTGTTGGAAACTAACACCAAGACTGTCATGGCCCGCTCCACGCGGGCCATGACGATGACCTGGTACGGATAAGAATCGTGGCGGCAAAAACCCTGATATCAACCAATGACGCGCCAGCAAGGACTGACGCCACCATCCGGCTGACAAATATCTCAAAATCATTTTCCGGCGTGCTGGCGCTGCGCGAGGTCACCATTGAGTTTTATCCGGGTGAAGTCCACGCCATTCTGGGTGAGAATGGTGCGGGCAAATCCACCCTGATGAATGTCATCTCAGGCACGTTTCACCCCACATTGGGCGATATCATTTTCGAAGGCGAACGCATTCAGGACATGACGCCGGAAAAGGCGAAGTCCCTCGGCATTTCCATTTCCTTCCAGCACCCCGCCGTGCTTGACGATCTCTCGGTTGTCGAAAACCTGCGTGTCGCCTTGCCCGCCCATTTGTTTGCCGGGCGCGATGCTGAAGCAATTGCCCGTGAGATGCTCGATGCTGTTGGCCTGCACATTCCCTTGAACATGCGTGCAGATGATTTGACGGTGGCGCAAAAGCATTTGCTGGAAATCGCCAAGGCTCTCGCCATCAAGCCTAAAGTCCTCATCCTCGATGAACCCACGGCCTCCCTCGATCAAGATGCAACCGACATGCTGTTCGGCCGCATCCGAGAGGTTGTAAAGTCAGGTACATCGGTCATCTACATCACGCACCGCTTGGCTGAACTCCGCCAAATTGCCCAACGCGTCACCGTGCTCCGTGACGGGCGCTACCGCGGCAGTTCGCTTGTCAGCGAAATCACTGATGCCGATCTCCTGCGCCTCATCGTTGGCCGCAATCTGGGGTCAACTTTCCCGCCAAAATTTGGGGACAAGGCCAAAGACATTGCCTTCTCCGTTGCTGGCTTCAGCGGCAAAGGCTTCAAGGATGTTTCCTTCGATGTCGCAAAGGGGCAAATCATCGGTGTTGCCGGTGTGGCTGGAAACGGTCAGGAAGACTTGATGCGCGCCCTTGCAGGCCTCATCACGTCCCACGGCACCATCACCTTGCGCGGCCAGACACTGACCAACACCCAGCTTCTCGGCAAGGCCGCCTTCATGCCCTCCGACCGCCATACCGAAGGCTTGGCCAACGGCCTCACGGTGCGCGAAAACGCATCCTTCGCCGCACTCGAAAGATTTGCTTCAAACGGCATCGTCAACAGCAAACGCGAATTGGAAAAAGTCAACACAACCTTCCAGTCACTCGCCGTCAAAGCTCCGGGCCTCGAAGCGCCCATCCTCTCACTCTCTGGCGGCAACCAGCAAAAAGTCGTGATGTCCCGTGCGCTTCTATCAGAGCCAGGACTGATCGTTGCCGATGAACCCACCCAAGGTGTGGACGTTGGCGCACGTGCCGAAATCTACCGCATCCTCCGCGATGTGTCGGCGTCCGGCACACCCGTCATCATCAACTCTTCCGACGCCGCCGAGCTTGAAGGCCTGTGTGACAAAGTCATCGTCATGTCTCGCGGCCATGTGGTGGCAACGCTCACCGGCGATGACGTCACCGAAGAACACATCGTAGCCGCCGCCGTTGGTGCCGCCACCCATGGTGGCGAAAGCCTGCAAGGCAATGCACCACCCAAAAGCGGCTGGCGACACTACTTGCAGTCCGACATCGCGCCTGCTGTGCCCCTTGCCATTGTCACCCTATTGCTCGGCCTCTTCGTCAACAGCCAAAACGACAATTTTTTCTCGATTTTCAACATCTACAATATCTTGATGTTGGCCACGGCACTTGGCTTCATCGCCCTTGGCCAGACCATCACGTTGTTGATGGGCGGCATTGATCTCTCCGTCGGCCCGCTCGCCGTATTCCTCGTTGTCGTCGCCTCATTCTTCATCAATGATGACAAGTCGGCGGCCATCATCATCGCAGGTTTCCTCTTGATGTTTGCTGGCGCATTTATTGTGGGCTCGATCAACGGCATCCTCATCCGCTACGCCAACTTTACGGCGATTGCAGCAACACTCGCCATGTATATCGGCATTCAAGGCTTGAGCTTCTTGTTGCGTGACCACCCCGACGGCTATATCAGCTTTCCCGTCACCGAATGGATCAACTGGCAATGGGGCCCCCTGCCTGTTGCTTTCATCGTGTTGGTGCTCGTTGCCCTTGCGGGCGAATACATCCTCCACAAAACCAAGGCAGGCTGGCAACTCCGCGCCGTAGGCTCCGATGAAGAGTCGGCCAGACGCTTGGGGCTGCGCACCGACCGCACTTTCGTCATGGGCTATATCGCCTGCGCATTATTGACGGCCATCGGTGCCATCATGCTGATGACCCAAATCGGCGTCGGCGATCCCCGACAAGGCATCAACTACACCTTGTCAAGCATCACCGCCGTGGTACTCGGCGGTACAAGTTTGAAGGGTGGTCGCGGAACATTCATCGGCACAGTGTTGGGTGCAGTATTGCTGACAGAAGTATTGAACGCCGTAACATTCCTCGGGTTGACGCAGATGTATCAATACTTCTTCCAAGGTGCGCTGATCGTGGTGGCCGCACTGGTGTACTCGACGGTAAGGCGGCAGGCGGCAGCCGGTGGCGAGCCCAAGGGGCGGTGAGGATTGTTGTATCCTATGGTAGGAATTTAGTTGACATCGGGACATGACAGTGCTATCTCCGGGGTGAAGGAGACGTATAGGCATGGTTTGGGTAATCTGGTTCAGCTATCAACTTGTGAGACTCTTGACCTTTCGACGGGTTGCGGCAGAGTGCGGCCATGAATCAGATTTTCGAGACCTATCTGCAAAAGATCAGAAACACGGCTGTCAGCGAGCAGACGGAGGGCACCAGCCGAAGTGCGCTGGAAGATTTGTTGAATGCCTTCGCGGCGAAGGCTGGGGCAAACCGCATTGGAGTCGTACACGAGCCGACGCGGCAACAGGGTTTTGGCGCCCCAGACTTCAAGATCAAGAGCAGCGGCGAGATTCTGGGTTATGTCGAGGTGAAGGCCATTGGCACCAATTTGGACAAGGAGTTGAAGTCCGAGCAGCTTGCAAAACACTAGCTGGTCTCATTCAGCACAGCTACGACGTGTTCAATTGTAATTTTTGCGGACTAGATAAATTGGACGCTTTGGAAAGTTGAATGTTATGTTTCCCTACCCATCAAAAAAAGATCAAACGTACCAATGAACAATCACCGCAATCGCGAAGAAGCTGTAAACACGCAACTTGCAATCCTCATTTCAAAGTTTGGTGTAACGGCAGATGCCGAAACTATACTTGTGCATGGCAAGCACCGTCCTGACGTTTTGTTTGAACTGCGGGGCTTACGTGTTGTCATCGAAGGCAAGTTTGCTGATCATTCAAACAGTGAAGACGTTGTTCTGGTTGACGCTAAAAGACGCGTGAGTGCTGGCATAGCTCATATTGCCGTCGCAGCGGTGTACCCAATTGAATTGCGATCGACGCCCACTACAAAAATTGAAGACGTACTTTCCGTTGCGCAACTCAAATACCGCATCGTCACTGAAACGGTTGAGACAGAAAACTGGCTTGAGGGAAATCCAGCATCGTTGATGGATGCGCTGCGGCGCGCCCAAGAAACGCTGGTTCAAGACGATATTGTAGAACAGACAGCAAAATCATTGGCGGTTCATCTCGATAGTATTTCCAAACTTTGGATGGCCCAGCCCGGTTCTTGTGATCGCCTGTCAAACCATTTGATGATGGGAATTCCAGACAAGGAAGATAAGGACGCTGCCAATGAGCGGCGTGAGACGGCTGCCAAAGTTTCCGCGTTGATTCTTGCCAACGCTTATATCTTCCAAGAGCAACTGTCGCGGAGCGACGAAAAGGTCGAAACTCTTCGCAAGCTGCGTAAAAGCGAGGACCTTATTGGTGCCACCGCCGAACATTGGGAATGGATTTGGAAGAACATCAATTATGTACCGATTTTTCAATTGGGTGGGCGCATCCTGGAAGAGTTGCCCGCCAGCGCTGCAACCACTGAAAATGTAAAATCCCTGCTTGATGAGGCGCATAGGATTTGCGCGCAGCAAGCAGCACTCCGCCATGATTTAATGGGCCGCATTTATCATTGGCTTCTGCATCACGCCAAATATCTCGGCACCTATTATACGTCGGTTCCTGCCGCCACGCTTTTGCTGAAGCTTACCTTTGATTTGGAGTGGGACACAGATTTTGCAAACATGAAATCAATTGCCAATTTCAAAGTTGCTGATTTGACCTGTGGCACTGGCACGTTGTTAATGGCATCAGCGCAGGCCATCACTGATAATTTTATCAAAGCGCGGGCCGATAGCGAGAAAAGCATAAGCGAAAAAGACTTGGGCAATCTCCACAGCACGCTCATGCAAAACACTTTGCATGGTTATGACATTTTGCCGTCGGCTGTGCATCTCACCGCTTCAACGCTCGCCCTTCTGGCTCCTGAAGTTGCCTTCCGGCAAATGAACCTCTACGTGATGCCCATCGGCATGAACGGCGATCAACCTCGGCTTGGCAGCCTTGATTTTCTGGAAAACACAACCGTCAAAACCCAATTCGCGCTGGATGAATCTCATTTGGATGTAGTGCGCACGGGTGCCGCCAAAACATCTTACGCCAATGCCACCGTTCCGAAGTTAAACCTGTGTGTGATGAACCCACCTTTCGTCAGCAGTCGCTATGGCAATTTGTTGTTTGGCTCGCTGCCCGAAGAGCGTACTGCCTTGCAAAAAGAACTCAAAGCCCAAGGCAAAAAAGTCGGGATCAGCATAACGCCAGGTCTGGGCGCCATTTTCGTACCGCTGGCTGATAAGTGCTTGGCCGAGGGCGGCAGGCTGGCCTTTGTTTTACCAATCGCACTTGCCACTGGAGAGGCATGGGGCAATGTGCGCAATTATCTGGCGCGGCGATATCATTTGGAACTGGTCATCACCAGCCACGATCCCGAGCGAACAAATTTTTCCGAAAACACTGACCTTTCAGAAATTCTTTTCGTGGCCAAGAAGAAAAAACCCGATGAGAAGTCCGATCTCACGGTTTACGTGGGCTTGCGCCGCAATCCGACAACCATCCATGAAGCCATCGATATGGCCTCGCGCATTTCGAGCGGAATCAGAAAGCTGAAAGGCAAGCAGGGCAATCTCATCATCCGCAATGACAAGAAGACGCTGTGCACTTTGGCCAGCCTGCCCTCACCGCTCGAAAATGAAAATTGGACCAGCGCGGTTTTCTCGCAAGATGCCTTGGCGCAAATTCACTTTAACCTGACGCGCTATTCAATGTTAAATCTGCCGGGCGAGCCCAATCTTTACAGTTTAGACCTCTGCCACCTCGAAGAGCTTGGCACCATTGGCTACGATATCCGCGATATCACCGATGCTTTTGAAGTGGAACGCAGTACAGAAAACTGGACCGCCTATGCCGGCTTTTGGGACCATGCGGCAGACAAGGTTACGCAAATCGCCCAAAAGCCCAATGCGTTTCTTACACCGCGAACCGAAGCAATCAAAGGGCGAAAATTGAAAAGTGCCACTTCGGTGTGGAGTAAGGCGGGAAAGATTTTGTTGGTGTCTCGGCTTTGGCCAATTACACATAAAGTGTTAGCTGTGGCATTTGACGATAAAGCACTTGGTAATACGTGGTGGGCTTTCGACGATTCGAAACTTACTGATCATCAAAGGAAAGCACTGCTACTATGGTTGAATTCAGCATTGGGTCTTGCGCTCTATTTCGGCAAGAGAGCAATAACACGAAGTGCATGGATGCAAATGAAGAAGCCTGCATGGGAGTCCATGCCAGTGCTTGACGTTCGCAACTTGAAAAAATCGCAATTGCAAAAATTGGCCAATAGTTACGACAAGCTATCTATTGAAAGCCTGCACCCCTTGGCCCAGCTTGATGCTGATCCGGTGCGCAAGCAGATTGATGCGGCAATCTGCAAGGCCCTTGGCGTTCCAACCTTGGCGGTGATTCGCGACTTGCTGGTGCGCGAACCCGGCCTTACGGGCCATGCCCATGTGCCAACCGCCTGATTTATCAACATTGCCTTAGAATCGTTGGAATGGTGCGTTAGTTCAGAGTAAGCTTGGAATCAGAGGCCCCACGCAATTGTCCAGCTTTCAACAACAAGACCTATTCGGCGACGAAGAAGCCCCACCGAAACCCAAAAGAGTGTTTCGCGTGAACCCCATTCATATCCAATTTAAGATCGAGCAATTCCTGAATGAATTTCGTGAGTTGCAATCTTGGCCGTGGTCCAAGGAGCAAGTTGACTTGCTGGGCACCATGACTTTCCCCTATCTTTACAAAAAGCTGGACAACCCAATCGAAGCCGAAAAATGGCGCGTCCTGATAGATGCAGAAAGGGCGAGGCTTGACGCAGCCACAAAATGGCAAGCTTAGGTAAAAAGTTTCAACCTGACTTGTTTGATCCCGCCCCTGCACAAACCTACCAGGTCAACCCGCAGCATGTGCGCAATCGTTTCATTGATTTTCTGGCGCAAATGCAGGCTGCGGAGACTTGGCCTTGGGATGAAGACGATCTTGATACCTTGCGCACCCGCACCTGGCCTTATCTTTATGCCAAGCTGCCGGACCAGACGGAAGCTGCCGAATGGAAAGTCAAGCTGGAGACGGAAGCAGCGCGGCTTGATGCGGCGCAGGCCAAGGCCGCTTGAACAAACGCCATTCGTTGAATTCTTTACGCTTCCAAACTCGCCCTGATCTTGGCAACTGACCTGCACAGCACCAGTGGATCATCCTTTGTTTCCACAAAACCCCATGCCCTCCAATAAGCGGCGGCTTCAGTGTCGATTGCATTGACGATCAAGACCGCTCCGCCAATCAGGCCAGCCGCTTGCACTGTTCTGGACAAAGCGTGCTTCACCAGTCCCGTGCCGATGCCTTGACCGCCATAGCGCTGGTCGACAGCAAGTTGGCCAAGCAGGATACAGGGCACCGGATCGGGCGGCTGGCCTGTTCTGATGTTGCGCGGCAGCAGTGTTGGCGTGACGGCGGTAGGAGCCAAGCCATAGAATCCAACGACATTCATGTCGTCGTGAATGACCCGCACAGCAGTGAAATTTTCGCGTTGATTTCGCAGCGCGCGTGTCCTTAGCCAGACATTCAGCGTTGGCTTGCCGCAATCAAAATCTGCCACATCGTGTGAGGCTGTAATGGTCTCAGGCGCGGAAACAGCCATGGTGACTTTACGCTTTTTCCCACGGTGCCTTGCGTTGCAAAAGTTCGACCATTTCGGGGATCGGTTTTGCAGGAGAGTCGATTTCATCCATGAAAGCCTTGAAACCCTCAGCCGACATGGTGATCATTGTGCGGTCCAGGATCAACATCTCAGCCTCCCGCACCGAAGCGTCCCGCATAAACTCTGTCCGGGAACGACCTTGCATTTTGGCGGCGCGATCTATCAGTGCAACATCTGCTTGGGGCAGGCGAAGAGACAGTGGATGATCTTTGGTTTGGGTGTTGCTCATAATGCTGGCTTAATCCTACGTAGTGCAAAATGCAATACATAACGCATCCCCTTGACTTCTCGCCCTCTCGCTCCTATCTCCCCCTCAACTGTTGGCACTCCACTCCTTTGAGTGCTAACAGAAGCGGCTGCTGGTCTTTGTGCCACGCCGTTTAATCAATGAAAACAATATGCTCCAGGAGTTACCTCATGAAATTTCGTCCTTTGCACGACCGTGTTGTCGTGAAGCGGGTTGAAGAAGACACCAAGACCAAGGGTGGCATCATCATTCCAGACACCGCGCAAGAAAAGCCCATGCAGGGCAAAGTCATTGCCGTTGGCCCCGGTGGCCGCGATGACCATGGCAAGCTGACGCCAATCGACCTCAAGAAGGGCGATGTTGTGTTGTTCGGCAAATGGTCCGGCACCGAAGTCAAGATCGACGGCGAAGACCTGTTGATCATGAAGGAATCCGATGTGATGGGCGTGCTGGAATAATCCATTTCCGCTGCCTTTTGAATTTAATCAGTATAAGGAATAAAGCACATGGCTGCTAAACAAGTCCTCTTCGGCGGTGAAGCCCGCGAAAAGATGCTGCGCGGCGTTGACATTCTCGCCAACGCGGTAAAAGTAACGCTGGGTCCAAAGGGCCGCAACGTCGTCATCGACAAGTCCTTCGGTGCACCACGCACAACGAAAGACGGCGTGACCGTTGCCAAGGAAATCGAACTTGAAGACAAGTTCGAAAACATGGGCGCCCAGATGGTGCGCGAAGTGGCCTCAAAAACCAACGACACCGCCGGCGACGGCACGACGACTGCAACTGTTCTGACGCAAGCGATTGTGCGCGAAGGTGCCAAGAACGTTGCTGCCGGCATGAACCCGATGGATTTGAAGCGCGGCATTGACATGGCCGTTGCGGTTGCCATTGAAGACATCAAGAAGCGCTCGAAGAAAGTCAAGTCGTCAGAAGAAATCGGCCAGGTCGGCACGATCTCTGCGAACGGCGACAAGGAAATCGGCGACATGATCGCACGCGCCATGCAGAAGGTCGGCAATGAAGGCGTGATCACGGTTGAAGAAGCCAAGACTGCAGAAACCGAACTCGACGTGGTTGAAGGCATGCAGTTTGACCGTGGCTATCTCTCGCCATACTTCATCACCAATGCCGACAAGATGTTGGCCGAGTTGGAAGATGTGTACATCCTCCTGCACGAAAAGAAGCTGTCGAGCTTGCAAGCCATGCTGCCAATCCTCGAAGCTGTTGTGCAGACCTCGAAGCCCTTGCTGATCATCGCTGAAGACATCGAAGGCGAAGCGCTGGCCACCCTCGTGGTCAACAAGCTGCGCGGCGGTTTGAAGATTTGTGCTGTCAAGGCTCCGGGCTTCGGTGATCGTCGCAAGGCCATGCTGGAAGACATCGCTGTGCTTTCGGGCGGTCAGGTGATTTCGGAAGACTTGGGCATCAAGCTGGAGAACGTGACGCTTGACATGTTGGGCCGTGCCAAGCGCTGCCGCATCGACAAGGAAAACACCACCATCATCGACGGCGTTGGCAAGAAGGCCGACATTGCCGGTCGTGTGGCGCAAATCAAATCGCAGATCGAAGAAACCACGAGCGACTACGACAAGGAAAAGCTGCAAGAACGTCTGGCGAAACTGGCTGGCGGTGTTGCCGTCATTAAGGTTGGTGGTTCAACCGAAATCGAAGTCAAGGAAAAGAAGGACCGTGTTGACGACGCGCTGAACGCAACCCGTGCAGCCGTTGAAGAAGGCGTGGTTCCAGGCGGTGGCGTGGCTTTGCTGCGCGCCAAAAAGGCCGTTGATGCCTTGACCTCGGACAATGCTGACATCGCCGCTGGCATCAAGATCGTGTCGAAGGCGCTTGAATCGCCGATCCGCCAGATCGTTGAAAACGCTGGCGTTGAAGGCTCCATCGTTGTCGGCAAGCTGTTGGAGAAATCCGGCAACTACGGCTTCAACGCCCAGACCGAAGAATATGTCGACATGGTAACCGCCGGCATCATCGACCCCACCAAGGTTGTACGTGTGGCCCTGCAGGACGCAGCCTCAGTCGCAAGCCTGCTGATCACCACCGAAGCCATGATCGCCGAAAAGCCCAAGAATGCACCACAAGGCGGAATGCCAGGCGGCGGCATGGGCGGCGGCGGCATGGGCGGCATGGATTTCTAAGGTCCAACGCACTCTCACCCCTCCCCACCACTATGTGGGGAGGGGCAGGGGTGGGGCCTTTGCCACAAGACAAATACAAAACCCAAGGCGCAAGCCTTGGGTTTTTTGATAGCAAGATGGATCTTGACAAATCATCCGCCCAACTATGATTGAAAAGTCCGACACTTCGTCGGAGGGCATCATGAGCAAACGGCTGGAAGACATGCGCAAAAATCCGCGCGGGAATTGGAAAATTTCCGATGTGGAAGCTTTGTGCAAGGAGTTCGGCGTGTTCTGCCAGCCTCCACGTGGTGGCGGTTCACACTACAAGATTGCCCATCCAAGGTTGGCTGACAAACCGTCAATCCCCTTTCGCCGGCCCATTAAACCCACCTACATCCGGGACTTGGTAGATTTCATCGACCGCGTTATACTGCTCCCATGAAAAAACTTGAATATGCAGTTATTGTTGAACCGCTCTCGGATGAAGACGGCGGTGGGTTCATTGCTATTGTCCCTGATCTTCCAGGCTGCAAGAGCGATGGAGAAACTCCGGCGGAAGCTATCGTCAATGTTGAAGACGCCATTAGTGTCTGGATCGAAGCCGCAGGCGATATGGGTCACAGCGTACCAGCACCCAGCCGGAAATTTGCCTTGTCAGCGTGATTACGGAGACGTCAGGTAGCGGCCCATATTTCTGGTGATGAGGAATGCCTTATGTTCGACCCCGTACACCCCGGCGAAATTTTGAAAGAAGACGTCTTGGCTGAAGCAGGTTTGAGTGTTGCCAAGGCCGCTGAAATCCTTGGCGTTGGTCGCCCCGCCCTCAGCGCCGTCCTGAACGGCCGCGCCAGCCTCTCCCCCGAAATGGCGCTAAGGTTTGAAAAAGCCTTCGGCACATCAATGGACCTGATGCTGAAAATGCAACTGCAACACGACATCGCCAAAACGCGGAAACTGTCGAAGGGGATTAAAGTGCAGAAGTGGAAGCGGGCGGCTTGAAAGGTAAGTGAATACTTGATCGATGTGGTTTCGGGTTTTGCCATTGCAAGACGACTCTTGACAAATCAGCCGATCAACGACGATTGAAATGACCGACATAAAGTCGGAGGACACCATGAGCAAGCGGCTAGAAAACATGCGCCAAAATCCACGCAGCGATTGGAAAATCGCTGACGTGGAGGCCCTTTGCCGCGAGTACGACATTCTCTGCAAACCCGTCTCCGGCGGCGGCTCCCATTACAAGGTCGGCCACCCCCGCATGAGCAACAAACTCACCATCCCTTTCAAACGACCGATAAAACCTGTATATATTCGCCAGCTTGTCCAATTCGTGGACGCTGTGAGAAATCTGCCGTGAACATTCAAGGTTACGCCATCGTGATCGAAACCCTCTCCGCCGAAGACGGCGGCGGCTTCATCGCAACGGTGCCAGACCTCCCTGGTTGCATGAGTGACGGTGAAAGCCCACAAGAAGCTTTGGCCAACGTAGACGACGCCATTCGCACATGGATCGAAGCTGCTCAAGACCTGGGTCACAGTATTCCCGCACCATCGCGCCGCTTTGCATTGTCGGCGTAGATGAACTACCTCTTACTAGGCAAGAAGCAAAATCTGCAAACCATAACAAAATCAAAGGGAAGCGTCCCCTTTACCCTCGTGATTTTGGCCCAGTCGGCATTGTTTGCTTTCCCTGTAATTGCAAAAGAGGCGTTAGTCATAGGATCGCCTTACGAAAAAAATCTTCAGCGATATTCCATTGATGATGGTTCAGATGATTCGAGCGACGCCAAAGAGCAAGGCAGATTCCAATACCAGATAAGCTGTACGCATCGGAAGGGAGCACATGCAACACTGTATGAGGGCATTTCTCCACTGGTTGTTTCGAAGAGGAAGCTAGCGACACCTGATAACTTGTCACTTGGTGTAGCCTATTTTGTAAGCAACCAAACCAGCCAATTCATATTTGGTAGCTTTGCTTACATTGATGGCCGATCAGATGGAAAAAAATACTTTGTTCGATCTACGGACTGGGAATGCAAGTTGTATGACTCGCTAAAATAGCGAGAACTGAAATGACCATGGAGAAACTAAAAAGATGGCGACGAATACGGCGTTACCCAATAGCAATTTTTCCCTTTCCCCAAATGGTGCAGGCTTAATAATGGATTGGGAACAGGGCCCCGGAGGGGGTGTGGCACTAAAAGCATACTTAGACGATGTCGGCGTTCCTACAATAGGCTGGGGTCACACAAAGGGCGTCAAAATGGGCAAAGGGGACGCTTCCCTTTTTGTACACCTCTTTCTATCCCACTTTCCGCCCCACATGTTTCCGCAACACCGCGTTGATCTGCGTCTGATACCCAGCACCCTGCCGCTTGAACCAGTCCACCACGTCCGCATCCAGCCGCAGCGTCAATTGCTGTTTGACGGGCTTGTAGAGCACGCCGCGCTTCGCGTCTGTCCAGTCAAGCTGTTCGGGGATGTCGGAGAAGTCGATGGCTTCATCGCGCATGGCTGCCAGTTTCTCGGCGATGCGTTGATGCGCGGGAGACAGCGCTTTAGAATTCACCTTCTTCATACCGTTTCCTTTCCATGCG
The DNA here is from genome assembly GCA_031417515.1 of Hyphomicrobiales bacterium. Lineage (GTDB taxonomy): Bacteria > Pseudomonadota > Alphaproteobacteria > Rhizobiales > Aestuariivirgaceae > Aestuariivirga. Next base: position 51,536 of record JANOVS010000085.1, read on the forward strand.
TGTAGCATTACGGGCGGTGACAAGAAGGAAATGGGGACGCTTCCCTTTCCCCCGCCCCCAATCTCCACATACAACTTCCGCCCCAGCGCCGTCGCCGCCCGTCTGAGTGTGCTTAGCGTCACGGATTTGTTCTCCGGATCAAGCAAGCGGTCCAGCTGCCTCCGGTGGGTTTTCATGCGGTGGGCCATCACGGTTTTTGTGATGCCTTCGGCGATTTGCCAAGCCAGCACTTGGCTGATGGCCAAGTCCTCGGACCCCTCAAGCGTGCCTTGCTCTGCAAGGACGTCGTCAAAACTTTCCGTGCTGACGCGGCCCACTACCCCAGCTTCCTCCCCACATGCTTCCGCAACACCGCATTGATCTCCGTCTGATACCCCGCACCCTGTTGCTTGAACCAGTCCACCACATCCGCGTCTAACCGCAACGTGAGCTGCTGTTTGATCGGTTTGTAAAACACGCCGCGTTTTGCACCTTTCCAATCGCGCTGTTCGGGCACGTCGGAGAAGTCGATATCTTCATCTCGCATTGCCGCCAGCTTTTGGGCGATGCGTTGATGTGCGGGAGTGAGTGCTTTAGAATTCACCTTCTTCATATTGTCTCCTTTCGATGCGCGTAGCGTTACGGGCTGTGATGATGCGACCAGGCTCTTCTTCAAACTGCATGGTGTGAACGACAAGAATCACCGCCACGCCAACTTGCCCGATTGTCTGCCATCGCTCTTCGCCTCCATATTCATCCAATCTTGAACATGACAATGGATCGTCAAAGACCAACTGTGCAAAATCAAATCCAAAGCCGTGCTTGGCAAGACTGCTTTGGCTCTTTCGTTCGTCCCAGATCCAGTCGGTCATCGTGGCTTCCGTAGCTGCATATATGTAACTACAAAACGGTAGTTTGTCAACACTGGATTGTGGGTGGACGATTCCTGTTTTGATGCCAAGTTGGAAAACGTGACGTTGGACATGTTGGGCCGTGCAAAACGCGTGGCGCACGACCACGGAAAATACCACGATCATCGACGGCGTTGGCTAGAAGGCCGACATTGCCGGGGGGTAAAGGGGGGGATAAAGGGAAGCGTCCCCATAGGCCCGGTACCAAATTGAGAACTCGACTAATTCGGTGACTGACTGAGTTGTCTGCCTAAATTTAGAACAGATATTTCTTTGCAAGATAAATGATTATGATGAGCACAAGACAGAGCTGCATTGGCCAAGGTCCAAAATTCGCACTTATTGCCCACTTGAGCATTGGCCAGCCAAAATGCTTTGCATCAAATCGAAGATTACCTCGCCAGCCCTGCATGTGTTTGCTCTGATAGCGCTCATCATTCCAATGGGCGTATCGGTCATCACGTGGCGTTTCCAACTTTGGATCAGCCACCTCAGCAGGTTCTCGTTCACTGTCGCTCAAGGTAAAGGCTCCACTGATTCAGTCTACTGGTGGTATCAGCATAACTGGGGGGAGGGGCAAGCAAAATCTCAAGTTGTACAACAGTTAGAAACGAGATGGTTGTCAACAAGCTGCGCGGCGGTTTGAAGATTTGTGCTGTCAAGGCTCCGGGCTTCGGTGATCGCTCGCCACGGCCATGCTGGAAGACATCGCTGTGCTTTCGGGTGGTCAGGTGATTTCGGAAGACTTGATTTTAGAAGATCTGGGCATCAAGCTTGAGAACGTGACGCTTGACATGTTGGGCCGTGCCAAGCGCGCGGGCTACGACCTGGGAAAACGCCACGATCATCGACGGCGGGTGAGCTTCTGCTGGCCGAAACGATCACAGTTATTGCAGTGGAACTCATCACGGGGCACGCTGTAGACTGGCGGCCATGGATATCACTTCAGCCGACCGCGACACCCTTTCCGGCCATCAGGGATCGGCCATGCAGTTTGCCATGCAGCTGGTGCTGCAGGCCGCCCGCATCCTGCAGGCGCCGCATCTCATTCCCGTCACCTATGCGCATATCGATGCCTGCTTTTACAACGGTCAGGCGCATGTTGATTTTGCCCAATTCATGTTGGACCAGGGTGCCAGATTTCCCATCCCGGCCTGGACCAACAATGGCGTGGTGTCGGCCACCCACCCGCAGCTTTATGACGGCAATCCCGACACCGAAATGGTTGAAGGTGCACGCAAACTCATGCAGCTTTATGCCCAACTGGGCTGCAAACCCACCTGGACCTGCGCGCCCTATCAAATTCCCGGCGGTCCAAAATTTGGCGAACACATTGTGGTGGGTGAGTCCAATGCGGTGACCTACTACAATTCCGCCGTGGGGGCCCGCACCAACAAATATGGCGACTATCTCGATGTGGCCTGTGCCCTGATTGGCAAAGCTCCCTATGCGGGGTTACACACCGATGCAGGTCGAAGGGCGGCGTTGTGTTTTGATGTCTCGCAGCTGCCTGAAAGCTGGCGTGGCGAAAACATTTTCCATCATCTGCTGGGCCATCACATTGGACGCATTGCCGGGCGGCGTGTGCCTGTTGTCACGGGTTTGTTGTCTTCCACCAACACCGATGACCTGAAAGCTGTCAGCACCGCAGTTGCCTCATCGGGCGGCGTTGAACTATGGCATGGCGTTGGTGTGACACCTGAAGCAGCTTCGCTGGAAGCGGTGTTCACCGGGGGTGACGCTTTCACGCTCACGCCTGATGATCTCATCACAGCGCAATCCCAACTCTCATCCAGCCAAGATGGCCCTCTCGACATGGTGGCACTGGGCACGCCGCATTTTTCGGCCTCGGAATTTCGTGCGGTTGTCGAAACCCTTGAGGGGCGCAAAGTCAAAGTACCATTCACCATCACCACCTCACGTTTTGTTTGGGACTATATCAAATCCACGGGCGGGGATGAAGTCCTGCAACGCGCTGGCATTACAATCATTGGCGACATTTGCAGTTACTATGCACCGGGCATCAATGGCATGAAAGGTCGCGTCATGACCAATTCTGCCAAGTGGGCCTATTATGCCCCTGGCATGTTGCCGGTTGAAGTATGCTTTGGTTCGCTCAGGGAATGCGTTGAAAGTGCTGTGCGCGGTGAAGTCTGGCGTGATCCGACATTGTGGGGTTCGACATGATCAAGGCAACAATTCTCAATGGTGGTTCAGCCCAAGGCCCGGTGTTGGTGCTCACCGAACCTGTGAGCTTCTGGGGAGCCTATGATCCAAGGTCGGGCAAGATCGTTGATACCCATCACCCGCAATCCGGCGCATATCTCGGCGGCCACATCCTTTTGTTGCCGGAAACCCGCGGCTCCGGCGGCACACCCGGTGGCATCGCTGAAGCTATCCGCCGGGGCACTGCTCCCTTTGGCATCATTCTCATGGTGCCTGATATCAACCTCGCTGTCGGCGCAGCTGTTGCCGCAAGACTTTACGGCAAACAATGTCCGGTTCTTGCAGTGGCGCGGGAAGACTATCTGCTCCTCAGCAAAGTCACAAAAATTGCGATTGCCGAAAATGGTATAATAACTGTATAGTTACTTGAAACAGGAGCAACGCTACGATGAAAAAGATCGGCCCCATCCCGCAACTTGGCTATGGCACATGGAACCACATGGGTGATGCTGCCTACAAAGGCGTGCGCGCCGCCCTTGATGTGGGCTATCGCCATATCGACGGGGCTGAGGGTTACAACAACGAAGAATTTGTCGGCAAGGCCATTGCCGACAGTGGCGTGCCCCGTGCGGAAATCTTCATCACCACGAAAGTTGCACCGGAAAATTTTGGCCCGGGTCAGGTCATGCCCCATGCGCGGGCATCACTGGAAAAGCTGCGGGTGGACAAGGTGGATTTGTTGTTGTTGCACTGGCCCTCGATCCAGGACCAGTATGACGTCAATGACTACGTGCAGCAATTTGCTGAGGTCTATGATGCGGGTCTGGCGGCCCACATCGGTGTTTCCAACTTCACCAAGAAATATCTTGATGCCGCCCTTCGCATTTTGGGCAAGCGCCCCATCATCACCAACCAGATTGAAATCCATGTGCTGATGCAAAATCGTCTGGCTGTTGACTACACGAGGTCCCATGGCATCTCCACAACCGCCTATTGTCCGCTGGCCCGGGGTGCCTTGGCTGGCAATCCTTCTCTGGCTGCGATTGCTGCCAAACATGGTGCCACGGTGGAACAAGTGGCACTGGCCTTTCTGATGGCCGAAGGCCATGTGGTCATCCCATCCTCCAGCAACCCCCAACGCATCGCCGCCAATTTCAAGGCCAAGGATGTGGTGTTGGTAGCAGATGAGATTGCCACCATCCGCAAACTGGATGAGGGACGCAGACTGGTCAATGGGGCCTGGTGCCCGGTGTGGGATACTTAAACGTCGAGATTCGCAACGTTCAAAGCATTTTCGCGGATGAAGTCGCGGCGCGGTTCAACCACGTCGCCCATGAGCTTGGTGAAAATGTCATCGGCCTGATCCATCTCCGCCACTTTCACCCGCAGCAACGTGCGCACATTGGGATCAAGTGTGGTTTCCCACAACTGGTCGGGGTTCATTTCGCCAAGGCCTTTGTAGCGTTGCAGGGAAACGCCTTTGCGGCCTGAAGCAAATACGGCTTCGAGCAGGCCCAGCGGACCATTGATCGGCGTATCACCATCCCGGCGACGCAGCTTTGCGGGCCTTGCATAGATTTCCTGCAGGTGCGTGGCTTTGCGGTCAAGCCTCAGGGCATCGGAGGAACCGATGAGTTTTGAATCAATCAGCCAGCTCTCTTTGACGCCGCGTTGTTCACGGCCAAACGCCAAGCCGCCATCTGTTGTGGCCTCCCCCTGCCAGCCGCGATCCGTTTCATCGGAAAGCAAATCCAGACGCCGCGCCACATAATCCGCCGCTGCTTGTGAATTTTCGGCGTTCGAAACAATTTCAGGATTGAGCGCACCGGCAATCGCCGCCTGTTCAATCACCATGGTGGGATATCGCGAATGCAGGCTTTCAATGATGGTGCGAATGGCAAGGGCCTCGTCAACGATTGACTTGAGGTCAGCACCCGCCCGTTCCGAACCATCGGCCAGCACTAGCTTGACCCCGTCAAGGCCCGAGCCGATGAGGTTTTCTTCCAACGCCTTGTTGTCTTTCAGATACTGCTCGGAACTGCCCCGCTTGATTTTGTAAAGCGGTGGCTGGGCGATATAGAGATGGCCGCGTTCAATGATGGTGGGCATCTGGCGGTAGAAAAACGTCAGGAGCAAGGTCCGGATATGGGCACCATCGACGTCGGCGTCGGTCATCAGGATGATTTTATGATAGCGCAGTTTTTCAATGTTGAATTCCTCACGGCCAATGCCTGTGCCAAGTGCCGTGATCAAGGTGCCGATTTCGGTTGACGACAACATCTTGTCAAAACGTGCCCGTTCGACATTGAGAATTTTGCCCTTGAGCGGCAGCACCGCCTGATTGTCGCGGTTGCGCGCCTGTTTGGCGGAGCCGCCTGCGGAATCGCCCTCGACAATATAGAGTTCGCAAAGTGCAGCATCGCGTTCCTGGCAATCCGCAAGTTTTCCGGGCAGCGAAGAAATATCCAACGCCCCCTTGCGCCGGGTCAGTTCCCGCGCTTTGCGTGCCGCTTCACGCGCTGCCGCTGCTTCGAAGATCTTGTTGACGATCAACTTGGCATCCGAAGGGTGTTCCTCAAACCACGCTCCCAGCGCATCATTGACATAGTTTTCGACGACAGGTCGCACCTCGGATGAAACCAGCTTGTCTTTGGTCTGTGACGAAAATTTCGGATCAGGCACTTTGACTGACAATACACAGGTCAGGCCTTCCCGGGCGTCATCGCCGGTGACGGCAAGTTTGTCTTTCTTGGCTGAACTGGCGGAGTAGCTGTTGATCACGCGGGTCAGCGCACCCCGAAAGCCCGCCAAATGCGTGCCGCCATCACGCTGGGGAATGTTGTTGGTGAAGCAGAACACGCTTTCATTGTAGCTGTCATTCCACCACATCGCACATTCCACCGTAATGCCATCCCGCTCACCCTTGATCAGGATGGGCTGCTTGAGCAATGGGGTTTTGGAACGGTCGAGGTAATGCACGAAGGCCGCAATGCCGCCCTCGTAATAAAGCTCAACCACATGGGGCTCAACCCCGCGCTTGTCGGTGAGGGTGACGCGCACGCCGGAATTCAGGAAGGCCAGTTCGCGCAAGCGATGCTCGAGGGTGGCAAAATCAAATTCGGTTTTGGTGAAGGTGTCTGTCGACGGCAGAAACGTCACTTCCGTGCCGCGCTTACCATCGGATGATCCCGTCACTTTCAAGGGCGCATCGGGCACACCGTGGGTGAAAGTCATGTGATGGGTTTTGTTGTCACGGTGAATGGTGAGTTGCAGTTTCGCCGACAGGGCATTCACCACCGAAACACCAACACCATGCAAACCGCCCGAGACCTTGTAGGAATTCTGGTCAAATTTGCCGCCTGCATGCAGTTCGGTCATGACGATTTCAGCAGCCGAACGCTTCGGATCATTGTCGTCGTCATCCTTGATGCCTGTCGGAATGCCGCGACCATTGTCGGTGACAGTGACGGAGCCTTCGGCATTGAGGGTGACGGTGACTAATGTGGCATGTCCGGCCAAAGCTTCGTCGATGGCATTATCGACCACTTCATAGACCATGTGATGCAGGCCCGAACCATCATCGGTGTCACCGATATACATGCCCGGACGTTTTCTGACGGCATCAAGCCCCTTCAGGATGCGAATGGAATCCGCGCCATATTCCTCGGGAGGGGTTACGTCATTTGCCATGGTCAGTTCAGCCGAATTCTCAAAAGATAATTGATGATTTGGCAGCCATCATGATTCGCGCAAACTGCCATTTTCAACATGATAGACCATGCCGGAAGTGCGGGCACCATGGAAAAGTTCAGGTTCTGTGCCGGTCATCCAGACCTGAAGTCTCAAGTCCTGCAACAGGCCAAACAAGGCTTCGCGCCTGGCCTTGTCGAGATGGGCGGCTATCTCGTCGAGCAGCATCACAGGGGCAGCTCCGGCTACACTGCGGATGGCCTGCGCCTGGGCCAGAGCGAGGCCAATCAACAGGGCTTTCTGTTCGCCTGTGGACCCTTCAGCAGCCGCAATGCCCTTTGGCCCGTGTTGAACCTTCAAATCGCTGCGGTGCGGGCCTGCAAGGGTGCGGCCTGCGGCCCGGTCTTGGCTCCGGCCTTCGCGCAGCAAGTTCCGGTAGTGGTCCTCAGCGGCCAGGGCAGGCAGCGTGGTGACCAAGGTTTCGATATCGCCAATCACCGACAGGCTTGACCAGGGAAACGGTCCCGGCAGATTTTCATCATCCAGATAACGTCCGAGATTGGTCACAGCCTGCAACCGTGCCGCCGATATGGCAATGGCGCTCTCAGCCATTTGTTTTTCCAGGCTGGTAGCCCATTGCTGGTCGATGCGGGTTTGCTGCAGCAGGGCATTGCGCTCACGCATGAGTTTTTCAAAAGCGTTGATCCGGCTGCCGTGGGCAGCATCGAACAGCAGCACCATGCGGTCGAGGTAGCGGCGACGTTCAGAAGTGGGGCCGGAAAACAACCGGTCAAGCTGGGGCGTCAACCAGACAATGCGCAGAAGGTTGGCGAGGTTGCCGCTGCTTTTCTGCAATTGCCCATCGATCAGAATGGCCCGACTGGATGGCCCGCCAACTTCCGCAGACGCACTCCAGGCCGAACCCAATTGGCATTCGCCCGATGGCCCGACAACCCGCGCCGAAACCGCCCAAGCTTGTCCATCGGCAACGTTTGCCTGCCGACGGCCCAAGCTGGAAAACTCCGCCCCCCGCAAACCCCGCCCCGGTGCCAGTAAGGAAATCGCTTCCAGCAGATTGGTCTTTCCCGCCCCATTGGCTCCCACCAAGGCAATTAGCCCGGAAGGAGGCTCCAACCGCAAACGCTCATAGTTTCGGTAGTCGGTCAGGGTGAGACGTGAAACAGCTTGCGCAGGCTTGGGTGTGATAGGACGGGTCATCTGACCCGTCTTCACACCCGCATCTGCATCAGCACATAGAGTGAATTCGCATCATTGGGATCGCGCACCAGTGTTGGCGAGCCGGAATCCTGGAATTCAAAGCGGATGGTCTCCGCCGTGATCTGGCTTGCCACATCGAGGAGATATCGCGAGTTGAAACCGATTTCGATCAGGTCCTTGTCATAGTCCACGACAATCTCTTCTTCAGCCGAACCAGAATCCGGATTGTTGACAACCAACGTAAGCTTGCCATCATGCAACGAAAGCTTTACCGCCCGGCTCTTTTCGAGAGAGATGGTTGAAACCCGGTCCACAGCTTGCGCGAAAGGCTTGGCATCAGCGATCAAAATCTTGTCGTTGTTGCGCGGGATCACCCGCTCATAATCCGGGAATGTGCCATCAATCAGTTTTGACGTCAGCACCAGATGTTCGGTTGAAAAACGGATCTTCGATGATGACAGCGCCACCTCAACATTGCCGTCATTGCCTTCCAGCAGCTTGACAATTTCCTGCACGGTTTTTCGCGGCACAATCACGCCGGGCATGCCATCGGCACCCTGAGGCAATGGCACCTGGGCTTGCGCCAAACGATGGCCATCCGTCGCCACCGCCCGCAAGGATTCTGAGGGTGCATTCTGGTGCAGATAAATCCCGTTGAGATAATACCGGGTTTCCTCGGTTGAAATGGCAAAGCGGGTTTTTTCAATGAGGAACTTCAGCGACGCCACTGGAAGTTCAAACTGGTTGCCAAATGTGCCGCTTGAAAGATCCGGAAAATCTTCGGCAGGCAAAGCTTGCAAGGCAAATTTGGAACGACCTGCCGTGATGGTGATGCGCGAACTGTCAGGTCCCTGTTCCAACGAAAGTTGGGCTCCTTCTGGCAATTTGCGCACGATGTCATAAAGCATGTGGGCGGGCACGGTGGCAGCGCCCTCGCGGGCTGTTTCGGCCACCACTGATTCAACGATTTCGATATCAAGATCAGTTGCTGTGAGCTTCACCTTGCCTTGCGTTGCCTGCACCAGAACATTCGACAGGATGGGAATGGTGTTGCGCCGCTCCACAACACTTTGAACATGGTTCAAGGCTTTGAGAAAGGCTGACCGCTCGATGGTGACACGCATGGCTGACTGATATTCCAAATGAGGGAGATAATTGCTTTTGGGCCGCGAACCTTGGCGGTTTGCGGCCCATTTTTCAAGCTGGATTCTCTGGTTTTAAGCTATTGTTGCTCAACCAGACGGATCAACAAGGCCACGTCCTTGGCCAGATTTTCATCCGTCCTGATCTGCTCGTCGATCTTGCGCACCGCATGCAGCACGGTTGAATGGTCCCGCCCGCCAAACCGCCGCCCGATTTCCGGCAAGGAACGGCTGGTGAGTTTTTTGGCCAGATACATGCCAATCTGCCGGGGCACTACCACGGTGCGGGCACGGCGCGGCGACAACAGGTCGGCCTTGGCCACATTGTAATGGCGGCCCACGACTTTCAGAATGTCGTCAATCTTGATCCGGCTGGGATCCTGATTGCCCTGCATCGCCGCATCGCGCAGCACCATGCCTGCAAGATCAAGGGTGATCGGCTGGTTATTGAACTGTTGGTAGGCAATGACGCGGTTAAGTGCGCCTTCAAGTTCTCGCCCGCCGCCGGCAATGCGGTGGGCAATCAAATCAAGCACATCAGGCGAGATCATCTGCTGCGGATCGCGCTCGACCATCAGGGCATGGCGGGCCTCGACAATCTTGCGCCGCAACTCTTCATCGGGCGCTTCAATATCGATGACCAGTCCCCCCAGCATGCGCGACCGCATCCTGAGATCAATGGCATCAAGCTGGGCAGGCGGCACATCAGCCGCAATCACCACCTGGCGTTTTGCATCCACCAGCGAATTGAAGGCATGGCAGAATTCCTGCTGCATGGATTTGCCTTGCAGAAACTGGAAGTCATCAATCAGCAACACGTCGACATTCTGGAACTGGTCCTTGAACGATAGGGTATCGCGCTGGCGCAGCGCCTGAATAAAGCCCACCATGAAGCGCTCAGCCGTCAGCATCAGCACATTGCGGCGGGGTTGGGTTTTCTTCACCTTGTGGGCAATGGCATTCAACAGGTGGCTTTTGCCAAGGCCTGTCGGTGCGTGGATATAAAGTGGATTGAAGCTCAACACGGCACCTTGGGAGGCCTGGGCCACCCGCTGGGCCGCCGCATGGGCCAACTGGTTGGCCGCACCAACCATGAACGTGTCGAAAGTCTGGCCAATATCGCTGCTGGCCGGTTCATTGGAACTGCCAATTTGAGCCTGAAGTGCTACATCCGCTTCAGATGCTGACCGTATCCGACCGGGAGTTGCCTGCACCTCGACATTGCCAACAGTTGACCGATGCCCGGCCTTGTCGGCAGCTGGCTGTAACCGAACCATTGCTGGCATTTGTCTCGCGGCAGCCGAAGCTGTCTGGGTTTGCCCCTGGTTTCTGACCTTGATGACAAGACTCAAGCCTGTTGCCAGCTCTGCCTCGGCAATCGCCCGCAATTTTTGCAGGTAGTGGTTTTCAATCCAGCTTTTGAGAAAACGGGTTGGAACCGAAACCAACAGCTGATCCGCAGAAAGCCCTTCAATTTCCATGCGGGCAAACCACGAATTAAACAGGTCCTCGCCCAGTTCTGAGCGCAGTCTTGTCTGAATTCGCAGCCATTTCTCGCGCATTTCCGCCACTGTCAAAACAAGCTTTTCAGGGCCCGCCGCTATGTTTGAATTGATCGCCACTGTTTCTGTGGCCCGTGCATTCGTCATGTTTATTATATCGCTACCCGCACAATTGCAGTTTTGAAGACTGAAATTGCGATAGGCCTGCCCCCTGTTATGCTCTCCCGACCCAGGAATAATCATCCCCTGATCAAAAGCGCTTTTCTGTTCATGACTGGAAAAAACCGCAAAAGAATTGCTGCCGGATGTCAAAGACATCAGCATGAACACAACCCCTCGCGACGTCAAAACAAACGCCTGACGTTCCCACTCACATTTATTGCTTATTCAAGGGGGTAACCTCACCCCTTGAGCCGCCGTCCCTGTCACACTTGTTACCTGCTGTCCTTTGTGGGGACATAAGGTTCCCGGTAACTTGGATTTTAGACTAAGCAAGCCCACGTCGGGGGCGCAAGGTGTTTTCCCTGCTTGAGGAGGGGAAGGCCCGGAAAGTCGGCTTCAATCTTGAATCTGCTGCCGTTCCACGGACACGATTTTGTCATAAGTTGCTGAAACTCGCGGGCGATTTCCAATTAACCAGCCAATCCCTATCAATGGGACCAGAAAACCGACTTTCAGTAATTAAATGATCTTGACATCAGCTAAGGGCCAACAGCCTGCGGGCACTTCCCGTTCAGCTCATCAACCAATTGAAAATAAATGATTATTTGATTCAATATGGTCCTTACTCGGACAAAAAAAGACGCCGCTGAATGAATTCAGCGGCGTTTTTGTGCTTTGGGCGATTTTGGAAAACCACAAGCATCCAAGACGCTTGCGGAAATTCCGGCTTAATCTGGATTGATCAGGTGGCCATGGCCCGGACGCGGGCGGTCAGGCGCGAAACTTTGCGCGACGCCGCGTTTTTATGCATGACGCCTTTTTGCGCACCGCGGGCGAGCTGCGGCGTAGCAGCCTTCAAAGCTGTTTCAGCATCGGCCTTTTTGCCTGAGGCAATGGCTTCTTCGACTTTGCGCACGGTTGAGCGCACCAGGCTGATGCGGTTTTTATTGATGGTGGCGCGCCGTGTTGCAACGCGGGTTGCCTTCTTGGCGGATGATGTATTGGCCATGAATGATCCTGTAGGGGTTGAAACTCTCCCGTTTCAAAAACAAAACGGGTGCCATCAAGCGAAGGGCCCATGGCAGTTGGCGGGCTTATTGGCATGAATGGGGGCTTGCGTCAATTGCGCGATGCAAACTCATTGCCAGTCTCCTTGTTTCGGTTCAAGCAGCCTCATATGACGGGTCAACAGGAGTTGTTACATGACCAGCGAAACCCGGCCCTGGGGGGCCTTTTTTGTTTTGGACGAACAACCGGGCTTCAAGGTGAAGCGACTCAGCGTAACGGCGGGCGGGCGACTTTCCCTGCAAAGCCACAAACACCGCTGGGAACATTGGACCGTGGTGAATGGCACAGCCACTGTCACTGTCGATGCCGCCATCCTCACTCTGACGCGGGGACAATCGGTTGATATTCCGCTGGGTGCCAAACACCGCTTGGAAAACCTGCACGACAACGTGGTCGACATCATCGAGGTGCAGTTCGGCGATTATCTCGGGGAAGATGATATCATCCGCTACGACGACATCTATAACCGAGAATGATCAGCTAGAGCGGTTCCCGATTGGTTTGAACCAGCAACTCAAGCATACCGTCATTCCCGCGAAAGCGGGAAACCAGACTTTCCGCATGTGAGCTGGTTGAAAGTCTGGTTCCCCACTTTCGTGGGGATGACGCTCCGAGAGTGTGACTGCGATTCCAGGAAAACTGGAACCGCCCCAATCATTTGATCTTTTCAAAGCGTCCAGTTTTGCCTGATTTGAACAGGGCGTCGATGATTTTCATGTTGGTGATGGCATCTTCAATACCCCAGGCCAGTTTCTGCTTTTTGCGAATGGCCCGGCCAAAACCCTCAGCCTGTTGCATGTATTGATCAACCACGGGAAGCGATACCCACTCCCCCTCGTTCATGGCCATGCCCTGCACGAAATAGCGGTTGGGCTTGTCGGGTGGTGCATTGAACGGGATTTCGATTTCAATCCGGCCCTTGGTGCCCATGATCTGCACACGCTGGAAGGGCGCCAATTGGGTTGAGACTGTGAAGCTGAGATGACGGCCTTTGCTGAATTCCAGAATGCCACCCGCCAAACGGTCCACCTTGAATTTGGGGTCATGATCAATGGTTGCTGCGACCCTTAAGGGATCACCGTCAAAGATAAAGCGTGAGATGGTGATGGGATAGCAGCCAATGTCGAGCATGCCGCCGCCGCCAATATCTGCCATGTTGCGGACGTTCTTGGGGTCACGGTTGAAATAGCTGAACATCACCTGGATGGCTCGCACTTCACCAATCTCGCCTTTCTTGACCCGCGACTTTGCCTCTAGCCACTGGCTGGCGTAACGCACCATGAAGGCCTCGGCCACCAATTTGGTCTTGGGCAATTTGCGCAGCTGCATGGCTTCTTTCGCCGTGATGGCGATGGGTTTTTCACACAACACATGCTTGCCAGCCTTGACCGCAGCGATGGTCAGGGGCACATGCAAGTGGTTGGGCAGGGGATTATAGACAGCTTCAATTTCAGGATCGGCCAACATCTCTTCATAGGAACCATAGGCCTTGGGAATGCCAAGCTTGGCAGCGGCTGCCTTTGCGGTTTTCAAATTGCGCGACGAGATGGCGACAACGTCAATCTCGCTGCTTTTCAGCATGCCGGGAATGACTTTTTCCAAGCCGATATTGGCGGTGGAGATGATGCCCCATTTGACTGGTTTCATATGAGTAGTGTCCTTTTCAAAAATTGAATGCGGTGCCAGCCGATAGCTTTGGCAGATTAAGATGCTTGGCGATAGACTGGCCGATGTCGGCGAAACTTTTGCGATGGCCCAGGCTTCCGGGAAGCATGTCAGGTCCAAAAGCCATTACAGGAATTTGCTCGCGCGTATGGTCGGTGCCAGTCCACGTCGGATCATTGCCGTGGTCGGCGGTGAGGACCAGCACGTCACCCTGTTGCATCTGGGCAAACACAAGGGGCAAGGCCATATCGAATTCTTCGAGAAGTTTTCCGTAACCGATGGGGTCGCGGCGGTGGCCAAAATTTGTATCGAAATCCACAAAGTTCGTCATCAGGAAACCACCGTCTTTCAGCGTCGGCATGAGACTGATGACTTTTTCCATCATTGCCGCGTTGCCAGAAACCTTGACTTCCTCGCCCGTGCCATCATGGGCATAAATGTCGCCGATCTTTCCAACCGAGATAACATGGCGTCCAGCAGTGGTAGCTGTTTTCAGCAAAGTCGGCATAGGCGGTTTGATGGCGTAGTCTTTGCGGTTGCCCGTGCGGTAAAAATTCTGCACCGTCTCGCCGAGGAATGGCCTGGCAATCACCCGTCCAAGCTTGCTCTCATAGGTTAGGTCCCGCACCACCTGACACAGATCATAAAGTCGCTGGAGGCCAAAAGCCACTTCGTGGGCGGCAATCTGCAGGCAGCTGTCGGCGGATGTATAGGCAATGGGTTTGCCACTGCGCAGATGCTCTTCGCCGAAGTCTTCGATGACCTTGATGCCGGAGGCATGGGCGCAGCCCAGCAGGCCCGGTATTTTTGCCAGCTTCACGATGTCGTCAATCAGGCTTTGCGGAAATGCCGGAATGGTTTCGGGGTAATAGTGCCATTTGAACGGTACGGGCACACCGGCAATTTCCCAATGTCCGGTGATTGTATCATTGCCGTCTGAGATTTCCTCTGCATGACCCCAGCGGCCGATGAGTTTGACATCAGGAAAAGGATTTCTCCCACCCGCTGCCTGCGCTGCAAGACCCAAACCGAGAGAGGCCATACACGGAAGCTTTAGCTTCATCCGTTCAGCGATATGCCCAAAGGTGTTTGCCCCCGCATCGCCAAACCGCGCCGCATCCGGCGCATGACCAATGCCGAAACTGTCGAGAATGAAGAGGAAGGCGCGGGCCACTAGGGCACAATCCGCTCAATGATGTTGGGACCAGACGCGCCATTTTCGCCAATCGTGTAGGCTGCCTTGACGATGCCAGCGGCCTTCTCGAAATCACCATTGGTTTGTGCATGGATCATGCAGAGCGGCGTTTCAAAATCCGTGCGGTAGCCCTTGCCCAAAAGATTTTCCAGACCAACGGCTGGATTGATCATGTCGGATGCCACGCGCCTGCCGCCGCCCAGTTCAATGACAGCCAGGCCAAGCTCGCGGGTGCGGATCGAAGCGACCACGCCCTCATCGTCCGCATAAACCGGCTTAATAATGGGCGCACGTTTCAGATGTTTCCGGTGGTTGGCGAGAAAATCAGCAGGACCACCCAAGGCCCGTGTCATCCGGTCAAAATGTTCGGCTGCCTTGCCCGATGTCAGTGTGGCTTGCAGTTTTTGTCGTGCCTCAGCCTGAGTTGCGGCAAGGCCCGCACTCACAAGTAATTCTGCACCCAGCGACAGGTTGATATCTTCGACGCGGGAATTACTCAGTCTGCCCAACAGGAATTCTGCCGCATGGGCCACTTCCAGCGCATTGCCCGCACAAGGGGCCAATGGTTCATCCATGTCAGTGATCAGGGCCGTGGTCTTGAGGCCAGCCCCATTGGCGACCGCAACCAGAGAGGTGGCAAGGGCGCGGGCTTCTTCAATGGTGGCCATGAAGGCACCAGACCCACACTTCACATCCATGACCAGATGTTGCAAGCCCGCAGCGAGTTTTTTGGAGAGTATGGAGGCGGTGATCAGCGGCACGCTTTCCACCGTCGCCGTCACATCCCTGATGCCATAGAGGCGCTTGTCGGCGGGTGCCAGATCAGCCGTCTGGCCAATGATGGCGCAACCGACTTCGCGGGTGACTTTTTTGAACAGCGCAATATCGGGTGTGGTGTTGTAGCCGGGAATCGAATCGAGTTTGTCCAGGGTACCGCCGGTGTGGCCAAGGCCACGACCTGAAATCATTGGCACATAGAGACCACAAGCCGCGAGCATGGGTGCCAGCATCAGCGAGATATTATCACCAATGCCACCGGAGGAATGCTTGTCAACCACGGGGCCGGGCAAATCCCATGTCAGCACCGTGCCAGAATCCCGCATGGCGAGCGTTAGGCCCACCGCTTCATCGCGTGTCATGCCCTTGAAGAACACCGCCATAGCAAAAGCTGCAACTTGTCCTTCCGAAACAGCCCCCGAAGTCAGCCCTGAAATAAAGCCTTTGACTTCATCAGTCGACAGCGCAGCACCGTCCCGTTTGCGGCGGATCACCTCTTGCGGCAGCATCAGGCCATGTCCCTGAAATAACGGACGAGCAATCGCTGTAATTGTGCAGCCGCTTTTGCACCTTCGCGCTTGGTCTCTTCGTGTGAAGGTGATGCACCTTTGATGCCCGCCGCCAGATTGGTGATGGTGGAGATGGCCAGCACCTTGATGCCAAGCCGTCTGGCGATAATGGTTTCAGGCGCCGTTGACATGCCAACCGCCGTGCCACCGATGATCTGCATCATGCGGATTTCGGCAGGCGTTTCAAAACTCGGCCCCGAATACCAGCAATAGACGCCCTGCTTCAGCGGGATTTTTTCTGCCTTCGCCGCTGCCAGCAGATGCTGTCGCAAATCCGCATCATAGGCATTGGTCATCGAAACAAAATTTTCGTCGCCATGCTGTCCTATAAGCGGGTTCATGCCCGCACAATTGATGTGATCCGTGAGAACCATGAGGGAGCCAGGTTTCATCGAAGCTGTGAGCGATCCCGCAGCATTGGTGAGGATCAGCCTTTCAATCCCGGCGGCTTTCAATTGATCAAGCACGGGCCGCATGACAGCGGCATTGCCTGACTCATAAGGATGCGCCCGCCCTGCCAGCACCGCCACTTCATGCCCGCCGATTTTCCCTACGTAGAGCTTGCCCGCATGGCCGGAAATCTTCGGCACCGGAAAGCCCGGAAGATCAGTATACGGAATAACCAGCGGCTGCTCCACCGCCTCCACCAGTGATCCAAGGGCAGAGCCCAGGATGATGGCGGTTTTGGGCGAGCGACCACCCATTTTCCTGACAAGATCAGCCACGTCGTCCCCTTTGAATCAGTTCGATGTTTTTGGTTACAAGTTGAGTCCTGAGCAATGTCAACATGCGCTTCAGCGTCGATTGCGGCAAGCGGCCGATTATTCTGGTTTTGGGGCTGATAGTCAGGCTTTTGCCAATATCGTCCACGTTGGCTTCCGACAAATGAATGAAGGCCAAACGCATTTCCGACAAGCCCATCGCCGTCAATTCAGATGGCGAAAGTTCGATGGCTGTTGCAATATCAACAGGTGGCAAGTCACTGACGGGAAGAAAGGTCAGGACATCCTCACCAAAACTGTTTCTGAGAATGAGGGCGATGCAGGCCGGTCGGTCTTTAGGGTATTCAACCTTGGCCGGCGGTTGGTGTTTCCAGCGATAGGGGTAGAATAATATGTCGCCCTGCCTGAAGCGTTTAGTCGTCATAGGGCACTTTGCCGCTCAGGATGTCATCAATCGCTACAATAAGGGCCTCGGCAAGATCACCAGGCATGTCCTCGACCGCGTAGGATTTTTGCGGATTGATGCGTTCAAAATCTTCAACGCTCATCAAAACATAGCGGGGCTTGTTGTGGTGCGTGATGGTAACGGGTGCTTCAGCGGCAGCATGGGTCACGTCGCCGATGTGGCGGGACAGATCGGCCGTTGAGAATATGCGCTTGCGCTTGGAGTGATAGTTCATCGACTAAACATACGCGAATTCTGAAATATTCGCAATATACGCAGATTACAGCAAATTCTCCGGACCAAAGGAAGCGGGCAGCAATTCATCCAGCGTGAAAGTGCGGACCAGCTCACCATCTTCCGTGCAGCAATGTATTTTAACATCCCCTGCTGCAAACTCGCGGATCTTCTGTCGGCATCCCCCGCAGGGGGTACACAGGCCATGGCCGTTGCCGATTACAACCATTTCCACGATGCGTTTGCCGCCTGCCATGACAAGTGCAGCAATTGCAGAAGTCTCTGCACACCAGCCCTGCGGGTAAGCAGCGTTTTCGATGTTGCAGCCGCCGTGAATGCGGCCCTGCTCATCGCGCATCGCCGCACCCACATAAAATTTGGAATAGGGCGCGTGGGCCTTCGTCCGGGCTTCCATGGCTGCCAAAACCAAATCACGCATTTTACCTGTCCTTGGAATAGGGCACGCCAGAGGCACGTGGCGGAATTGATTTGCCGATAAATCCCGCGAGTAGAACAACCGTCATCACATAGGGCAGCATGTTGATGAACTGCACGGGAATTTCCACGGCACCCAGTTTGAAGCCCTGCATGCGAATGCCAACCGCTTGCAAATAGCCAAACAACAGGCAGGCCCACATCGAGGGCCAGGCCCGCCAGTTGGCAAAAATAAGCGCGGCCAGCGCCATGAAGCCCCGCCCCGCCGACATGTCACGCACGAAAGACCCTTGCAAGGCCACCGAGAGATAAGTTCCCGCAAAGCCACATAACACACCTGCAATGATCACCGCCTGATAACGCAGCCGGGTCACACTGATCCCCGCCGTATCAACGGCATGGGGATTTTCTCCCACCGCCCGCAAGCGGAGGCCAAAGCGCGTCTTGGCCAGCGCCCAGGCTGAAACTGCCACACTGACAAAAGCCAGATAGACCAGAATGGAATGGCCATTGATGATCCTGAAATAGCCGCCCCATGCATCAAGCATTGGAATGTTAAGCACCGGAAACAGCGCATCGCCCGACAAGGGCGGCGTGCGGCCACCTTCCCTGAACCACTTGTTGCCGATGACAACCGCAAGACCAGCCGCCAGCATGTTGATGGCGACACCCGACACCACCTGATTGCCCCGCTGGTGGATCGAGGCATAGCCATGGATCAGCGAAAAACCGATCGAGACAAAAATGGCAAGCAGAAGTGCCAGCCAGGGCGAGCCATAAAATGCTCCCGCCGCTGCCGCCGTGAAGGCCGCAATCAACATCTTGCCCTCAAGGCCGATATCGACAATGCCAGAGCGTTCAGACCACAGGCCTGCCAGGCAGGCAAAGATCAGCGGTATCGACATCCGGACCGTCGATGAAAGCGTTTCAGCTCCAAGGAAGATTTCAAGCATCAGTCCTCCACCTTGAAAAACAGCGCCGTGAGCCAGGGCCGGAAGGCCTGCTCCAACGCGCCCATGAACAGGATGATAAGGCCCTGCACCACCACGATCATGTCGCGGTTGATATGCTGTTTGGCAAATGTCAGCTCCGTGCCACCTTGATACAACAACCCAAACAGCATGGCAGCGAGCACGATGCCTATCGGATGATTGCGGCCCATCAGGGCAACCGCAATGCCGACAAAGCCAGCGCCCTGCACATATTCCAGCAGTAGACGGTGCTGGGCCCCCAGAACTTCATTGACCGCCACCAGGCCCGCCAGTCCGCCTGATATGGCCATGGCGATGATCACAATTCTGTCGGGCTTGATACCGGCGTAGGTAGAGGCGTCACTGTTCAAACCAACAGCGCGAAGTTCGTAGCCAAGCTTGCTACGCCAGAGGAAATACCAGACGGCCCACGCCACCAGCAGCGCCAGGAACACCGTGAGATTGAGCGGCGAGGCGGGCAGGCGATAATCAAAAAACTGCCGGGCAATCTCACGGAAGCTGAGAATATAGGCTGACGTCAGTTCACGGCTTTCCACCGCCATCTTGCCGACAGGCCTGAACCAGTAGTTGATCAGATAAACCATCAGGCTGGAGGCAATGAAATTGAACATGATCGTGGTGATGACAATATGGCTGCCGCGCTTCGCTTGCAGATAGCCCGGCACTACGCCCCACAGGGCGCCAAACAGGGCCGACGCGATGATGGCCAAGGGAATCAACAGGGGCCAGGGCAGAAAATCCAGACCGAGGCCAACCATGGCCGCTCCAAGCCCGGCAAAATACGCCTGGCCTTCGCCACCAATGTTAAAGAGGCCAGCATGGAAAGCCACAGCCACGGCAAGGCCTGTGAAGATGAAGTTGGTGGCGTAATAGAAAAGATAGCTCCAGCCCTTCAGGGAACCGACCGCACCCCTGATCATGATGCCAAGGCATTCAAGGGGGTTTTCGCCGATCAGCAGAAAGACCACTGAAGTGGCAATCAGCGCCAACAACAAATTGAGCAACGGGATCACCCCCACATCAACCCAAACGGGGAGATCGCCGCGAGCGGTCATGATAACTTTCTCGTCTTGCGCAGGCCCTTCGAGGCTCGCCATGATTGATACTGGGGCGAGCACCTCAGGGTGAGGGAAAAACCGTATCCCTCACCCTGAGGTGCCCGCCCCTTGGCGGGCCTCGAAGGGCCTCCGGTGATTAAGATGCTTTCCATCACGCCGCATCCCTCTGGACGCCAGCCATCAGCAACCCGAGTTCCCGTTCATCCGTATCACCCGCCCGTTCGCCCATGATCCGCCCCGCAAACATCACAATGATGCGGTCCGACAGGGAACGGATTTCATCGAGTTCGACCGACACCAGCAAAATGGCCTTGCCCTGGTCGCGCAACTGGATCAGCCGCTTGTGGATGAATTCAATGGCACCGATGTCAACACCGCGCGTTGGTTGTCCGACGATGAGCAAATCCGGGTCCCGTTCAATCTCACGGGCGAGAATGATCTTCTGCTGGTTGCCGCCTGAGAACTTGGAACTCTTCAACAAGGGGTTGGCGGGCCTGACATCGAAGTCCAGCATTTCCGCTTGGGCGCGCTTGATCACGGCCTGGCGATCCAGACGGAAACCCCGGCCCAAATTCGCGTCGCGGTGCCAGCCCAATATGGCCGACTCTGATGCATCGAAAGCCGTGATCAGCCCCCGGTGTTGGCGATCCTCAGGCACATGGGCCAGCCCTTGTGCCCGCACATGGGCAGGATCGCCCAAGTGGCCAATGCTCTTGCCCTCGAAGATGATCTCGCCACTACTGGGCCTCGTAATCCCGGCAATGCAATCCAGCAATTCCGACTGGCCATTGCCCGAAACCCCGGCGATGCCGACGATTTCGCCCCGGCGCACCGTGAAGGACACATCATCGACGCGGGCAATGTTTTTGCGGTCGCGCCACGTCACATGCCGCACCTCAAGCACAATCTCGCCGGGCTTGGCCTTGGCTTTTTCCACCCGCAGCAAAACCCGCCGCCCCACCATGGCTTCGGCCAGTTCTTCCACTGAAGTGTTTTTGGTTTCAAGATTGGCGACAAGTTCGCCCCGCCGCATGACCGCCACATGATCGGTGATCGCCATGATCTCGCGCAGCTTGTGGGTAATCAGAATGACGGTCTTGCCCTGGTCGCGCAGCGTTGCGAGAATGCGAAACAGGTGATCAGCTTCATCCGGCGTGAGCACACCCGTGGGTTCGTCGAGAATCAGTGTTTCAGCACCCTTGTAGAGCGCCTTGAGGATTTCAACCCGCTGCTGCAAGCCCACCGGAAGCTCGCCGACGACAGCATCGGGATCCACATCCAGTTCATACTCATCGGCCAGCCGTTTGAGTTCCGTGCGGGCCTTGGACAAGGCTGGCCCGATGAGTGCGCCACCCTCAACCCCCAACACAATATTTTCCAGCACTGTAAAGGGTTCTACCAGCATGAAATGCTGGTGCACCATGCCAATGCCAAGGGCGATGGCATCGGTCGAGGTTTTGATTTTTACCGGATTGCCCTTGACCCTGATCTCACCCTTGTCGGCGGCATAAAAGCCAAACAGGATCGACATCAAAGTGGATTTGCCAGCCCCGTTTTCACCGACGATGCCATGGATTGACCCCTGCGCAATCGACAGCGACACATCCTTGTTGGCATGAACCGCCCCAAAGCGCTTGTCGATGTTGATGAGTTCAAGGGCGGGGGTCATGACTTGAACTCCCCACCCCCGGCCCCTCCCCAAGGATTGGGGAGGGGAGAAGGCACTCACCCCTCCCCGCAAAGCGGGTAGGGGTGATACAAACTTCACCCCTCCCCGATCTTCGGGGAGGGGCAGGGGTGGGGACTTTCTAAATCTTACTCAACCGGGCACTTGTTGTCGGACATGTAGTCATGCACCTTGATTGAGCCATCTATGATGCCGGCCCTGGCTTTTTCAACCGCCGCAGCCATGTCGGCCGAAACCAGCGCCTTGTTGTTGTCATCCATGGCATAGCCGACGCCATCCTGTGCCAAGCCCAAGACTTGCAGGTTGGCAACGCCGCCCTTGAAGGTGCCGTCCTTGCCCGACTTCATGACATTGTAAACCGCTACGTCAACCCGCTTCAACATCGAGGTCAGCACCTTGCCGGGATAGAGATAGTTCTGGTTGGCATCAACGCCGATCGAAAGCGCACCTCCTTCAGAATCCGCCTTCAGCACACCAAGTCCGGTGGCACCGGCAGCCGCGTATACCACATCGGAACCCTGGCCCATCTGGCTCTTGGTGATTTCGCCACCCTTCACCGGATCGTTCCAGGCTGCACCCGTATCACCCGTCATGTTCTGGATGACCTTGGCATCAGCTTTGGTGGCCTTCACGCCCTGGGCGTAACCGCAGGAAAACTTGCTGATCAACGGAATATCCAATCCGCCGACAAATGTATCCGTGCCGGACTTTGAGGCCATGGCGGCCAGAACGCCCACGAGATAAGAACCCTCATGCTCATTGAACACGATCGATTGCACGTTTGGCAAATCAACCACCATGTCAACAATGGCAAACTTCAGCTCAGGATATTCCTTCGCCACTTTTTCAACAGCGGCGGCTTGGGCAAAACCCGCTGCGATGATCGGCGAAAAGCCCTGGTCGGCGAAATTGCGGATGGCCTGTTCGCGTTGGGCTTCATTGGCGATTTCAAATTCGCCATAGGCAACGCCCGTATCGGCCTTGAACTTTTCCGAACCATTGAACATTGATTCGTTGAAGGACTTGTCGAACTTGCCACCGATATCAAAGACGATGGCTGGTTTGTCGTCGGCAGCAAATGCCGACACGGCCAGCATGGCGGTGAGTGCAGCAGCGCCGAGTAGTTTCTTGATCATGTTTATCTCCCTGAATTCTGGATTGTTTTTGGACGTAAAAATTTCGACTGGCTGATCAAGCCTGCGCCTAGAAGACGACAATTTCAGTCATTTGGCAAGCGGCCATCGCCAAAGTTATCATTGGTACTTGAAGAATCCCTTGAAGAATCCCGCTGCACTGCACATATCGGTTTTGCACCAGACAGCGGGTCTTTGGAACGTTGTCAGGTGGCTGTTGCAGAAGGGCCGTCATGTCACGCGTTTCAGTCTTTACCTCACCACTTTTTCTCGGATTTGAGCCGCTTGAACGGCTTTTGGACCAGACCGCAAAGCCGTCCGAGGGTTATCCACCCTATAATATCGAACGATTTGCAGCAGCCGATAGCCAGCCAGAGACATGGCGCATCACCTTGGCTGTGGCAGGTTTTGCCGAAACCGATCTGGAGATTGCTGTTGAAGATAGCCAATTGGTGGTCAGAGGTCGCCAGCCCGAGGAAGCGCAGCAGCGCGACTTCATGCACCGGGGCATTGCGGGGCGGGCTTTCACCAGGTCATTTGTTCTGGCAGAAAGCATGGAAGTCCAGTTAGCCCAGCTTGAAAATGGCTTGCTTGCCATTGAGATCATCCGCACATTGCCACAAAGACGTATTATACCCATTAATGGCATTTCGACACAAAGGCAGAATCCGTGAACCATTTTCTCAATCAATTGACACCCGAACAACTCGCAGGCCTTGGCGGCGGTGTTTTGGGTTATGTGCGCGAAATTGCGGCACAAGATGCCAAGGCCCTGCTTGGCGATGACATCAAGGTGCCAGGCACCGCCCGGTTGTTCTGCCTTTATAACGCTGATGGCACGCCGATTTCAATTTCAGGTTCCCGCGAAGCCGCCATTGGTTCAGCCTTTGAGCATGATTTGACGCCGGCAAGTGTGAATTAGCGCCTTCGGCAACCGGAAGGCCAACGAACCAAAATCGCGGTCCAGTTCCACTTACGCTGTTGACGCATATCCGCCATTGGCGTATTTATCCGGTCATGCTGGTGTCCGTTATTGAAACAGATTCCTATCTTTCCAAGGCCGAAAAAATCATGTCGGCAGGAGAAAGGGAAAACATTGTTTCGATGATTTCAGCATCCCCGGCGACTGGCGATGTCATTCCCGGTACAGGCGGATTGCGGAAACTTCGCATTCCCTTGCAGGGACGCGGCAAGCGCGGCGGAGGCCGGGTGATTTATTGGTACTACAATGAAGGCCATCCCGCGATATTGATGTGGGCTTTTGCCAAGAATGAAGCTTCTGACTTGTCTTCGTCACAGAAGAAATCACTCGTCGCCGCATCAAACTTATTCATTTCACAATTCAGGAGCCAAAAAAATGAAAGAAACTGATTTTGACGGAATCATGCAAGGCATGAAAGAAGCCGCCAGCTTCCTCCAATCAGGCAACCTGACAGGCAAACTCCATGTCCCCGCCGACATCGACGCTGCGGCCATCCGCGCCAGGACCGGGCTCAGCCAGATAAATTTTGCCAAAACCATCGGCGTCTCGGTTGCCACACTTCGGAATTGGGAACAGGGCCGCCGCATGCCTGATGGTTCGGCCCGCGTGCTGCTGAGCCTGCTCAACAAGGACCCGAATATCGTGCGCCGTACGTTGAAGTCAGCAGCCTGAAAGTATCGGCCACAGGAGTGTCATGGCAGTCCGGCACAATTGGACCTTTTGAAACAATTCGTTCACCGCTAAAGCGTGGCGATGCTCGCTGACCGTACTGTTGACAGTTCCTATTCCTGGTTCAGGCTTGCCATTTCCCTTGCCCTTTCCACCATTGGCGGCATTGGCATGTGGGCTGGCATTGTCACTTTGCCGGTCATCCAGCAGGAATTTGGCATTGACCGGGCGGGTGCGTCATTTCCCTATACCATGACCATGCTGGGTTTTGCTGTGGGTGGCGTTGTGATGGGGCGCGTCGCTGACCGCTTTGGCATCATGGTGCCGATGATCATCAGTACCTTGGCCTTGGGCGTGGGTTTTGTCGCCGCCGCTGCTGCGCCCGGCTATTGGACCTTTGTGGCAGCCCAAGCCGCCATCATTGGTTTCCTCGGGGTTGCCACAACTTTTGGTCCTTTGGTCGCCGATGTGTCGCACTGGTTCAAAAACAACCGCGGCATTGCCGTTGCCATTGTGGCCAGTGGCAATTATCTCGCGGGTGCGGTCTGGCCCCCCATTCTCACCCATGCGGTGGAAATCTGGGGCTGGCGCACGTCCTATGTTTTCATCGGTGTGGTGTGTGTGGTGTTGATGTTGCCGCTTGCACTTTTTCTGCGGCCAAGGCTGGCGCTAGCAACCGGACCCGCCCTGGCTGTGACTGACAATCCCGTAAATGGAACCCCCGCCTTGCAAGGCTTGCTGGTCCTTGCTGGTCTCGCCTGTTGTGTTGCCATGTCGATGCCGCAAGTGCATCTCATCGCCTATTGTGGTGACCTCGGCTATGGGCCAGCCGCCGGTGCGCAAATGTTGTCATTGCTGCTGGCCTGTGGCGTGCTCAGCCGGCTGGTTTCCGGCTTGTTGGCCGACAAGATCGGCGGCGTCAAAACCCTGATCATCGGCTCGGTGCTGCAATGCCTTGCCCTGTTTCTCTACATACCCTTTGATGGTCTGGTGTCGCTTTACCTGGTGTCTGCCCTGTTTGGCCTGTCGCAAGGCGGTATCGTGCCAAGCTATGCCCTGATCGTGCGTGACTACTTTCCGGCCCATCAGGCGGGAACCCGGATATCCTTGGTGTTGACTGCAACTGTTCTGGGCATGGCCTTGGGCGGCTGGCTGTCGGGCGAAATCTATGACTATACTGGTTCCTACGCTTGGGCCTTCCTGCATGGCATCGGCTGGAACCTCATCAACATGGCAATTGCCGCCTGGTTGCTGTTGCGCAGGTAACCGATGATGGGTCGATTGGCAACGGCTTGAAGCCAAGCCATTAAGCCAACACCCAACTCATGGCTTGACGCTGCCTTGAGAACCGTATTTGCTGCACTGCAATAGAACATGGACATTTCAATTCCCCATAGCATAACGGTCCCCCTCGGCGGACCGGCAACATTTCTGGAAATTGGCGCCAAGGCAGCGATGCTGGGCACCATGGCAGGTCTTGGTTTGCCGGTGCCCCAGGGTTTCGTCCTGACAGTCGAGGCTTGCCGCAGGTTTGGCGACAAAGATCCTGGAATCGCCGATGCAGTAATATCGGCCTTGCGCGATCTAGCCCAAACTGCAGCGGCTCCCTTGCTTTTATCAGTTCGCTGCAGCGCCACTATCGCCAGCCCCGCCATGCCCGAGGCTGTGCTCAACCTCGGCCTCAACGATGCCACAGCCGAGGCCTTGGCCAAACAAACGGGCGAAAACCGTTTTGCCTTTGAGCGCTACCGCCGCTTCATCCAGAATTATGCGCAAGTGGTGATGGGTGATGATCCCGCCGCTTTTGAAGATGTACTTGCCCTTTACATGGAAGAGCAGGGCTATGTCTCAGACACCGAATTGCAGGGCTCCGATGCCCGTGAATTGGCCAACCGTTTCAAGGCCCAGTTTGAAAGCAACAATGGTGAAGTTTTCCCGCAGGATACCGATAGCCAATTGATGGCTGCCATTGCCGCCATGCTGCGGGCCTGGAATGCCCCACGGGCTCGCACCCATCGCAAGTTGCAAGGCATTTCCGAAGATGCGGGCCTTGCCATCATCATCCAGGTCATGGCCAATGGCGGCTGGGGAGAACCCTCAGGTGCCGGCCGTGTCACCACCCGCCACAGCCAGACCGGCAATGCCGAATTGTCAGGCGAATTTCTGCGCCATGCCCTGGGACCGGATCTGGTGGCGCGGCTTAAACCAACGCAACCTCTTGCCAGCCTGCCAGAGCCAAGTTTTGCCCAACTGCAAGATGGCCTGCAACGGCTTGAAAATCATTTGCGCGACGGTTTGGAAGCCGAGTTTGTGCTGGAAAGCGGTGCTTTGCATTTTCTTTCTGCCAAACCTGTAAGGCGGTCCGCAGCGGCAGGCCTGCACATGGCCATTGAATTCTCAAAGGCCGGATTGCTGACCAAGGAAGAAGTGCTGCTGCGTATTGATCCCTTGTCGCTGACGCAAATGCTGCACTCGACCATTGATCCCGAAACCAAGCGCAGTGTGATTGCCACGGGCCTTCCGGCGTCGCCCGGTGCGGTCTCCGGCCTGATCATTTTTGATGCTGACGAAGCCCGGGCTTTGGCAGCGCTGGGCCGCAGTGTCATTCTGGTGCGTCCCGAAACGCAGCCTGAAGACATCAAGGGCCTGCATGCGGCAGAAGGCATTTTGACCACCAGGGGCGGCATGACCAGCCATGCCGCTGTGATTGCCAGAGGCATGGGCAAGCCTTGCGTAACGGGGGCGTCGTCACTTCGCATCGATGTGGCCGCAGGCAGCTTGACGGCACCTGGCCTCGTGTTGCGGCAGTTTGACATCATCACCATTGATGGCTCCACCGGACAAATCCTCAAAGGCGAAGTTGCCACCGCCAAGCCTGAACTGTCCGATGATTTTGCCACCTTGCTGGGCTGGGCCGATGAGTGCCGCCGCATGAAGGTGAGAGCCAACGCGGAAACCGCCCAGGACGCCCGCATGGCCCGCGACTTTGGTGCCGATGGCATTGGCCTCTGCCGCACCGAACACATGTTTTTTGAAGGTGACCGTCTGGTTGCCATGCGCGAAATGATTCTGGCCGACCGCGAACGCGACCGACGCGCCGCCTTGGCCAAGGTCTTGCCGATGTTGCGCGGCGATTTTGTCGGCCTGTTTGAGATCATGGCGGGTAAGCCCGTCACCATCCGCCTGCTCGATCCACCCTTGCATGAATTCCTTCCCGAAGGCGGAGCCGAAATCGAAGCCGTTGCCAAATCGCTTGGTGCCGATGTGGGTCTGCTGAAAAAGCGCATAGATGAACTCAAAGAGCAAAACCCCATGTTAGGCCACCGGGGTGTGCGTCTGTTGTTAAGCTATCCGGAAATCGTCGAAATGCAGGCAAGGGCGATTTTTGAGGCGGTGGCCAATGTGCAGGTGATGACCGGAACGCCGCCCATTCCTGAAATCATGGTGCCCCTTGTCGTATCGCGCGCCGAACTGGATTTGGTCAGGCAACGCATTGATGCCACGGCAAAGGCCGTGCAGTCCGAAACAGGTTTGAACTTCACCTATCTGGTGGGAACCATGATTGAATTGCCGCGTGCCGCCCTGAAGGCCGCCGACATCGCGCCAGCAGCCGAGTTCTTCTCCTTCGGCACCAATGACCTGACCCAGACAACCTTTGGCATCAGCCGCGATGACAGTTCCCGTTTCATCAGCGAATACCAGACCATGGGCATCCTCAAGCATGATCCCTTCGTGACGCTGGATGTGGATGGGGTTGGTGAACTTATCGAAATTGCGGTCAAACGCGGCCGCCAAACCCATCCGGATATCCAGTTGGGCATTTGCGGCGAACATGGCGGTGACCCCGCTTCCATCGCCTTTTGCGAGGAGATGGGGCTGGACTATGTATCTTGTTCACCCTACCGCGTTCCCATTGCCAGGCTTGCCGCCGCCCAATCAAATTTACGGGCAAACTTGCGGAAAAACCTGCTGATCAACAACAAAATACATAAAAAACAATAGATTAAGGTTATTTGGAAGGTGGCAATTTTTTGCCAAAAAAGTGGTGAGTTTGGGTTGCCGGATCGGGTTAACCTGTGATAAAGGCCCTAGAGTTATAGTTACTGAATAGTAATTGAGCGTGGTCCACTAGTCGGGAAAAGATCGTTGCAACCACCAAAATACCGTAGCCGAAGCCAATGGGACCATCAGATGATGGCCGAACCAGTGCGCCGCAAGGGCCTGGTCGGCGAATATGCCCCCTATGTGTTTGGTGGCTTGATGATGGTTGCGGCTTTTGCGTTTGCCGGTCACCAAATCGGGCGTAATGCATCTGCCCACTCGACAATCCCTGACATCCTGGTTCCTGCCGAACCACAGAGTTCTTCACTCTCTGAAAAAAGTTCGTTGTTGTTGAGCGAGGAAAATTTTACACTGGTTGATCTCAACCAGTTGCGCCGCCAGACTGTTGAACTTGATGGCAAGGGTGACATGATCGTCATGGATCCCGGTGAAGCGCCTGAACCCGCACCACAAGTCATCGACATTAAACCCGTACTTAAACCTGTGAAGAAGGTGGCAGCCCTCGTGGAGCGCCGCTTGCGCATCGAACCGGCAGCGGTGAATCTCAAGGAAGAAGTCCAGGAACCCAAGGCAGCGGTCAAGCGGTTGGCCATTGCACCAAAGCCCGCCAACATTGATGAGTCGTTTAAGCTGAAGAAAGCTGACAAGCAAAAGATCGTGGCCCAGCGCCGCGTGCGTTTGGCAGAAGAAAACTGTCTGGCCCGCGCGGTCTATTTTGAAGCCCGTTCCGAATCAGAAATGGGCCAGTTGGCTGTGGCCAAAGTCATCTTGAACCGGGTGAAGTCGCCAGATTATCCCAACACCATTTGTGGCGTAGTCTATCAGGGATCAAACCGCCGCAATTCCTGCCAGTTCTCTTTTGCCTGTGACGGCCAACCCGATGATGTGAAACAGCCTGGTGCCTGGGTCAATTCCAAGCGCGTAGCCCTAAAAGCCCTTGCCGGCGACAGCATCATCATGAAGAAACTCGGCAACAATGTCGTCAACTATCATGCCGACTATGTGAAGCCGAAATGGTCTCGCGCCATGCGCCGCGCCGTCAAGATCGGCCGCCATATTTTCTACAACGGCGGCTGATATCAAACAACAAGCTTGAATGGCGTACCTTCGAAAGCATTGGCACCCCGGCCGATGCCATCGATGGCTTTAATCATGCGTCCGTTTCTTCCCAAAGCTTGGTCAGCCAAGGCAACAAGCAACGGATTGGGCGTTGCAGAGGGGGAGGCTGCCCGCAATTCTTGCGACAACTCGAATTCGTCGTCATCGGGCCGCAACAAGCAACAAGCGATATAGCCTGCCGCCGTCGACCGACTGATGCCTGCCCAACAGTGAATGAGCAACGGCGATTCTGCATTCCATTGCCGCAGGAATTGCAACAGCTTCGCCATGTCATCTGAACGCGGTGCCGATAGTCCCGGTGTTATTGCTGCCACATCGTGAAAGCTCAACCGCAGATGATTGGCATCGGGCAATTCTCCAAATACCGGGTGCTCGGCATCCGGTCCCAAAATGCCAATGGCATGCCCGGCCTTGTGTTGCGCCAACTGGATTGGCGCATCGCGCAGCGAAGTTACAATGATAGTGCCATTTTTCATATGATGCCAACCGTCATGAGTTTTGACCTTTCTTCTCCCTCCCTACACGGGGGAGGGGACTTCAGTGTGAACACGTTCATCTCAAAAGTGTCCTTTCATCTGACTGTTGGTATGACATCCCATAGCGCGTTGAAACGCTGCAAAAACTTCGCACTGGCCACCGAAGCTGGTAACGGCGTCAAAAGCGTATCAAATCCATTCAAGGCCTTTGGGATTCCAAAAAACTTTCGCGCCTCGGCAACTGAAAATCCGGCAAGTTGTGTGGCCTCGAGATAGGCTGCGGTTTTATCCGCTTGTTTGATCAGGTCCAGCAGGGTTGCATCAACTGATGGCGGCAAGCCAAACCGGCGGTGGATGGCCGCCAGCAAGCGGTTCTCAAAAGCCTTGTAATCCATGCCAAGTGCCGCCTTGAAAGGCGAGATCATGTCACCCACAACATATTCCGGCGCATCATGTAAGAGCGCCGCCAGCCTTTGTGGCTTGTCGGCTTTTGGCATCCAATGGCCAAACAGCTGTTCAACCAGCACGCTGTGTTGCGCCACTGAAAAAGCGTGATCGCCGTGGGTCTGGCCATTCCACCGCGCCACCCGGGCAAGGCCATGGGCAATGTCTTCGATTTCAATGTCGAGCGGCGAGGGATCGAGCAGGTCGAGCCGCCGCCCCGACAACATGCGTTGCCACGCCCGCTTGCCTGAAGTGGCGTCGGTCATTTTCCGCGCACCAGTTTTTTGACGGCTTCATGGCGGTGGCAATCCACCATATGATCATTCACCAACCCACAGGCCTGCATGAAGGCATAGACAATGGTCGGCCCGACAAACTTGAAGCCGCGTTGCTTCAAGTCCTTTGATATCTTTTCAGCCAACAGGGTTTTTGTCGGCAGATCGCCGATGCCACGCATTTGGTTCTGCAAGGGCTGGCCATCCATGACGCCCCAGAGTTAGGCCGAAATATCCGCCATGCCGAGATAGATTTTTGCACTTTCAACAGCACCGACAATTTTCAGGCGGTTGCGCACAATGCCAGCATCCTGCATCAAGCTTTCAATCTTTGCGGCATTATAGCGGGCCATCACCTCAGGCTTGAAGCCATCGAAGGCTTCACGAAAATTTTCCCGTTTGCGCAGGATTGTAATCCACGACAGCCCCGCCTGAAAACCATCGAGAATGAGTTTTTCAAACAGCGCCCGGCTATCATATTCGGGAACACCCCAATCTGTGTCGTGGTAGTGGACATAGAGCGGATCCGTGCCGCACCACTGGCAACGACAAATCCCGTCTTCGTGCCTGGTGGCGGTCATTGCGCTATCCCCGGCAACACAAATTCATATTTCGCCCACAGGGGTTTTTGCACATGCAGCCTGACACCTGCCGTCATCACTGGCGCCGTCACCTCTGTTAATTTGTCCAACCGCAAAAGCGCAAGCCCGCGACCTTGATCGCTGGATAACATCTCGCCCAAGCGTGTCCCACCCGATTCCACAGCGCTGCCTGCCGTAGCAGTGCCATCAAATGTAACCGGCAGAATGCGCGAACGTGCCGTGCCACGATGATGCATGCGCGAAACAATTTCCTGGCCGACATAACAGCCCTTGGAAAAGTGCACACCGTTCAATTGGTCGAGATTGGCTTCATGCACGAAAAGGGCACCGGAGCCGATATCCGCAACGCTGTCAGCAAGGCCATGCAGAATGCGCAAGGCGTCATAGCCCTCGCCCTCGTCCACAGTAGCTCTTTCAATCACCGCACGATAACCCATCTCCGGCAAGCGCGGATCAGCATAACACAGGCCCGCAAGATCGGCCGCGGGTGAAACGGCGACCGCCAAATTCTCAGGTTGCTGAATATCGATCTTGGCCCGCAAGCGATAGAGCATCAGCTTTTGCATCAGGGCTGCCGCTTGAACTGCCGCACAATCAATGAACACGATGCCAGCCCGGTGGCTGACAAACACATCATGCAGGATTTTTCCTTGCGGTGAGAGCAGGGCTCCATAGGCACCTTGGCCTTCGGGCAGGTGCAAAAGCTCGGCTGTCAGCAAGTTGTTGAGAAAAGCCAACACGCCTTCTCCTGCCAAACGCAGCACGCTGCGGTCGGGTCTTGATTGGCGGGTGAAGGGGGCTATCGTCATCTGTGTTGCACTTGTCTTTACTCCTCTTTACGGAGAGTTGTTCTGTGGATCAAGGAAGGCCAGAAATGTCCAAGCATGTCGATTTGTTGCTGAAAGGTGCCACCGTCGTCAATCATGACGGTATGGGCTTGCGCGACATTGCCATCAACAATGGCCGAATCGCTTGGATTGGCGATGTTTCGGGCTTCACGGCAAGCGAGGTTCTGGATTGCCGAAACTTGCACATCTTGCCGGGTGTCATCGACAGTCAGGTGCATTTTCGTGAGCCAGGGGCCGGACACAAGGAAGATCTTGAAACCGGCAGCCGTGCTGCCGTCATGGGCGGTGTTGTCGGCGTATTTGAAATGCCCAATACCAAACCGACAACAACAACGGTGGCCACCCTCGCCGACAAGCTGGCACGGGCACGGCACCGCATGTTTTGTGACTTTGCCTTTTATGTTGGTGGTACGCGCGACAACATCAACGAAATTCCGGCGCTGGAAAAGCTCGAAGGTTCTGCTGGGATCAAGGTGTTCGCCGGATCATCAACGGGCGATTTGCTGGTGGAAGATGACAAGGGCCTCGATGCCATCATCGGTAAAATCTCCCGCCGCGCGGCTTTTCACAGTGAGGATGAAATGCGTTTGCGGGAGCGTGTTGGATTTCAAATCGCGGGTGATGCATCCAGCCATCCCGTCTGGCGCGATGTTGAAGCCGCAAGGTTGTGCACCGAACGCCTGCTGAAAATCGCCAAACACCACGGCAAGCGCATTCATGTCCTGCACATCTCGACAGCAGAAGAACTACCGCTGCTCGCCGCCAGCCGTGATTTCGCCACGGTGGAACTGACACCCCATCATCTCACGCTCTCAGCAAATGACTACGTCCGTCTCGGCAGCAAGTTGCAAATGAATCCACCCGTGCGGGAATCTCGTCATCGCGATGCCCTGTGGCAGGCCATTGCTTCGGGACTTGTCGATGTGCTGGGTTCCGATCACGCGCCCCATACGTTGGAGGAAAAAGCCAAAGCCTATCCTGCTTCACCTTCCGGTATGACTGGGGTGCAAACCCTGGTTCCCATCATGCTCGATCACGTGAACAAGGGAAAACTTTCCCTGCAACGTTTTGTTGATCTCACCTCCCATGGTCCCCAGCGGATTTTCAACCTCGCGGGCAAAGGCCGGATTGCCCAAGGCTATGACGCGGATTTCACCATCGTCGACATGGCCCGAACGGAAACCATCGGCAATTCATGGATTGAAAGCCGCTGTGGCTGGACGCCATATGATGGCGTGCGCGTACAAGGCTGGCCGGTCGGCACCATCATCCGGGGACGCAAAGTGATGTGGCAGGGCGCGCTGGCTGACACTGCCCATGGCGAACCCATCCGCTTTTCGGAAAGTTTGAAATGTTAGACATTGTGCAAGGTGGCTTGGACGATCCGCAAGTCATCGCCCTGCTGCAATTTCATTTCGACACCAACATCAGCGTGACACCCCAAGGCAGCGCCCATGTCTTTGACCTCACCCGCTTGAAGCAGCCTGACGTGAAGTTTTGGTCCGTGTGGGAAGTTCAACAATTACTGAGCACAGGTGCCTTGAAACAAATCAATGCAAGTGATGGCGAAGTGAAATCCATGCATACATTGGCAACCGCCCGACGTCGTGGTGTGGCATCGGCCTTGCTTCAGCATATGCTGGCTGACGCCCGCAGCGCTGGACTGAAGCGCCTCTATCTCGAAACTGGTGCGTTTGACTATTTTGCACCCGCCCGCGCCCTCTATGCCAGACACGGCTTCCGGGAATGCGAAGCCTTCAGCGGCTACAAGCCCGACGCCAATTCAACATTCATGACGTTGGAATTGTAGCTGCTACTGCTACTGCTTCGTCTTCATCACGGTGAATTCGCCGGAGCGAATGCGTTCCGGCAAGCGCTCACACATCACCGCCACCGGCTCTTCGCCATAGCTGGCGATCATGTCGGACAGGGCTGCAAAAATTGCTGCCGTGGCAATGCAATCGGGATCAATGCCGTCATAGACAGCTTCTTCCCAGGCTTCGAGAATATAGCGCAGGGCGATTTGTTTTTCGTCCTGGGCAATGCCCGGAGCGTACGGCTTTAATGTATGTTTCAGCATGTGATCGGGAGCCGCGCTTTGGGTTGTGGTGACAAGAGTTAACATAGCAGAGCAAGACGCTACCGCGAGCAAGACCTTAACCTAGGGTTAACGCGAAAAGCTCGATTTACTTCAAACACTTGTCAAATCCCGTGCAATTCTCACGGCAGTTTCAATATTGGGCACCAGGTCAAACCCGGCAAGTTTCCGATAGTCAACCCAAGCCACGGCCATGGCATCATCACCAGCCCTGGCTTCACCTCGCAGGTAATTGCCTGTGAAACAGGAGATCACAAAGGTCACCTGATCGCCATAGACATTGAAATTGCCGACAAAATATTTGAGATCAGCAACTACGCTCGTCTCTTCAAACAACTCACGCACCGCCGCAGCTTCCGCCGTTTCACTGCCTTCCAGCTTGCCGCCGGGCAGGCTCCAGCGACCATGGCCCAAAGCCTTGCCCCGTTGCACCAGCAACACATCATCACCCCGCCAGACGCAGGCCGATGCTGCCTTGATGATTGCAATGGGCTTGTCTAAGTTCGGTGGCATGTGTGGTCTCTACAGTTTCAGGCGTTCACCGGAAGAGGCGCGGTCGCTGTTCAACTATATTGAACAGCCGGATTTTCCGCCACGCCAATATGTGACGCCTTTGAGTCCCATGGCAATCATCAGGCAGGGCAATGATGGTGTGAGACATTTTGCATTGGTGCGCTGGAGCTTCATTCCCTCATGGGTGAAGGAACCTGCACCCGGCAAACCCTTGATCAATGCGCGGAGTGAAACCATTCTGGAAAAACCCAGTTTCAAAAACGCCATCCGCCGCCGCCGTTGTCTCATA
Source organism: Hyphomicrobiales bacterium (assembly GCA_031417515.1). Taxonomy (GTDB): domain Bacteria; phylum Pseudomonadota; class Alphaproteobacteria; order Rhizobiales; family Aestuariivirgaceae; genus Aestuariivirga. The sequence goes on from JANOVS010000085.1 coordinate 86,663, forward strand.
CCCGCCGATGGTTTTTATGAGTGGGAAGGTGATATTCCCGGCAAGAAGAAACCATATTTCATCCATCGCCCCGACCATTCCCTCATGGCTTTTGCAGGTATTTGGGAGCATTGGATGGGGGCTGATGGCTCCGAGCTTGAAACAGCCGCCATCATCACCACAGAAGCCAACGCTCTTGTGGCCACCATTCACACCCGAAGCCCGGTGATCATCCATCCCGATGATTTCGAACCGTGGCTGGATTGTGCAGGCGAAGATGTGCGCGATATCGTGCCGTTGCTGAGGCCCGCCGCCGATGATTTATTCAGCATGGAACCCACGGTGATTGCACGCAAAATGCCGCCTGCGAAGATAAAAATTGAAGAGCCAACACCCCAGATGAAGTTATTTTGACGGCACAACCTTTCCGGGATTCAAAATGCCTTTTGGATCAAACAGCGCTTTCAGTCCACGCATCACGTCTAGTTCCACCTCGGATTTGAACCAGCGCATGTCCTCGCGTTTCAGGACGCCGATGCCATGTTCGGCACTGATGGAACCACCCAGCTTCACAGCTACCCCATGCACCACATCATTCATCGGCTTCCATTGGGCGAGATAAACCTGTTTATCCATGCCAAGGGGTTGCGACACATTGAAGTGCATGTTGCCATCACCGAGATGGCCAAAGCACACCAGCCGCGTATCAGGCATGAAATCATCCAAGGCAGCGCTGGCTTCGGCGATAAACTGCGGAACCTTCGATACTGGCACTGATACATCATGCTTGATCGAGCCGCCTTCAAATTTCTGCGACTCCGAGAGTTTTTCCCGGATCAGCCAAAGTTCCTGCCGCTGGGCTTCAGTCTGCGCCAGTGTTCCGTCCAAAACCAACCCACGGGTCATGGCCTGCTCCAGAACATCACTTGCAAGTTCAGCCGTGGCATCGGCCAGTTCAAACAACACATACCAGGGCGACACCGTGCCGAGGGGTCGCCGCGCATTCATGTGCTTTTCAGTGAATTGCAGGCCCCGCTCCGGCACCAGTTCAAAAGCCACAACACGGTTTCCAGCGCAGTCCTTTACCAAGGTTAGAAGATCAAGCGCAGCCTCGACGTTTGGCACCGCCACAAATGCCGTATCGTAACGCCGGGGCTTTGGAAACAATTTCAATGTCGCCGCTGTGATGATGCCGAGTGTGCCTTCAGCACCGATAAAAATATTGCGTAGATCATAGCCCGTGTTGTTCTTGCGCAGTTTTTTCAAACCTTTGAGAATGCGGCCATCGGCCAGCACCACTTCCAGGCCCAAGCACAAGTCCCGGGCATTGCCATAGGCCACCACATTGACGCCGCCCGCATTGGTCGAGAGATTGCCGCCGATGCGACACGAGCCCTCAGAGGCCAGGCTCAAGGGAAATAGTCTGTCTACGGATGATGCAGCATCCTGTATGGACTTCAAGGTGGCACCTGCTTCTGCCGTCAGGCTGTAGTCACTGGCATCCACCTCAATAATCCGGGTCATCCGGTCAAGCGACAGCAGCACTTCCGATCCATCGGCATTCGGCGTTTGCCCGCCCACCAAACCCGTATTGCCTGATTGCGGCACAACAGCGGTTTCGGTTTCATGGGCGATGGCGAGGAGACGCGACACTTCATCGGTGTTGGCGGGCCGAAGGATAAGCGGTGTGGCACCCTGCCAAAGCCCCCGCCATTCCTGCAAATAGGGGGCCTTGCGCTCAGCATCGCGGATGATGCCTTTTTCACCTACAACGTCGGCAAAGCGTTGAAGCGTTTCTGATGAAGGCATGCGTATCATGTAGGCCTCGGGGCAGCGGCGCGACGCAAGCGGTCATTAATGGCTTCGCCCAATCCTGTGTCGGGAATCGGCGCAACCGCAATCATTGCAGGTCCCAGCGCATCAACCTCATGCAGGATACGAAACAAGTTGGCCGCTGCCTCTCGCAAGTCACCAGATGGCGACAGCGAAAAATCACCGCCGTCAAACCCGCCAAACCCCACATAGGCCTCCCCCAAGAACGGTGCCAGTGCATTTAACCGCAAACCTGCCAGTGGCGCATAATGGCTTTCAAGTTGACCCGGTCCATGCAACGGCGCACCCGATTCCACATCATTAATCTTGTTTCCCATGCCCTGCTCCAGCACTGAACGCGCCAGGCCGCCCTTCCGCAATAGTCTGGCTGATCCATCCAAAAACTGCACAACAGTCGATTCAAGCCCCACAGCACAAGGCCCGCCATCCAGCACCAGATCAACTTCAACACCGAATGATTGCCGCACATGTTCAGCCGTCGTCGGACTGATGCGGCCTGAGCGATTGGCGCTGGGGGCAGCGACGGGTCTTGCCACTTCAGCCAACAATGCCAAAGCCACTTCATGGTCAGGCACACGCAGCGCAATGCTTTCCAATCCTGCTGACGCCAACAGGGATACCGGGCAATCCCTGCGCCGCTTCACCACCAGCGTCAGCGGCCCCGGCCAGAATTTTCGGGCCAACATTTCAGCCTGTTTCGGAAAAACGCCCAAGGCCAACGCCGCTTCGATATCAGCCATATGAGATATCAGCGGATTGAACTGGGGCCGCGCCTTGGCCGCGAAAATCCGCGCCACGGCAGCGTCACTGGTGGCATCTGCGCCGAGGCCATAGACCGTCTCGGTTGGGAAGGCCACCAGGCCGCCGTCACGCAGCAGCTCAGCGGCATTTGATATTTCTCTGGAATTGGGCATCACAGCGGCCCTATAGCAGCATCAGCAAAGGCTTTCCAACACAGCATGACCACACTGGTTTTCACCCACCCCGCATCCCTCGCCCACCAGACGCCTGAGGGCCACCCCGAACGGGTGGACCGTATCAAGGCGGTCAACGCGGTATTGGCCTCGCCCCAGCTGCAAGGCTACCTGCACCGCGAAGCACCGCTGGGCCGTGATGAACAGATTTTGCTGGCCCATACGCAAGAACACTTGCACCGCCTGCGCGGCATCAGCCCGGAGAGTGGCTATGAATACCTCGATCCCGACACCGTAATGATGTCCCACACCCTGGAGGCCGCCTTGCGGGCGGTGGGGGCGGCGACAGCAGGGGTGGACGCCGTATTTCGCGCCGAAGCTGACAATGTGTTCTGCGCCACACGCCCTCCCGGCCACCATGCCGAGCATAACAAGGCTATGGGTTTTTGTTTTTTCAATCAGGCCGCCATCGCCGCCCACTATGCCCGCAAACGTTATGATGCCGAGCGCGTGGCCGTCATTGATTTCGACGTTCACCATGGCAATGGCACGCAAGACATTTTTTGGTCGGAGCCTGATTTGTTTTATGGCTCCACCCACCAGATGCCGCTGTATCCCGGGTCCGGCGGTGTCAATGAAACTGGTGTCGGAAACATATTCAATGCGCCGCTGAAAGCGGGGGATGGTGGCGTGGAATTTCGCAGTGCCATGAGCAATCTCATCCTGCCCGCCCTTGAAACCTTCAGCCCGGACCTGATCATTATTTCAGCGGGTTTTGATGCCCATACTAGGGATCCTTTGGGCAGCCTGCAATTGACGGAAGAAGATTTCTCATGGATCACCTTGAAGCTGATGGATATTGCCGGCCAATATTGTGCGGGCCGCGTTGTCTCAGTGCTGGAAGGCGGCTATGATTTGCAGGGCCTTGCAGGGTCTGTCGGCGTTCATCTCAATGCCCTGATGCATGGCGATGATGGGCTGAAGCAAGAAATTGAAGACCTTGATGAAGAAGACGATGAGGACAATTTTTGATGGCCGATGACATTGCCAATCTCTCTTTCGAAAAAGCCCTCGCCATGCTCGAAGAAATTGTGGCGCGGCTTGAAGCGGGCAAGGTTGATCTTGAGGAATCGATCAAGATCTATGAGCGCGGCGAGGCCCTTCGCAAACATTGCGAAGCCAAATTGGCTGAAGCCGAAGCCCGCATCGAAAAGATCACACTCGATCCGCAAGGCAAACCAACCGGCACTGTGCCCTTGGACGTGGAGTGACATCAAAAAGGCTGGATGAGGAACTGCTGCGGCGGGGATTGCTGCAAAGCCGTTCCCGCGCCCGGGATGCCGTGTTGCGCGGCATTGTGCTTGTCAACGGCAGTCCGGCCCGCAAACCCTCGCAAGCCACCCTTGAAACTGACCAACTTGAATTGCGCGATGACAGCGCCAGATACGTTTCCCGCGCTGCCCTCAAACTGCTGCACGGCCTGGATCATTTCGGCATCGATGTGAAGGGCAGGCACTGCCTTGATCTCGGTGCCTCAACAGGCGGTTTCACGCAAGTGTTGTTGGAGCGCGGTGCAGATCATGTCATCGCCATAGATGTGGGCCATGGGCAGTTGGCCCCAGCGCTTTTGCGCGACAAGCGCATCACCCTGCATGAAGGCCTGAACGCCCGCGACCTCACCCCGGATATTGTGTCGGAAAACATTTCGCTGATCGTCTGTGATATGAGTTTCATTTCCCTGAAATTGGCACTGCCCCCGGCCTTGTCCCTGGTGTGCCGTGATACAAATCTGCTGGCCCTTATTAAGCCCCAGTTTGAAGTGGGCCGCGATCACGTTGGTAAGGGCGGGTTGGTGACGGAAGAAGCGCAGCACCAGCGGGTTTGTCAGGAGATCAAGACATTCCTGCAAGATGCAGACTGGCGCGTCGCAGGCACAATCCCATCACCCCTTGAAGGTGGTGACGGCAATCGTGAGTTTTTGATTGCAGCCGTGAAATGCTCTCGGACCGTTTAATAGTTCAAAGAAAATCGGGGCATATTTTTATGCCACGGAAGCTTTCTTGCGATTTCCGGCGGGAATGTGCCTATGCTGACGGACAGCGAGCAGCATTTTTTGCTTTGCCATCTGCTTGGTCAGCGCTTGTAATTCCGCCTGTAGAATTTTGATGTCTTTACGCAATGCTGCAACATGCGCCAAGACCAGCGGGTCATTCAAATTTACCAACGACTGATTGCGAATGACTGCTTTCCTGAGAAGTGATATCTGTTCTCGGGTGGCAGACTTTCTTTTCATTTCATTCAAGGTTGTCCTCCTGCAATCTGATGGATACGATCCCTTTGCGGTGACCTTCTTTGTCGCGCTGAAAAAATTCTAAAAACGGCATCACACAGTCATGAACTGTGACCATATCTGGCCGGATGTCTCCGCCAAATTCCAGTTTCGACAATGCAGGACCCCGCTCGCTAAAATCAAGCAACAGCGGACTAACTTTTGTGGCGTCGACACCAGTCGCATCCCAACAAGCGTCGTAGTCACCCGGATGCTGCTTGTTAGTTACAAAACTGCCATTCACGAAAATTGTCCTGCAGCCAGCAATTTTCAAATTTCTTGCTAACCTAAGCAGGCCTCCAAGCAATTTCAGTCTTGTGTTATTGTAACCATAATTCTGTTTGAACTCAAGCCAAGTCAAGCGGTGCACACCTGGATGCAGATTTCCACGAGAATCGAAATCAAGTATCATAACCTGCTGTTTTACCCCACCTGCCCCCGGTGCCGCAAAAACTGGTCGGCCAAGACAATCGCCATCATGGCTTCACCCACAGGTACTGCGCGAATGCCAACGCAAGGGTCATGCCTTCCCTTGGTGATGATATCAGTATTCTCGCCAGCGCTTGTCACCGTCTCACGCGATGACAATATCGACGATGTCGGTTTCACCGCAAAACGCACCACAATATCTTGTCCCGTCGAAATGCCGCCCAGAATCCCACCGGCATGGTTGGACTGAAATTCCGCTTTGCCATGGCGCATGCGGATTTGATCGGCATTGTCTTCGCCCGACAAAGCCGCCGCCGCAAAACCGTCGCCGATCTCAACGCCCTTCACTGCATTGATGCTCATCATCGCCGAAGCCAATTCGGAATCGAGTTTGGCATAAAGCGGCGAACCCCAGCCCGCTGGCGCACCCGATGCAGTGACTTCTATAACCGCACCACAGGATGAACCGGATTTTCGCACACCATCAAGATAGGCTTCCCAGGCTTTGGCAGCTTTTGCATCCGGACAGAAAAACGGATTGTTGTCGATCTCCGCATCATCCCAATTCAGCCGGTCAATTTTATGGGGGCCCATTTGCACAAGTGCACCACGGATTTTCACCTGCGGAACCACCAGCCGCGCCACCGCACCGGCCGCCACACGACACGCAGTTTCTCGCGCTGATGATCTTCCTCCACCGCGATAATCCCGCAACCCATATTTCGCATCATAGGTAAAGTCTGCATGGCCGGGCCGATACTTGTCACGAATCTCGGCGTAATCTTTTGAACGTTGATCGGTGTTTTCAATCTGCAACAATACAGGCGCACCGGTGGTGACCAGACCATCGGTACGGTCATCCTCAAACACGCCCGAGAGAATGCGCACCTGATCAGCTTCCTGCCGCTGTGTGGTAAAGCGGTTCTGCCCAGGTTTGCGTTTGTCGAGAAAACCCTGAATGAAATCCGCCGAAACCTTCAAACCAGGCGGACAACCATCCACCAGCGCACCAATGGCAATGCCATGGCTTTCACCAAAGGTTGAAACACGGAACAGGTGGCCGAAAGTGTTGTGGGACATAAGGCGTGCTTAAGAAGTTTCCGTGGTCCCGTCAAACCATTGAATTTGCCCTTCCTCCAACCGGCAGTAAGCCCCCTGTGGCGTACGCAGCGTGACCAGTTCCCGTGGACCCAAACCTGCTGTAGTCCCCATCAGGCAGCGGCCCACGGCACCGTGGGAAATTACCAGTGTGGGGCGCGTCAGTTCGGCTCGCCAAGCGGTGACTCGGGCCACACCGTCTTCATAGCTTTCACCACCTTCTGGCCGCCAAAAGAAACGCCCTTCCGGATCGGCCGGATAAACCGGTGAGGCTTTCAGCTCCCAGAAGGGCTTGCCTTCCCAGATGCCGAACTCCAGTTCACGCACCCGGGAATCAAGGCCGTGATCATCGCGGCCCAAGGCTTCGAGAATATATCCCAGCGTTTGCCGTGCCCGTTTTTGCGGGGATACAATGATCTGAAAATCCCGCAGCTCATTCCGGCACAACGCCAGCAAAGCGCCCACGGCTTTCGCCTGTCCATGGCCGTTTTCATTCAGTTCCGTATCAACTGAACCCTGGATCAGTCCTTGACGGTTCCAATCGGTTTCACCGTGGCGGACATAAACAACGGGATAGTTATTCGCCATCTTTAGCGAGTGTCATGTCGGGTGCCGTTGGCACCTTCATGCCCACCACATGATAGCCGGAATCCACATGATGAATTTCACCCGTCGTGCCGCGGGAGAGGTCAGACAGGAAATACATCCCGGCATCGCCGACTTCTTCAATGGTGACGACACGGCGCAGCGGCGAATTATATTCGTTCCATCTGAGGATGTAACGGAAATCCCCTACACCAGAAGAAGCCAGCGTCTTGATCGGCCCGGCTGAAATCGCATTGACGCGAATATTCTTCACACCCAAGTCAGCCGCCATGTAACGCACCGAACATTCAAGTGCGGCCTTGGCAACTCCCATGACATTGTAATGCGGCATCCATTTTTCAGCACCGTAATAAGTCAGGGTCAGCATCGATCCACCATCATGCATCAGTTTTTCGGCGCGCTGGGCCACTGCGGTGAAGCTGTAGCAGGAGATGAACATGGTCTTGTTGAAGTTTTCCGCTGAGGTATCAACATAGCGGCCCTGCAATTCGTCCTTGTCGGAAAAGGCTATGGCATGAACGATGAAATCCAGCTTGCCCCATTGCTTTTCAATCTCGGCAAAGGTTGCATCAATCGACGCCATGTCGGTGACATCACACGGCAACACCATGCTGGAGCCAACACTTGTCGCCAGGGGATCAACCCGCTTCTTCAGGGCATCGCCTTGATAGGTGAAAGCCAATTCGGCCCCCTGGTTCGCGCACGACTGGGCAATGCCCCAGGCAATCGACCTATTATTGGCAACGCCCATGATCAGGCCCCGTTTACCTTGCATAAGACCTGGCATCAAGCCTTTGTTATCGCTCATGATATTTAAAATCCCTCAGGCCTCAAAACCGACTGCCCTGTTCTCCTGCGGGGTAATGGCACAATTACAGCACCAAATCAAAGGGGGTGGGCATTGCTGGACGTAGGTCCTGGATCGGCCTAGATTACTAAAAAGCCCATGTGGAAGGGAGTCCGCCATGCTAAGTGTCATCGTTTTTATTGCCATTCTGGTTTTCACCATCTGGCTCACCGGGTTTCTCAGGCCCGATCAGTTCAGCCTGTCGCGCAGCCTCGAGATGCGGGCACCGCCTGAAAAAATCTTCGCCCAGCTGAATGATTTCAAGAACTGGAAAGCCTGGTCGCCCTGGGAAAAAATCGACCCCGCCATGCAGAGCGTGCATTCCGGTGCTGCCAGTGGCAAAGGTGCCAGATATGCTTGGATCGGCAACAAAAAAGTTGGTGAGGGCAACATGCACATCACCCGCTCAGTAGCACCATCGTCAGTTGTGCTCGATCTGAATTTCCTGAAACCCATCAAGGCCAGCAATGTCACGGAGTTCAAGATCGTGCCAAAATCCGGTGGCTCGCAAGTCCAGTGGGAAATGCGTGGGCCAACCACCACCATGATGCGTATCTTCCACGCGGTCATGGATATGGATGCCATGGTCGGCAAGGATTTCGAGGCCGGTTTGCGCAACCTCAAATCCGTGGTTGAGCGCTAGACAGAGCAAGAGACGATGATGGATTTCAAACGTATGGCCACCCTGACCGCTGCCTTGGGCTTTACCGAGCGCAGTGATCCCTTTGCATTGTTTGGTGAGTGGTTGGAAGACGCCAAAAAATCCGAACCCAATGACGCCAATGCCATGGCACTTTCCACCGTGGATGAAGAAGGTCTGCCCAATTGCCGCATGGTCCTGATGAAGGACCACGACGAACGCGGCTTTGTGTTTTACACCAATTTCGAAAGCCAAAAGGGCCAGGAAGTCCTCGCCACCCTGAAGGCGGCAGCCTTGTTCCACTGGAAGTCGCTCCGCCGCCAGGTGCGTGTCAGGGGTCTGGTTGAAGTGGTAACCGAAGCCGAAGCCGACGCCTATTTCAAATCCCGGCCAAGGGATTCACGCATCGGCGCCTGGGCCTCTCAACAATCCCGCCCCCTGACAGCCCCCCTCGAACTCGAAACCGCCGTTGCCATGCAAACCGCAAGATTTGGCTTCGGCGAAGTCCCCCGCCCGCCCCATTGGTCAGGCTTTCGCATCAAGCCCCTGAGCATCGAGTTTTGGCACGACAGACCGTTCCGGCTGCATGATCGCGTGGTGTTCAGGCGGGAGAGGCCTGAGGGTGGATGGAGCAAGGCGAAGTTGTATCCGTGAGGTAGGTTGAAGTTTGCAGGTCATGGTCCAGCCCTTGTTCACCGTGGCCTTGCCGGTGGCAGCCCCTGAAACCCGGGACGAGGGAAGCGTGAGCGCTGCAAAGCGCGGTAGTGCGACGTAGAATTAACGTCGCGATGTATAGCACTTCGCAGCGCTCACACGGGCAGGATAAGCTCCCTGTGCGCTCAGTCAGCCGGTGTGTCTCGCTTTATAACCCGGAGGTATCGAGCGCACACCATTGGCCCACCTATAGGGAACGGAGCCATAGTACTCCGCCGGGGCGACTACAGGGGTCCGGGAATGAAAGCCACGATAGCCCCCACGCGCAGACCTGCCATCCCCACCATCCGGGTTCACCGTCATGAACCGGACCCCAATGGCGGGAAGTGAGGGGGATGTATTCCTATATTGGGAAGTTGTCAAGGAATAAATTCAGGGGGGTGTTTTTGGGTCAGGCACCCCGCCCGCGCCGGATCATAAATGTTAGCCACATATAAAGGGAAGCGTCCCCTTTTCTGTTCGTTTGACGGATAATGCTTGCACTACGATGGATTGCCGCAACAGGTGCATAAAAGACAATTTTGGGGATGCGTGACCAGAGTCTGGGCAACTGAAAAAAAATCCACCCATTCAGCGCTTCATTTTGCTCGCATTGTAAATCAGGCGATAGTCGACTGGATCTTTTGGCCACGCCCAGAAACTTAGAGCGGTTCCGGGTTAGTTTGAATGAAGGCCTCAAATTCCGTCATTCCCGCGAAAGCGGGAAACCAGACTTTCCGACAGCGAGACGGTTGAAAGTCTGGTTCCCCGCTTTCGCGGGGATGACGCGGTGTGGGTGTGAA
>JANOVS010000086.1:0-31862 GCA_031417515.1 Hyphomicrobiales bacterium
CGCAACCGCCGCCTCGCCAAAGACTTCGAGCGAACCATCGAAAGCGCAACCGCTTGGCTCTATCTCGCTTCAGTCCAGCAAATCACCCGCAGAATCGCAAGTGCTTGAATTCACGCCAAATCATTATGAGTCAGACTCTAACGCCGTTATCACGATATCAGATTCGGGGGCGGTTGCGCTTCCGGATGGAAGCGGCCTGGCTTCGGGCACTTATCGACCCGCAGATTATGAAAACCTAGAGCCTGGAGCCGATTATTTCTTCGCCCCTCCCGTGGTTCACGCCGGGCCGAACGGCGGCGGAACGTTTTCCAATGCGTTTTCCGACGCAAACCCAAATGGTCAGTGGGTCCTTCGTATTGTGGATGATGTGAGTCAGACTTCCGGAACCCTGTTTGGCGCCCAATTGACCATCACTAGTAGCGGATCTCAAGCATCTCTTGTTGGTACCGGCGCCAACGACACACTGGCGGTGACCGAAAATGGAAGCGGAAGCGGGTATTTTGTGTTCAATGGTCAAAATCCAGTGACCTATAGCGGCGTCAGTGGCTTCATTGTTGACGGCGGCCTAGGAATTGACACGATTTTCGGCTCGTCCGGAGCTGATATTCTGACGGGTGGCGGTGACCGTGATACCATTTCTGCTGGCCTTGGTAACGATATTCTGATCGTCAACAACGGTGATATTGCCTATATTGACCAATTCGACGGCGGTGGAGGCACCGATACGCTGAGGTTGTTAGGCAACCCCGGCTTTAATTTAGAGTTTCGCTACAGTGTGCTTCTGTCCATAGAGCGAATCGAATTTCTTTCGGGATCAGGTGGCTCCAACCTCGCTTCTTTCAATGCCGCACAGTTTGGCAACGGCATTTCCCTGACAGCGACGATCGATGGCAACGCCGATACCACTAACAGCGACATTCTGCAAATACACTTAGCATCCACGACCAGTCTCAATTTGTCCGGGCTGACCATGTTGGATTTTTCGCAAGCCAATGACAGTGTTTACATTTTTGGTGATGCCGATGCGGAGGCAGTCACCGGAACAAGCGTTCGCGATGTTATCTATGGCAACGAAGGCAATGACATCCTCAACGGCGGATTGGGTAACGACGAATTGCAAGGAGGCCGCGGTTCGGACACCTATTATGCAAACGTTTTCAACGACGTTGTTATCGAAACCATCCCTGACCTTGTCATCGGCGGCAACGATCTCGTGAATTTTACGGGCACATCAGGCACGTTTGTTCTTGGTGCCAACGTCGAACGCCTCACCCTCGGTGGCAGCTCCGCCATCAACGGCACCGGAAATGGTCTCTCCAATACAATAATTGGCAATGGCGCGGCCAACATTCTGGATGGCGGGGTGGATTCGGTGCTGGATTCACTGTTCGGCGGGCTTGGCAACGACACCTACATCATCAACTCGGCCACCGACAACATTGTTGAACTGGTGGGCGGCGGTACAGCAGACCGGGCCAAGGTCAGCTTATCGTTTGCACTCGCTGCTGGAGACAACATCGAGTTTCTGGAAACCACCAATGCAGCTTTGGCCACGCTGATCAACCTCACCGGCAACGAAATCGCCCAGAGCATCACCGGCAATGCCGGAGCTAATGTGCTGAAAGGTTTAGGCGGCAAAGATGTTCTGGATGGTCTTGGCGGCATCGACACAGCAGATTTCAGCGATAAGACGGTTGCCGTTGTCGCAACACTCAATCCGACAGTGGCAACCAATGTAACAGTAGGTGATGTAATTGAAGATTCCATCAAGAACATCGAAAATCTGACGGGCGGAACGGCACTCGACACGCTCACAGGTGACGGACTTGTCAACATCCTGAACGGTGGCGCTGACGCCCTTGCCGACAATCTGGCCGGAGGACTTGGCAACGACACCTACATCATCAATTCAGCCATCGACAACATCATCGAACTCGTTGGTGGCGGTACGGCAGACCGCGCCAAGGCCAGCGTTTCGTTCACGCTGGCGGCGGGAGACAACATCGAGTTTCTGGAAACCACCAACGCCGCACTGGCCACAGCGATCAACCTCACAGGCAATGAAATCGCCCAAACCATCACCGGCAATGCCGGGGCGAATACGCTGAGCGGTGGCATCGACGCGCTTGCCGACACCTTGATTGGCGGACTTGGAACCGACACTTACATCATCAACTCCAGCAACGACAACATCGTGGACCTTGTTGGCGGCGGCACGGCGGACCGGGCCAAATCCAGCGTTTCTTTCGCCCTCGCCGCTGGCGACAATATCGAGTTTCTGGAAACCACCAACGCCGCTGGCGTTGGAGCGATCAACTTTACGGGCAACGAGTTCATCCAGACCATATCAGGCAATGCCGGTGCCAATACCCTCAATGGCGGCAACGATGTGCAGACGGACACTCTGATCGGTGGCCTTGGCAACGACACTTATCTCATCGTCGACAGCAATGACGATATCGTGGAACTCGCAGGCGGCGGTACCAGCGACAAGGCCATGCTCACCGTCGACTATAACCTGGCAGTGGGTGACAACATCGAGTTCCTGCAAACCACCAATTCTACCCTGTTGACCCCGCTCAGTTTGCTGGGCAACGAGCTTGCCCAAACCATCACAGGCAATGCCGGCGCGAACACCCTCAATGGCGAGGGCGGCAACGACACGCTGACTGGGGCACTTGGCAGTGATTCATTCCTGTTCAACACCTTCCTGGTTGCTGCAACCAATACCGATACCATCACGGATTTTAATGTGGCAGCCGACTCGATCGTGCTTTCATCCAGCGTGTTTTTTGGCGTCAGACTGGACAGCGGACTGTTTGACCCCGCAGCATTCAAAAATCTGACGACTGGCGGTGCGGTGGATGCCGACGACAAGATCCTCTACAACGATCTGACAGGCGCATTGTTCTATGACATCGACGGCAGCGCCGCCGCCGCCGCCATACAATTCGCCACCCTCACGGGATCACCGACCATTGATGCCAGCGACTTCCTGGCAGTTTGAGTTTTTCAGCGCACTGCACAAGCGGTAGGAACCTAAACCCCATATGAACGGTCTGCTCAGGCTGCATTCAAGGCCGCGCTTCTATGTTGGTTCCATCGAAGGCAATCATGCCAGACTGAAAAAGGAAGACCACCATGCTCCGCAATATTCTCATCGCCGCCGTCGCGCTTTCCGCCATCGCTGTTGGTTCGGCTGGCACCGCTTCAGCCTCGGGTTATTACAACAACCATTACAAGACCTACTACAAGCCACAGTACAAGCATTACGTGAAGAAGCATTATGTGAAGAAGCATTACAACTATGATTACAACGACAACTACAACCAAGGTGGTTACTACGTGCAGAACGATTGCGGCTGGCAGTTCGTCAAGGTGATCCGCTGGAACCATGGCTACCGCTACATTGACTTCGTCAAGACCTGGACCTGCAGCGGCTACTAAGCCCTGCTGAATTCAGAGAACCGGCTGCGTCCCTCCCCGCAGCCGGTTTTTTGTTGTTCCTGCATTCATGGGAATGGCGGAGGAATGGCGGAAATTTGGGCAGGTTCAAGCAAGTTGCCCCGTACCTTCGATCAGCGGAACATCGTCCACAGCCGTTGCCAGAAGCTTTTCTTTTCTGCCGCAGGATAAAGCTTGTCATCCGGGGGATCGTCGATGAAGCGTTTTAGCACAGGCACCAATTCGGGTTCACCGGCCATTGCACAGGCTTCAGCGCCAATCATCCAGCGCCGCTCGCGTTCCCGGCGTTCGGGCCAATCTTTCAGCTCATTGTCGACGAGCAACGGATAGACTGCAACCGTCACCGACCGTGCCTTTCCCTTGTCTGTAACCTTGAAATAACTGAAGCGGCCAAACATTTCATTTGCAATGCGACCGCGCACGCCTGCCTCTTCATAGGCTTCAATGGCTGCCGCCTCATGGTCGGACTTGCCGTCCATGGGCCAACCCTTGGGGATAACCCAACGCTTTGTTGTGCGTGTCGTGACCAGCAGGATTTCGACGCCGCTCTTGCCGCGCCGCCACGGCAGTGCCGCAACCTGATGGATAAGCTTCACAATCGCTAGGCCTTTCGAAAAGTCAAATACGCTGGCTCGCGCCCTTCACGTATCGCCTTGGCTTCGTAACGCGTACGCGTCCAATTCTCAAAGGGCACGGACTCGCCATCACCAAGTGCAAAACCACCAAATTCTGCCACATGTTGCTTTGTCCACATGACATAGTCCGGAATGTCACTGGCGAACAGAAACAGGCCGCCGGGCTTCAGTACACGATAAAAATGTCCAAGATTTGTGTCATTTACAAAACGCCGCTTTTTCTGCGGGGTTTTTGGCCAAGGGTCGGGGTAGAGCAGGTAAATCCGTTCAAAGCTGGCATCTGGCAGGGCTTCCAGCAACAGCCTTGCATCCCCATGCAGCACGCGCACATTTTGAAGTCCATGTTCATTGATATGGGCCAGCAATTTGGCTACCCCATTCAAGAACGCCTCAGCCCCTATCAATGAAACATCGGGATTGAGCCTGGCTTGGTGGGCCAGGTGTTCGCCACCGCCAAAACCAATTTCCAGCCAGCGCCGCTCGCCCATGCCAGCCAGGGGATTGGCCAAATCCACCGCCAACCGTGGTAACTGAGCTTGCATCAGGTCAGAATGTTGACGGCGCAACGGTTTCCCCTTGCGCCGCCCATAAAACTGATGTTTCGGAACCAAGCCCGACACTTCGAAGCCTGTCACTTCACCGCTGCTTTGAGCTCTTTGGCAAGATCGGTCTTCTCCCAGGAAAAACCACCGTCCTTGGTTGGCTTGCGGCCGAAATGGCCATAGGCCGAGGTGCGGGCATAAATCGGCTTGTTGAGATCAAGATGCTTGCGGATGCCACGTGGGCTGAGATCCATGACCTTGCGCAGTGCCTTTTCCAGTTTTTCTTCCTTCACCTTGCCGGTGCCGTGGGTATCGACATAAACTGACAGGGGCTGGGATACGCCAATGGCATAGGACAATTGAATGGTGCAGCGCGACGCCAATTTGGCGGCAACCACATTCTTGGCCAGGTAGCGGGCGGCATAGGCGGCGGAACGATCAACCTTGGTCGGGTCCTTGCCGGAGAATGCGCCACCGCCATGGGGTGCCGCACCGCCATAGGTATCAACAATGATCTTGCGTCCGGTGAGGCCACAATCACCATCAGGACCGCCGATGAAGAACTTGCCGGTCGGGTTCACATGCCAGACCGTGTCCTTGGTGATCCAGCCCTTCGGCAGCGCCTTTTTGACGTAGGGCAGCACCAGTTTCTTCACGTCGGCAGATGTCATGCTTTCATCCAAATGCTGGTGCGAGACAACGATCTGCGTGGCGGCAACCGGCTTGCCATTCTTGTATTGCACCGTCACCTGGCTCTTTGAATCAGGTCCAAGGCGCTTTTCACCGCCGTGGCGGGCTTCCGCCAGCAATTGCAGGATGCGCTGGGAATAATACAAGGGAGCGGGCATGAGATCAGGCGTTTCATCACAGGCATAGCCGAACATGATGCCCTGATCGCCAGCCCCTTCATCCTTGTTGGCAGCCGTATCAACGCCGACGGCTATGTCTGCTGACTGGGCATGCAACACGATTTCAACCTTGGCACTTTCCCAGTGAAAGCCAGCCTGCTCGTAGCCGATGTCCTTGATGGCCTGACGGGCGACGGCTTCGATCTTGTCATTGGTGACAGAAGAAGGACCACGCACTTCACCGGCAATCACCACCTTGTTGGTAGTGACCAGGGTTTCGCAAGCCACACGCACTGCCCAAGGGTCCATGCCTTCGGCGATTGCCTCACGGAAGAACAGGTCGACGACCTCATCTGAAATCCGGTCGCTGACCTTGTCAGGGTGGCCTTCCGAAACAGACTCACTGGTAAAAACGTAGTTCTTGCGCGCCATGCTGAAGGGCCTCCCGCTAAGGTGGAACGACGACATAAAGATATCTTTATGCGTTTTCGCGCTTCATGACAGGGACTGCCAACAGAATCAAGGACAGAATGCGATGCATCTGCCCCCGATCTTCACTTTTGCAAGAATGCTGGGAGGGCTTGCGTCCTATTTTTCAGAATCAACGATCAACTTTGCCAAACCAACAATCAGCTTGCGCTTTGTTGTCGTATCCGCGTCACGGAAGGTACGCGCCAACTGAATGCCTTCGCTGGTCATCAGTGCCGAGGTGAAATCATCAGCCTGGGCCGAGGCTTCCCGCATGCTGCCATCCGGCTCCATGCCGGGAAGACCTTCAAAGAAAAACTGGATGGGAACACCAAGCGCCTTGCAAGTATAAAACAAGCGGCTTGCCGATATCCGGTTCGAGCCCTTCTCGTATTTCTGTACCTGCTGAAACGTGATGCCCAACAGCTCGCCAAGGCGTTCCTGGCTCATGTTGATCAGTTGCCTGCGCATCCGAATACGTGAACCAACATGAACGTCGACGTAGTTTGGTTCTCTTCTTGCCATAATTTCCTCAGACCGTTGCCCCCAGCCTGTGAGTTGGAATTAAATTTGGCTTGCCCCCCGGACATTGACCTGCATCAAATCGTCATATTGCACGCTGTTTAAATCAGCATGGCAAAATGCGCAACGAAAAACTGAATCATTTACGCCTCTCCACGGCGCCTGAAAATTGCATTCGCCAACAGCAAAACAACAACCATCAGTAGAATGGAATTCCAGTTTCCAATGCGGGCGTAGGGTGTTGCCGAAGCTGCCACAGGCAACCCGGCATCAACAACACTTCTCTGCATCAAGTTCGAACTCGCAATCATCCGACCCCAGGGATCGAACACGGCAGAGATGCCGGTATTGGCAGCCCTTGCAACCGGCAAGCCTTGCTCAACAGCCCGCATGCGCACCTGCGCCAGATGTTGCCACGGCCCAACACTGTTGCCAAACCAGCCATCATTGGTGACATTGACAATCCATTGTGGCCTTGATTCAGCATCCACCAGCCGGTCAGGAAAAATGGCTTCATAGCAAATCAGCATGCCTGCCCGTCCGGCACCGGGAATCTCAAGCGAACGCGGCCCAGGCCCCGCACTGAAACTTTCGGGCAAGCTTACGACCTTGCGAAAACCCAAGGGTTCCAACAGCCACGCCAAGGGCAAATATTCTCCGCCCGGCACCAGCCGCCATTTGTCGTAACGACCCAGCACATCTCCCTTGCCATCAATCACCTCAATGCTGGTGTAATAGGGTTGTTCACCGTCAGGCGTTTTGGGATCGCGCCTGATGCTGCCTGCCAGCAATACCCTGTCCTGGCCCAACATGGCCGCTATGGCCGACAGGGCTGCCTCGCTTTCATCCAGCATGAACGGCACTGATGACTCCGGCCAAATGATATGGCTGGGGCGGATCACGGCATCGGCCTTGCTTTGCTCAATCAGGCCATCAAAAATCGCTCGCGCATTATCGCCACGCCATTTGTCGTCCTGGGCGATATTGGGCTGGACCAGACGAAGCTGCACACCGGCCACAAAACGTGTGGGATGCGATGCAAGATGCTGCCAACCCCAAACCCACGACAAGGGCAGGCTGAGGCCGAGAGCTGCAATAAGTATTTTCTCACGCCGGGAATTCTGCCAGAATCGGTAGAATGCAAAGGGCAATCCCGCCCAAAGCAGCACCAGAAAACTCAATCCTGTCATGCCGATGATGCTGGCCAGTTGCAAAACACCGCCCATCTCCGTTGCCATCAACCCCGGCGCTGCCCAGGGAAAGCCGCCAAGCAAAATGCCGCGCAGCATTTCTGCAATCGCAAGCGAGAATGGCAGCGCCACAAAACCCGGAACCCGCCATGGGCCAATGCCCCGTTGTAACATCCCCGCCAGCACAAATGCGCCACCCCAATAGAGCGCCATGATGGCCGCCAGACCGCCAACCGCAAAGGGCATCATCCACAGGTCATGGGCCGCATCAACGGTGAAAGCCACACCGATCCAGTGCAGGGCCACGGCAAAATAGCCCAATCCAAAAAACCAGCCGTCTCCAAAGGCCCGCGCCCTTGATCGATGATCCCTGGCCAGATGCGTCAAAACCAATGGAACGACCACGAACAACAATTGCCATGCCCCCAGAGGCGGCAAGCCGAGGGCCATGATGCCACCAAGCGTCGCCAAATATGGCAACCGCCACAAACCCCGGTCCCGCCATTCTGCTGGAACAATTTTTATCATGTCGACTTTCAGCAGCATTCCTGATGGCTCTCGCCTACACGGATTGCGAAGTTTTTCCAAATTCTGGTAAAGGGACTGGAGGTGAGTCGCACATCCGCAAGCAAGAACGGGTCAAAAAGCAGCCATCCATTTCAGATGTTTTACCCTTCATCAATTTTTTGGCAAACACACGCAAACCATGACAACACAACTCCTGGCCCAGCAAAAACTCGATCACATCGTCAAACTCCTGGGCCTGCCCGGCGGCTTTGCCCGTCTGGACACCAATCAGCGCAAATTTCTGTTTGGCGTTATCTTTGCCATGATCGTTCCTGCTGACAGCAAGGTCAGGGAATGTGAATTGGTGAAATTGCAAAACCTGCTGCGTGGCCTGAATGCCCAAGGCAATGTGGTGAGCGACACAATGTCAATCGCCAACAAGAAACTCGATAGCGCCGAGAATGTCGAAATACTGGCCCGTGCCATGGGCGAATTGCTGGGATCGCAGGACCGTTCAAATTTTGTGCGTCAACTCTGGGAAATTGCCTTGAGTGACGATGAATTGCATGACACTGAAGAACAACTGATATTCCGCATTGCCGACCTGTCAGGCGTCAACCGCAAACACGTCGCCGCCGAACTGGCCAAGGCTGCGGCCAAGCACTGATGCAATAAGTCGATGCTATCGGCGAAAGCGGGCAATCTGCTTATAGATTTCATCATCGTTGCGCTTGCCGATGATCGGAATGTATAGCGTGTCATTTTCGATGAAAAAAACAACGCGATATTCGCCGGATTTCAGGCGACGGAACGGATGAAAGCCGTTCAATTCTTCACTCACAACTGAAGCTGGGTTCGCCCTCAAGGCATCTATGCGTTCGACAATTTGCCTTGCATGCTTGGCAGGTATTTTTTCAAGGAAGGCCCCTGTTTTTTTGTGGAGCTGTACCTTAAGCATCGTGGAATTTATTGAGTATCACATCGCTTTCATCGGGTGAGAGATAGCCTTCAGCATGAGCCCGGCGGGCTTTCTCGCCCCAAATCGTATCTTCGATGTCCTGCATCGAAAACATGACACCAACGGGGCGGTTTTTCTTTGTGATAATGACAGGCTCGCGTTGGGCCGTATCGAGAAATTTCCCAAAGTGGGTTTTGGCATTTGCAGCGGTCATGGTTTTCATGTTCAGGTCTCAAAAGATTGAGTGGTCAATTTAACCATTATAACCGATAGTCCACAATATGCAATTTAACTGCTCGCATTGCCTTGCGGACAGTAGTGCTGTGAAACCTGACTCAGGCTCTGGCCTTGTCCGCCATCACGCAGAGAATTTCAAACATCATCACTGCACCCGCATAGGCGGTCATGCCTGAAGCGTCAAAAGGTGGTGACACTTCCACAACATCTGCGCCCACGATGTTCACGCCCTTCATCAGGCGCAACATTTGCTGGGCCTGGAATGTGGTGAAGCCGCCAATCTCCGGCGTTCCCGTTCCCGGTGCATAGACCGGATCAAGCATGTCGATATCAAAACTCACGTAAGTCTCGCCGGCCCCGACAATCGCGCGAGCTTCTGCCATGATGGCAGCAGGGCCTTTTTCCATGGCCTCTTCAATGCGCACCATCCGGACACCGTGTTTCTCGCCAAACGCGAAGTCGTCGAGATCATACATGGAGCCGCGCAGACCAATCTGGATGGTGCGTTTGGGGTCCAGAACGCCCTCTTCGATGGCCCGGCGAAACGGCGTGCCGTGGGTATATTTGAAGCCGCCAAAATAACTGTCGTAGAGATCCGTATGGGCATCAAAATGGATCATTCCCACGGGCTTCTTTTTGCCCAGCGCCCGCAAGATTGGTAGGGAACACAAATGATCACCGCCCGCCGAAAGTGGTTTAATCCCCGCCGCCACCAGCTTGTTGTAAAATCCCTCCACCCGTTGCAAGGCATCATCCACGTTGGCAGGATTGACTGGCGCATCGCCAAGGTCAGCCACATTGAGATGGTCATAGGGCACGATGTGGCTGGTCTGGTGCATGCGCCTGACCATGGCCGATTGATCGCGCATTTGCCGCGGCCCATGTCGCGGACCCGGACGATTGGTGGTGCCACCATCCCAAGGCACACCAACAATGCCAACATCAAGGCCTGAGGCCTGCTCCAACGGCACATGCGGCAATCGAAAAAACGTTGATATGCCGCCAAAGCGCGGGGTGACTAGACCAGAAACAGGTTGGTTGTTGGGCATCGGTTTATTCCGGGTTGAGATCGTTGACGGAATGTTATCATAAGATGCCGCGCTGGAAACTGGCAATGGCTGGATGCATGGTTTATCGTCGAGGCTATGGAACACTTTGACATCGCCATCATTGGCGCAGGTATCGCCGGCGCATCAATTGCTGCACGGTTGGCCGACAACCGCCGAATTATCATTCTGGAGATGGAGGAACGGGCTGGTTATCACACCACGGGCCGTTCGGCCTCGGCCTACGAACCCAACTACGGGTCCGGTGCCGTGCTGGCACTGACCCGGGCCAGCGGTGATTTTTTCTTGTCACCCCCCCAAGGTTTCACCGAAGCACCGCTGTTTACGCCGCGAGGCTCGTTGTTTTTCGAGGCGGACGGGCAGGAAGCCCATACTGCCATATTTCTGCTTGAAGCTTCGGGCCTCACCGAAATCTCCGAGGCCAAGGCGCGCGATTATTTCCCGGTTTTGCGGGCGGGCTATGCCAAAAGGGTTTTCCGGGATGCCGCCACGGGCGATCTTGATGTTGACCTGATACATCGCGGTTACCTGAAAATGGCCAAGGCTGGTGGTGTGCAACTTGCACTTGATCGTCCAGTCAAGGCGCTGGAACGCGCCAAAGGGGCTTGGACCATTGCCTTGCCCGATGGAACGATCAGCGCCAGCATCGTTGTCAATGCAGCAGGTGCCTGGGGCGATGTTGTCGGCAAAATGGCTGGAGCGTCTCCGGTCGGGCTGGTGCCAAAACGGCGCTCCATTGGTGTCATTCCGCTGCCAGCATCCATGCAGCCCGATTCATGGCCAATGATCCATGATGTTGGCGAAACCTGGTATGCCAAGCCGCAAAGCGGCAAGTTGATTGTATCCTCCGCCGACGCAACGCCCGTCGAACCCCATGATGCTTTTGCCGACGACATGGCTATTGCCGAAGGGGTTGATCGCTTGATGACTGCCACGACGATCGTTGTCGAACGGTTGGAACACAGCTGGGGTGGCTTGCGAACTTTTACACCCGATGGCCAACCCATGGTCGGATTTGATCCGCATACGGAGGGGTTTTTCTGGCTGGTGGGCCAGGGCGGCTATGGCATCCAGTCATCACCCGCCCTTTCAGAAGCAGCAGCGGCACTTTTGCTGGGACACTCAATTCCGCAACGCATGCTGGATTTTGGTCTTGCCCCCGCAACAATTTCTCCTGCGAGATTCGTCTCATGACTGAACATTCCATTGGCGAGGCCCTCATCGGCCTGTTGGCCGATTATGGTGTTGACACCATCTTCGGCATACCCGGCGTTCACAATGTCGAAATGTACCGGGCTCTGCCGCGATCTGCCATCACCCACATTCTCACCCGCCATGAACAGGGTGCAGGCTTCATGGCTGATGGCTACGCGAGGGCGACAGGCAAACCTGGCGTCTGTTTCACCATCACGGGGCCAGGCTTGACAAATATTTTGACACCCTTGGGACAAGCCTGGTCGGACTCCAGCAATGTGTTGGTGATCTCAACCGCCCTTGATGTGGCCGACAGCGCCCAAGGCCGCGGCCGCCTGCATGAAATGATCAACCAGTTCGGCGCTGCTGCGGGCGTTACATCCAACGCATCGCGGATTTATTCAGGCGATGATTTGCAGGACGCCATGGCGCGCAGTTTTGCAGGCTTCGCAAGTGCCCGGCCACGACCTGCCTATATTGAAATTCCCCTTGATGTGCTGAACCGGCCCGTTGCTGAAAGCTGGACTGCAAGAGCTTTGCCGTTGCGACCCCAAGCAGACACGGAACTTTTGCATGCAGCTGCCGAAATGCTGAATGCGGCAAAAAATCCGATGCTCATTCTGGGCGGTGGTGCCATGGCGGCGGGTGTTGCTGCCTTGCAGATTGCCACGAAACTTGCCTGCCCGATTCTCACGACGACCGCTGGCAAGGGTACGGTGCCAGCCGGTCATCCACTGGTTTGGGGTTATCTGTTGGGACTGCCCGAAACCCAATACATGTTGCAACAGTCCGATTGCGTGTTGGCGGTGGGAACTGAACTTTCAGAAACTGATTTCTGGAATGGCGCGTTTCGTCTCCGTGACAATCTCATCCGCATTGATATTGATCCCGCTTCATTGGCAAGGCCCCACGTCGCCAAGCTGGCTATTCTGGGTGATGCAGCACCTGCCCTCACAATTATTGCAGCGGAAATGACTGACCGGTCCACGAAATTTGAAATCAACAGGCCCCAGACCTCTGAAGACCCGTTGCGCCAGTCCTTGACAAAAGTCCTGTCGGTCATCCGCGACAGCTTGCCTGATGAGACCGTCATCGCTTCCGACATGACGCAGATTGCCTATGCCGCAAATGAAGTTTTCCCGGTGAATAACCCCCGCACGTGGTTACATCCCGTAGGCTTTGGCACGCTGGGTTTTGCCCTGCCTGCGGCCATCGGCGCAAAATTTGGCGTGGGTGAAAAGCCGGTTGTGGCCTTGGCTGGTGACTATGGACTTCAATACACCATCAACGAATTGGCCACTGCCGTGGAACACGGTTTGTCCCTGCCCATTCTTGTCTGGAACAATAATGCCCTTGGGCAAATCCGCGATGACATGGTGGTGAAGGGTATTCAACCCAATGCAGTTTCCTTGCGCAATCCGGATTTTCAAATGCTGGCCAAGGCCTATGGCGCTGCCGCTGCCAAGCCCCGCCATCTGCGCGAACTCGCAACAGCGATTGAACTTGCCCTCAAAACAGCAGGCCCCACCCTGATCGAGATGACGCCAGCCATGGTTACGGGATAGCGCGATGCAAGCCGCCGTGATCTTTGATGTTGATGGTGTGTTGCTCGAACTCACATCAGCCGAAGAAGAATTTTTCTTTGCCACCCTCGCCGCATATGTTCCCGCTCACGAATTGTCACGCGACTGGAACTCCTACCGCATCCGAAACGACGACGACATCATCACGGAAATACTAGAGCGCTATGGCAGGCCAGCGACACTCAAACAGGAAATCGTCGAGCGCTATTTGGCAACCCTGCAGACAGCCCTTGCTGATGGCTCGCTCACATCGCCGAAAATTCCTGGCGCCGACCAATTGGTGCAGTCCCTCGCACCACATGTGGTCTTGGGTATCGCGACGGCAAACCTGCGCCAAGCTGCGGCCTTGCGCTTGGCGAATGCCGGACTTTGGCACCCACTCAAACACCATGCAACAGGTGCCGATGGTGGTGGCCATAAACACCAGATCTTGGCGCGACTGTTGAAAACCCTGCCGCTGGCACGGGACAGAATTGTTTATGTCGGTGACAACATCAACGATGTGACTGCCGGTCGGGAAAATGGCGTGCATTTCATTGGATTTTCAACTGACCCACTTCGCCGTGAAGCCTTGGCTAACCACGGTGCAACCAATTTTTCATGTTCCCACACAACAACCCTTGACTTGATCAGGCATATTCTGGGAGTCTGCTTCGGGCAAGTTGCTGAATAACTGTACTGGGGCGCATGCTTCGAGGCTCGCAAGGGCTCGCACCTCAGCATGAGGGATTTTGATAACTTGACCTCTCCCTCAGCCCGGAGGGTCAATAATTAAACTCACCCTGAGGTGCTCGCACTTGCGAGCCTCGAAGGGTGCGCTACAAAGTACCAACTTCAACTTGGCAAAGGCTTCCCCTACATGAACACCACAGGCTCCAGCCAGTTTGCCCTTCTCAAAACCCGCCGATTCTTGCCGCTATTTGTCACCCAAGCCATCAGCGCCTTCAATGACAATTTCTTCCGCTTTTCAATCTCCACGCTGTTCATCACCAACTTGGGCGAAGACAAGGGCGGGTTGCTGAACACGATTTCGGCTGGACTGTTCATCCTGCCGTTTTTTGTGTTCTCGGGATTTGCAGGTCAGCTCTCGGACAAGTTCGACAAGGCTCTTGTGGCACGGCGCATCAAGTTCATTGAAATTTTCATCGTGGCACTTTCGGCCTTCGCCCTGTTCACCAGCCATGCCTATTTGCAGCAATTCTGCATTTTTCTGGCGGGCGCCCAAGCGGCTTTTTTCGGACCCATCAAATATGCCATCCTGCCGCAACACCTGACCAAACAGGAATTGCTCGGTGGCAATGGCATGGTTGAGATGGCAACCTTTCTTGCCGTGCTGCTTGGCACGATATTCGGTGCCATCGCCATCAATCTTGATAATGGCGCCAAACTGGTTTCAGCCATCATGGTGGCACTCGCCCTGTTCTCTTACTGGACCACAACTCAAATTCCGACGGCTCCGCCAGCCGAGCCCGATATGAAACTGAACTGGAACATGTTGGGCGAGACGTGGAATGTGGTGCGCGCCGCCGCAACCCGCCAACCGGTTTTCCAGGCCATCATCGGCGTGTCGTGGTTCTGGGTGCTGGGTGTGGTGTTCGTCACGCAGATTCCCAAATTCAACAAGGAAACCTTGCTCGGCACCGACACCTTGGCTTCATCGGTGTTTGCCCTGTTTTCCGTTGGCATCGCGCTGGGTTCGATTTTTTGCAACCGCCTGCTTAAAGGCAAGGTCACCTTGCAATATCTGCCCATCGCCACCCTGCTGATGAGCCTGTTCATGATCGATATGTATTTTGCAGCGGGCAAGGCAAACACCTTTGCAATTCCGGGCCAAGCCACCACCCTGCTGACAATGCTGGGTGCGTTGCATGGTTTCCGGCTGTTGTTTGATCTCACGGCGGTGGCGTTTTTTGCAGGCCTTTATGTTGTCCCGTTGTTTGCCACCATGCAGGCCCGGACACCCTATTATCTGAGAGCCCGCACCATTGGGGCCAACAACATCGTCAATGCGGTTTTCATGTTGGCGGCAACGGCAGTGTCACTTGGACTATTGACTTTTGGATTTACGGCAAAGGGATTGTTTCTATGCCTTGGCCTCGCCAATCTGCTGGCTGCTGTCTATATCATGCGACTGCTGCCCCACGCCACCGTGGCGGGTTTTGTGCGCAGCATTTTCCGCCTGCTCTACCGTGTTGAAGTACGCGGCCTTGAAAACTTGCAGTCTGCGGGCCCCAAGGCCCTCGTTATCGCCAATCACACATCGTTTTTGGATGGGCCCCTGCTGTCGGCCTTCCTGCCGGAAAAGGCTGGCTTTGCCATCAACTCCCAAATGGCCAAACGCTGGTGGGTGAAACCGGCCTTTACGCTGGTTGACCTTTGCCCGATTGATCCCACCAGTCCGATGGCGCTGCGCAGCCTGGTCGAACATTTGAAGAAGGGAAAGCGCGTCGTTATTTTCCCCGAAGGCCGCATCACTGTAACTGGCGGTTTGATGAAAATCTATGAAGGACCCGGTGCCGTTGCCGACATGGCCAATGCCAAAATCTTGCCCGTGCGGATTGATGGCGCGCAACGCACCCCCTTCAGCCGGGTCAAAGGGCTATTCCCCACACAGCTTTTTCCCAAAATCACCATCACCTATCTGCCGCCCGTGAGGCCCGAAAAAGATCAAACCCTGCGGGGTGCGGCTTTACGCGAACACCAGGCTGAGAAACTCTACGACATCATGACCGATATGGTGTTTCGCTCCAGCAAGATTGACCAGACCTTGTGGCAGGCCATGTTGGATGCCCGCAAATTGCACGGCGGCAAAACCATCATCTATGAAGACATCACCCGCACCCCCATGGACTATGACCGACTGCTGCTCGGGTCCATGATCCTCGGCAAGAAACTGGCGGAACTCACGCCGTCGCAAAAATATGTCGGCGTGTTGCTGCCCAATGCCAACGCCGCACCCGTCACCATATTTGGTCTGCATGCCCATGGCCGCATTCCCGCCATGCTGAATTTTTCGACGGGTGCCGTCAACATGTCGGCGGCTTGCACCGCAGCCGAAGTGCGCACCATCATCACCTCGCGCAAATTCATCGAAACGGCGGAGATGCAGGATGATGTGGCTTTGCTCGAACGCAATTGCAAAATTGTCTATCTTGAAGATGTGCGCGAGAGTATTTCGCGGCTTGATAAAATCTCAGGCCTGCTGTCTCGCATATTGATTTCGTCCAGCTTGAAAAATCGCGGTGCTGCAACCGATCCCCGTTCGCCTGCCGTGGTTCTTTTCACGTCGGGATCAGAAGGTGTTCCCAAGGGTGTAGTCTTGTCTCACCGCAACATCATCGCCAATTGCCAGCAGATCAATGCCCGCATTGCCTTCACACCCCGCGATGTGTTTTTCACGGCACTGCCAGTTTTCCACGCCTTTGGCTTTACCGGCGGCATTGTGCTGACGGCATTGCTGGGTGTGCGTTCCTTCTTGTATCCCTCACCACTGCATTACAAGATCGTGCCGGAAATGGTTTATGATACGGATGCCACCGTGCTGCTGGCCACCGATACCTTCCTCACAGGCTATGCCCGCAATGCCCACCCCTATGATTTCTACAACATGAAACTGGTGGTCGGCGGTGCCGAGCGCGTCAAACCCGAAACCCGCGCCTTGTGGTCCGAAAAATTCGGCATTCGCATCACCGAAGGTTATGGCGCCACGGAATGTTCGCCTGTCATTGCCGCCAACACCCCCATGCACAGCCGCTACGGCACCGTGGGCCGCATATTCGACGGCATGGAATATCGTCTTGAACCCGTTGAAGGCATCACCGAAGGCGGCAGGCTGATCATCAAGGGTCCCAACATCATGCTGGGCTATTTGCGGGCCGACAATCCTGGCGTGCTCGAACCACCGCCTGATGGCTGGTATGACACGGGCGATATCGTGACGGTGGATGAGCGCCGCTTTGTAACGATACTGGGCCGCGCCAAACGCTTCTCAAAAATCGCTGGCGAAATGGTGTCCCTGACGGCCATCGAAATGAAACTCCAACAACTCTATCCCGACAACAGCTTTGGTGTCGTTGGCGCTCCCGATCCCAAGAAGGGCGAGCAACTGATTTGCTACACCACATTGGCAAAACCTGACCGCAAGGAGATTGCCACGGGATTGAAGGGATTGGGCTGCACTGAACTGATGATCCCCAAGATATATGAGCATATGCCGGAGCTTCCGGTACTCGGTACCGGCAAAACCGACTACATTGGGCTTGGTCGCATGGCACGGGAGAAAGTGGAGGGTTGATAAACTCTTCCGCAGCGTTCAATGAGGCCCATGCTTCGAGGCCCGCAAAGGGGCGGGCACCCCAGCATGAGGGACGTTGCTGCCTCTCCCTCACCTTGAGGTGCGAGCTCTTGCGAGCCTCGAAGGGTGCGCCACGATTCAAAAAAACCAACCTCCCAACCCACTCAAAGTGAATGAAAACTCTTGAAACTCGCAACCGTCGCCGACCGTCTTTCCCGTTTGGGTTCCGCAAAATGGGCTGTGCACATTGAAGGCAAGCAACGGGCCGCCAAGGGCGAGCGGCTGATTTTCCTGTCGATCGGCGAACCGGATTTGCCGCCGCCACCCGCCGTGCTTGAGTATGCCCGTGAGCAAATCAAACCCGAAAATATGCATTATTCGGCGGCTCGTGGTGAGGCCATCTTGTTGCAAAACCTTGCCCGGTTCTACACCCGCCAGACCGGAAGAACCATCAGCCCCCGGCAATTCCTTTATGTGCCGGGTACCCAGACCGCTCTCTATCTGGCTTTCCAGTCGATCCTTGATCCCGGCGATGAAGTGCTGTTGCTTGATCCTTACTACGCCACCTATGAAGCGGTTGTCACATCGCCGGGTGGCGTTCCGGTTGCTGTGCCGCTTGATCCAGAGCGGGGCTTTCACATCGATTTCGCTGCCCTGCAAAAAGCCGTGACACCGCAATGCCGCGCCATTCTGCTGAACTCCCCCAGTAATCCCACCGGTGCCGTATTCACCCGCGACGAAATCATCGCTGTGGGTAAATTCGCCCGGCAACATGATTTGTGGATTGTCTCAGACGAAGTCTATGCCTCGCAAGTTCATGGCAACAACGTGTTCACCTCTCCATTCTTTTTTCAAGACCTGGAGGAGCGCACCATTGTCGTGTCATCAATTTCAAAATCCCACGCGGTGCCGGGTTTTCGCAGTGGCTGGATTGCCGCGTCGGAAAATTTCTGCGAACACGTCGTCGCGATTTCTGAATCCATGTTGTTCAACAGCCAGGCCTTTTTGGAAAACACCTTGGCCTTTGCCCTCGACCATGAATTTGCTGAAACCAAAGCCGCCCAACTGGCCTATGTCGAACGCGCCAAAGCCCTGATCGCCGGCATTTCAGGCAGCAAGTTGCAAGCCCGCATGCCCGAAGGCGGCATGTTTGTGATGCTGGATGTCCGCGCAACCGGATTGAGCGGCAACGACTTTGCCAGAAGGCTTCTGGCCGAACATGATGTTGTGACCATGCCCGGCGAAAGTTTTGGTCTGCAAGGTGCAGGCCACCTGCGCGTCGCCCTCACCGTCGATGAGCAGCAACTGACAGAGGCTGCACGGCGGATGGTGAAGTTGGCAAATTCAGTTTGAATAACCCGCCGGATCAACCAGTCCTGAAGGACAGCCTGCATCCGTTGGCTCTGACGCGGCAATTAATGCTGCCACAGCTGTGCCCGCCGAAATGTCGCCCTTGAGGCCAATGGTGATTTCCGCAATGCGGCCCGCCTTGTCGCATGATACGCGAACCCGCTCACCAGCACCGGCACCAAATGTTTGGTCAAAGGCCCCGCGCAAATCTTTCGTGTTGATGGTTTTGCCAATATTGTCAGCCATGAGTTTTTGCGCTGCCGACCCATTGATGGCTTCCGTCAACCGGATGGAATCGGCAAAATAAGTCTCGGCATTGCCACCGGGATAGCAGGTGCCATGCTTGATCCATTCATGACTGTCCAACAAGGATTGTGTACCCGGCATTACCTTATTGAGAGCGGTGCGGGTGGCAGTGGTCAATTGCGGAACCGGCAGCTTCTCCCATTGGTGCTGGTCATCAAGTGCGGCTACCCCACGGTCAACGCCACAAAACACATTGCGCCGGGGTTGCGGCCACAGACCATGCAAGGCAAAATGCGTGGCTTCATAGGACTGGGCATTTTGCAATTTGCATTCCACCTTGCCGCGCATCCCTTCACAAAACGCTGGCTGCCAACTC
This sequence comes from Hyphomicrobiales bacterium, assembly GCA_031417515.1. Lineage (GTDB taxonomy): Bacteria > Pseudomonadota > Alphaproteobacteria > Rhizobiales > Aestuariivirgaceae > Aestuariivirga. The sequence goes on from JANOVS010000086.1 coordinate 19,483, forward strand.
AGCGCCAGCACATAGAACGGCACGCCGTCGCGGGAACCCTTTGGCTGCGGCTTTGGCTTCACGGTGCCATCAGGCGTATCAACGGCAGCGCCAGTTTCAGGCGTCGCACCTGCCTGCTTGCCGTCAATGCTGCCACACTCCAGCGCTACCCAACGCTGCGACGGCTTGGCTGTGGGGATATTGATCCAGTAGTGACTGGCCTGATCCTTGTTACGCCCCCGCAGTTCGTAAGTTTTTCCGGCGGTTACCGACGCATTGTCGGGATTGGTCTTCTTCTTGATCGACACCAGCGCCGGGCAATCTTTTCCCGCCGCAAACTGACCCTGCATTTTGACTTGGGCGTAAGCCGATGGGGAAAACAACAGGGCGGCGACAATGCTAAGTGTAGCGGTGAATTTCATGATGGAACCTTTGGTGCGGATTTGAACCGCTGTATAAACCATGGCGCGCCGGCATGCATACGGAAACCGCAGCTCTACAAATAGGATTTAACCAAAAATGGACTAGATTTTTGATATAGAATAGGTTATATCCTATCAATGGACACGATCGCTCAAACTTTTCTCACCGAAATCGAGAATTTCCTATCGAAATCAGGCATTGAAGCCACAAGCCTTGGCAAACAAGCTTTGGGCGACCCGTCTTTGGTTTTTGACCTGCGCAAGGGTCGCTCTCCCTCCACCCGCACCATGGACAAGCTCAGGGCCTGGATGTTGGCACAATCTGCCACCCCCTCAACAGATGCAGGAAATCCCATGGCCACCATTGTTCCAAAGACCATGACCCATCTGGATCGGCTTGAAGCCGAAAGCATTCACATCATCCGCGAAGTTGCCGCCGAATGTGAAAAGCCAGTCATGCTCTACTCCATCGGCAAGGATTCAGCCGTCATGCTGCATCTCGCCATGAAGGCTTTTTATCCATCAAAGCCGCCGTTCCCCCTGATGCATGTGGATACCCGCTATAAATTCCGCGAGATGATCAGCATGCGCGATGAAACTGCCAAGCGCCTCGGCCTTGATCTCATCGTCCATATCAATCCCGAAGGAGTGGCCAAGGATATCAATCCCTTCGACCATGGCTCACAGCTGCATACCCACATCATGAAAACCGAAGGCCTGAAACAGGCCCTCGACAAATATGGCTTTGATGCGGCCTTTGGTGGCGCCCGCCGTGATGAAGAAAAATCGAGAGCCAAGGAACGGATTTTTTCGTTCCGCGACACCAAGCACCGCTGGGATCCCAAAAGCCAGCGCCCCGAATTGTGGAACACCTATAACGCCCGCAAGAACAAGGGCGAGTCGATCCGGGTTTTCCCGCTTTCGAATTGGACTGAACTTGACATCTGGCAATATATTCACCGCGAGAACATTGAAATTGTTCCACTCTACTTTGCGGCGGAACGCCCCGTCGTCTGGCGTGATGGCCAGTTGATCATGGTTGATGATCATCGCATGCGATTGCTGCCCGACGAAAAACCCGAAATGAAACGGATTCGCTTCCGCACGCTGGGTTGTTATCCCCTGACAGGTGCCATTGAATCCAACGCCACGTCGCTTCTCGATATCATCGAGGAAATGCTGGTGGCAACTTCCTCCGAACGCCAGGGCCGCGTCATCGACAAGGATCAGGCCGCGTCGATGGAAAAGAAAAAGCAGGAGGGTTATTTCTGATGACCCGTTTTGTCGAGTTCCAGGGTGGCGACGTCGAAGCCTATCTACACGCCCAAGAAAACAAGGATCTCCTGCGCTTCATCACCTGCGGTTCCGTTGATGATGGTAAATCTACGTTGATCGGTCGCCTGCTTTACGAATCCAAGATGCTGTTCGAAGACCAACTCTCGGCCCTCGAAGCCGACTCGAAAAAACTCGGCACGCAAGGCGGCAATCTGGATTTTGCACTTCTGGTCGATGGCCTTGCGGCTGAACGCGAACAAGGCATCACCATTGACGTGGCCTACCGGGCCTTTGCCACATCGAAACGCAAATTCATTGTCGCCGACACACCGGGCCATGAGCAATATACCCGCAACATGGCCACCGGCGCCTCCACCGCTGATCTCGCCATCATCCTGATGGATGCCCGCAAGGGTGTATTGGTACAAACCCGCCGCCACACGTTCATTGCCCATCTCCTCGGCATCAAGCATCTCGTGGTTTGCGTCAACAAGATGGACCTTGTGGACTATTCCAAAGATATGTTCGAAAAAATCGAAGCTGACTACCGTGCCTTTGCGGCGGGCCTTGGCGTCACCAATATCACACTCATTCCGGCCTCGGCCCTGAAGGGCGACAACATCATTGACCGCTCCACAGCAATGCCCTGGTATCGCGGGGCCACCTTGATGGCCCATTTGGAAACCGTGCCCGTCGGCGAGGAAGACCTGAGCAAACCCTTCTTCCTGCCTGTGCAATGGGTCAACCGACCCCACCAGAATTTTCGCGGCTTCTCGGGCACCATAGCATCGGGAAGTATCAAACCCGGCGATGCCATTCGTATCTTGCCTTCGGGCAAAACCTCAACAGTCCAACGTATCGTCACCCACGATGGAGATTTGACAGAAGCCACTGCTGCCCAGGCCATCACCCTCACCCTGACCGATGAAGTTGACGTGAGCCGTGGCGATATCATCTGTGCCAGCAAAACCCCTGCCGAAGTGTCGGATCATTTTGAAGTGCAAATTCTCTGGATGGATGCGGAGCCGCTTTTGCCCGGCCGTCCCTACATCATCAAGGCCGGTACAAAAACTCTTCCCGGCTCCATTGAAAAGATCAAGCACAAGATCAATGTCAACACGCTGGAAGAAACCGCGGCAGAAACTCTCGCCCTCAATGAAATCGGCGTCTGCAACATGGAGCTTGATGCGTCAATTGCCTTTGCTCCGTACACGGACAACAAACCGCTGGGTTCCTTCATCATCATCGACCGCTTCACCAACAATACCGTTGGCATGGGCCTGATCAATTTCGCCCTGCGCCGCGCCGCCAATATCCATTGGCAGGCCACCGACGTGAGCAAGCAGTCGCGCGCCGCATTGCTGAAGCAGAAACCTTCCGTGCTGTGGTTCACCGGGCTTTCCGGCTCCGGCAAATCCACCATTGCCAATCTCGTCGAAAAGAAGCTGCATGCCGCAGGTCAACTGACCTATCTGCTGGATGGTGACAATGTGCGGCACGGCCTCAACCGCGATCTGGGCTTCACCGATGTTGACCGTGTAGAAAACATCAGGCGTGTGGCCGAAGTGGCGCGATTGATGGCCGATGCCGGATTGATCGTGCTCGTCTCCTTCATCTCGCCCTTCAAGTCCGAACGCCTGATGGCCCGCGAACGTATGGCGGAAGGTGAGTTCATTGAAATCTTTGTCGACACGGCTCTTGCCGAAGCGGAAAAACGCGACGTCAAAGGCCTCTATGCCAAGGCAAGGCGCGGCGAATTGAAAAACTTCACTGGCATTTCCTCGCCCTATGAAGCGCCGGAAAATCCCGAGCTCCACATCGAAACATCAAGTCTGACACCCGAGGCCGGAGCGGAACTGATTGTCGCCTGGTTGAAGCAGATGGGTCGGCTGAAGTAACAAGGACCCCACCCCTGCCCCGCCCCATGATAGAATGGGGAGGGGTGAAAATTCTCACCCCTCCCCGCTCTTCGCGGGGAGGGGCCGGGGGTGGGGACCGTCGGTGACGTTACTTCAATACATCCGTCCAGATCTTCGTGTAGAGTTCATTCACTGCAGGCGGGCAGGTGTTCATGAATTCGCCTTTTGCAACTGTATCAGCTGACATGTTGATTTCAGGAGCATCCTGCAATTCCTTGCCCATGAAGGCTTCCGAGCCTTTGATGCCGTTGGCATACTTTGCAAAATTGGAAATCATCGCGGCATTTTCAGGCAGCATGATGAAGTTCAAAAACAGCTTGGCATTGTCAACGTTCTTGGCATCCTTGAGAATGGCAGCGCTGTCCATGAAAAAGGGGAACCCTTCCTTGGGATAACCAAAGGCCACTTCAGCATTTTGCAAACGCGCCCGCAACATCGCACCGTTCCAATAATACACTGCACCATATTCACGCGATGCCATTTTTTCAATGGAACCATAGTCCATGGCCAACCACTTCGGCTTGGCTTCCTTCAATTTTTCATGGACTTTTTTCAACACATCCTTGTCATCAGTGCACCACGACCCACCCATGTATTTGATGGTGGAGAACATGACGTCATTCATTTCAGGTGCCACATTGATTTTGCCCACCAGTTCCGCAGGTGGATCAAGGAAGATCGACGAGGTGTTGATGTCGCCCTTGTATAGGGTCGTGTTGACAGCAATGCCGGTGAGGCCCCATAGCCATGGCACTGTGTAATGACGGCCCGGATCCCAGACCACATTCACCCAACGCTCATCCATATTCTTGAAATTTTCCATCTGGTCCGGACGGGATTCGAGCAACAAGCCCTCCTTCACCCAGACAGGAACATAGTTGGCCGACGGCACCACAATATCAAAACCGTGGCCGCCTGCCCGCACCTTTGTCAGTGCCGTGTCATTGGAGTCATAATCCGTGACCGTGACTTTGACTTTGTAAGCCTCTTCAAATTTCTTGATCAGTTCAGGGCTGGTGTAATCACCCCAGTTGAAAATATTGAGTTCGCCATCGGCCAAGGCCGCTCCGGCACTCAACAGCAAAGCCGCACTGGCCACAGCTGCTTTCAAAATCTTCTTCATAGAGTCCTCCACAGGTTCAGGTTTTTTTGCGATTGACGAAATAGAATAGCGTGACCAGCGCCACAGACAAGGCCAGAAATGCGGTGGCGATGGCGTTGATCTCAGGTGAAACGGCACGGCGCAGCTGCCCCAGCATGTAAGTGGGAAGCGTTTCTTGCCCCGCTGATTTCACGAATTCAGTGATCACAACATCATCCAGCGAAATCACAAAGGCCAGCATGAAGCCGGCGATGATACCAGGCACCAGCAGGGGTAATGTAACCCGTCGGAAAGCCTGCCATGGCGTGGCATAAAGATCGGCCGCCGCCCGCTCCAGCGTCAGGTCCATGTTCTCAAGCCGCGCCCGGATGGGAAGATAGGCAAAGGGAATGCAAAAGGCCGTGTGGGCCAGCAACAGGTAACCAATGCCGGTGTAACCGGTCCAGACTTTGATCCGGGAAAAAACGATCAGCAATGCAATTGCCGTGACAATTTCCGGCACCATTAGCGGCTGGTTGATCATCGCATACTTGAAGGCAAGGCCCCGATAGGGTTCCGTCCGCGTGGTCGCGATGGCAGCCATGGTGGCAACCAGTGTGGACCCCAGGCCCGCAACCAAAGCCACATACAACGAACGCCAAGCCGCCTCCTGGGCCGCGTCATTTTCCCAGGCCGACTGGAACCAGCGCAGGGAAAAACCTTCCCACATCGCTATATTTTCACCGGCATTAAAGGCGTAAACCACCAATATGATTATTGGCAGGTAGAGGAACGCAAAACACAATAGTGCCATGGTGCCAAAGCCCGGTTGCGACTTGATCGAGAACATTTTGCGGGCGTCAGTGGGCACCGGATACTCCCGACTTCGAGGCATTGCGCACATAGAACAACAGCGCAATTGTAACGATGACCAGCAATGTAATCGAAAGTGCTGCACCCAATGGCCAATTGCTGCCCTTGCCAAATTGCAGGTCAATCAACGTTGCCAGCATCAGGTTTTTGCCTCCACCCAGCACGTTGGGTGCAACATAAGCGCCGAGTGAAGGAATGAAGACCAGGATGGAACCTGCCACAATGCCGGGCTTCACCAACGGAATGATCACACGGCGCAGCACTTGATAACGCGTGGCATAGAGATCATAGCCCGCCTCCACCAAACGGAAATCAATCTTCTCCATCGAGGCATAAAGCGGCAGCACCATAAGCGGCAAGTAAACATAGAGCATGCCGATAAAAATCGCCGTGTCGGTAAACATGATCTGGATCGACGAGGTGGCAAGGCCTGACGCTTTCAACAACGTATTGACCACGCCTTCATTGTTGATCACTTGTTGAATGGCAAAGGTGCGAATGAGGATGTTGGTCCAGAAGGGAATGGTGACCAGAAACACCAGAAGATCACGCCGCTTCGGCGGCTGCGTCGAGATGTAATAGGCGGTGGGAAAGCCAATGATCAATGTCAGAAACGTTGTGATCAGCGATAGCTTCACCGAACGCCAGAGAATCGACAGATGGGCATCGGCAATGGTGACTACCGTGTCGTCAAAAATATCCGTTTGGAAAAACACATTGAACCAACCCTCGCCTGAGAATTGCCAATACTTCACATCACCATGATCGCCTTTCACCAGAAAGGAATAGAGCAGCATCACAAACAGCGGCCCGACAGCCGCAACAAACAGGATGAAGAGCGCTGGTGCTGACAGCAACCAGCGCTTGGCAATGTCCCGCCGCCTTGCACGTTCCAACACTTGTGCAGCCGTCGTCATGTTTAGTCCTTGATCAGGCATGCCGCACCCTCTGCAAGGGCAATGCCCGCCACTTCACCCAACGCAATGCCCAGGGGCACGCCACTGATATTCTGTTTGCGCAAAGTGAACAGGCCACCATCTTTCAGCCGCACATGCAAGTGCGTGTCGGTGCCGAAATACACGATGTTTTCGACAACGCCCGTAAAGTCGGCACCTTTCACTTTGACCAATCCGGCATTTTCAGGCCGTATTACAACCGTCACTTCGCCAGAAACTGGCACACCTTCGACCTGAGGCAAACTCAACCTGCCGCCCGCTGCAAGGTCAACCCGCACCATGGCTTTGGGTGCAGGCTGCGCCACACCTTTGAGAAAATTTGACTCACCAATGAAGTTCGCCACAAAGCGCTCGGCAGGTCTTTCATAAATCTCCCGGGGACCACCGACTTGCAGGATGCGTCCCTTGTTCATGACCGCAATACGGTCCGACATGGTGAGGGCTTCTTCCTGGTCATGGGTGACGAAAATGAAAGTGATGCCGGTTTCGTGTTGCAAACGCTTGAGTTCAATTTGCATGTCCTTGCGCAGCTTGTAGTCCAGCGCCGAAAGCGGCTCGTCGAGCAGCAACACTTTCGGTCGGGGTGCCAAGGCACGGGCCAGCGCCACCCGTTGTTGCTGACCGCCCGAAATCTGGCTGGTCTTGCGATCTTTCAATTCCACCATTTGCACGAGTTGCAACATCTCGCCAACACGCGTCGCAATTTCGGCGCGTGGTTTGCCCAGCATTTCCAATCCAAACCCAATGTTCTGTCCCACCGTCATGTGGGGAAACAGTGCATAGTTCTGGAACACCGTGTTTACCGGACGCTTGAAGGGCGGCAAGTTGGCGATGTCTTCGCCATAGAGACTGATTTCTCCCCCGGTTGGAAAATCAAATCCGGCAATCAACCGCAGCAGCGTGGTCTTGCCACAGCCCGAAGGACCCAGAAGCGTGAAAAATTCATTGCGCCGGATGGCAACCGAAACCTGGTCAAGGGCTTTGAAACTGTCGCCCGCTGCACCCTGAAAAACTTTGCTGATGCCCCGCACATCTATGGCGGCAGCCGCGGCTTTTTCTGCACTCAAATCCCAACGCTCCCCGATCGCCCCATCTGCCGCAGGACTGTCAGCGGATGCTAGAACGAAACAAGGCCCATTGCCAAGTGGCCAGTCGGATAAGTTACACTGACCAACCCCCGTCAATCACAAAGGCCTGACCTGTGGTAAAGGCACTTTCATCGCTGGCGAGATAAAGCACGAGGGCGGCGATCTCGTCAGCTTGCGCAAGACGTCCCATGGGTTGGCGGGCGATGAAGGCCTTGTGGGCGGCATCATAATCACCGCTGGCCCGCATCCGGTCATGCAGCGACGGCGTGTCCACTGTGCCGGGGCAAATGCAATTGACCCGAATGCCCTTGGTCACATAGTCAGCCGCCATGGCCTTGGTCATGCCGATTACGGCGGCCTTGGTCGTGCCATAGAGAAAGCGGTTGGGAACACCTTTCAGCGACGACGCGATGGACGACATGTTGATGATCGAGGCTTTGCCCCCATTTTCTGATTTGGCAAGCCATCCCGGCGTGAAGACTTTCATCATGCGGTAATGGGCCCTGACATTGATGTCGAAAGCAAAATCCCAATCCTTGTCGATCACATCGAGGATGGTGCCGCCATGTACAAAGCCCGAGCAGTTGAACAACACATCGGGCACGCCTGCCAATGCCGCCACTGTTTCGATATGCTGCTGGTTGGTCACATCCAGCACTGCCGTGCGAATAGCCGGATGTTCCTTGGCCAACGTCAGCAAGCCCTCTTCACGCAAATCCGTGGCAAAGACTGATGCCCCTTCATTTGCCATCATCAAGGCGGTGGAGCGGCCAATGCCTTGTCCCGCCGATGTGATAAAAACCGTTTTCCCAGCTAATCTGCCCGTCGTTCTATCTGTCATGATCCGTCCCTCTGTTTCATACTTTTATGCAGGGGAGGAAAATACAGTCAAGCGGCTGTCGTCAATTCAAAACCGTATAGGTAATCTTCGCTACACCGGATTTGTGAAGGCCAATGACTTTTGCCGCCCCCAAGCTGAGATCAATCACCCGGCCCCGGATAAACGGACCCCGGTCGTTGATGCGCACCACAACAGATTTGCCGGAACGCAGATTGGTCACCCGCACCACCGTGCCAAAGCGCAGTTTGCGGTGGGCTGCCGTCAGACCATGGGGATTGTAACGCTCCCCGTTGGCCGTGACCTTGCCCGATTTGTAATAGGAAGCCATGCCAACAGTGCCCGCCTCGGCAGCACTTTGAAAAGCCAGAAGTCCGGCGCTCAACGCCACAAACAGATATTTCATTGCCCAACCCCACTTATGCTGCACCGCAACAAACACTGGGATGGGGCGGAAATAAGGCAAGGAACGACGCTGGAAGCTGTAAACAATCTGCTGAAAGGAAAAGTAATCTTTCGTCAATGCCTCACCAGCAACCGTCATTCCAGCCAAGCGTAGCCCTTGCGAAGCGCGAGCTGGAACCCCGCTTTCGGTCAACGAGTTGCGCTTGTTGCGGCCAAAGCTGATTTCCAAATCGCCCGCAAAGGGCGGGCGTTTGGAATGACGGCTTTTTGGAATTGTTTCGCGGTCAAAATTTGCGACTCATTTCCGCTTGGCTTTTTTCGCTGCCTTCTTGACCGGTCGTGCAGCAGACTTTGCCTTGGCCGACTTTTTCAAGATTGCAGCCTCAACCATGATTTCCACATCATATCCGGGGGCGGCGAGTTTTGATTCCACTGTGGCGCGGGCTGGTGTTTGGCCATCCACCACCCATGAATCCCACGCTTCGTTCATCTGCGAAAACGTCGCCATATCGGTGAGCCAGATATTGGCTTTCACGATATTGGTTTTGTTCGTGCCAGCCTTTTTCAGCGTTGCGTCGATGTCTGCCAGAATATCCAGCGTCTGCTCCTTGACGGATCCGCCCTTGGCATTTTCCGAAACAAAGCCTGCGAGATAGGCCATGCCGTTGTGAATGACGGCTGCACTCATGCGCTTGCCGGGGTTGATGCGTTTTAATGCCATGTCAGTCTCCGTTGAAAAATCCTGTTGGCGTCTCTAGCTTTTCTTTGCCACGGCATCAATCACCGAAAGCAAAACCTGTGGCAAAATTTCAAAGGCGTAAGGCGTATATAAGCGTTCCAGCCAGGTATGATAGTCACGCCCCCAAGGCCCGATGTTGATAGTGGGAAAACCGCCGGGCCGGGTCATGACAAATCCCAGATTCCAGATCGGTGTGTTGGCTTTGACAACCGACAGGTCTCCTGTTGCCTCGCCAAAAAAACTCATATCGGAAATGCCCGCGAAATAATTGACCTCGCCCAGTCCGAAGGGGCGCACGGCATCACCAATGCATTTTCGTAAATCTTGATCGACCAGCAAAACCGCTGGATAGGGAAGTGAACCAAATCCCAGCAGCACAGTGGGTTGCTCAATGGCTTTGGCCATTTCAAGCAGCGCCTGCAAGGTCTGGTCAGGCAGGCTTTGAGTGGCATCAAGTCCAACACTTACAGGTCGCGGAAAATCCGCCACGCGCTTCAGTGCAATTTGGTGTCCCGTCTTCACCTCCGCCCGCGCCACGGCTTTGGCCGCCAATGCCATGGCAATGTCCATGACCTCAGCTGGTGAACGCCTGTGCTGCAGGGTGTTCCAATAGCCATAGGCCATGTGTGGCGTGGTGACATTGTAACCCTGTTTCAAGTCCTTGGCGAACAGCGTTGCAGGAGGTGCAGCAACTTCACCACCTGTTGTCTCAGACAAGTCAGGCGACAATTCAATCTCACGCACCAGTTCCGACAAGACATAGGCTGCATTGACGCCATTTTGCGGATAACCAGCATGGGCCTGTTTTCCCACGACAAGCGCTGTCAGCAGTTGCTTGCCGATGGAACCATAAGTGACCACCCGGCCTCTTGAACCATCGCCAGTGTCGGAAATCGCATCGAGGTTGATCACCAGCGCAATCTCCAAACCTTCCGTCTCGGCAAGTGCCTTCAATTGTGGAACAGCTGCCCTGGCTCCGGCTGATTTCTCTTCTTCGTCGGACACGCCAATGAACAACAGTGTTGCATCACCCTCATAGGCCTCCATGGCAGCGATACCCGCCGCCAGCCCCGCCTTCATGTCGAGCAGCCCCCGCCCCGGCAGATAGTCGCCACTTTCAAAATCCTTCAGCGCCAGTGGATTTTCGCCCGTCTGTTTCAGCCGCTTGACGGTGGCAGTCATCAAGGCTTCAGGTTCAAATGCCAGATCACGCAACGGGCCATAGTCTTCAATCGACACCACATCAAAATGTCCGGTCAGCACAATGGTACGGCGGGAACGGCCACGTTTGAGTGCGAAGATATTGCTGCGGTTTGCTGCATCACCGGGAATAGGTTCGATCCAGGTTTTTTCGAACCGCAGTTGTTCCAACAATTTCGCTGGCAATGCTGCCTCATCCGCTGACCCTGTAACCGAAGGCCAGCGTGTCAACATCAGCGCAAGTTCACACGAGCGCTTTGCGAGGGCTGTTGTCATCGCTCAAGCTAGTTCAATGTCAGTGTGGGTGAAGTCATCGCCTTTGCAGAGCAGTGGAACCCTGTGCACTTTTGCACAGGCATAGGCAAAGCAATCTCCCATGTTCAACGAAGCCTTGTGGCGGCCCTTTCCGAAGCGTGCGTGCGCTTGCATTGCTTCGCGCGCAATCTTCTCATCCAGATCAATCATCTCGCCATGAATGTCTTTGAGAAAATCCAGAACTATTTTTTCAGCAGCATCCGGCGCCACACCACGCGTCCGTGCGTAACCTACACATGTTTCGTAGTGAGCTAAGGCAGAGAACAAGATGATTGGGGATTGGGCCAGCTTTGCTGACAGACTATCTGCATCCGCCTCCCGTGAAAGAATTGAAACCACCGCAGAAGCGTCAAGGAACATCAAATATCGCCTGACAATTCATCATAAAACGCCTTGTCTGCATGTAGGCCTTCTCCGATCTTTGGCAAGCTGGCCAGTCTTTCCTGCGCATCACGAATAGCTTTGCGAATATTCATCTGGCGATTGGATTTACCCTCATTGGCCAAAGCCTCTGCAACAGCGCCGCGTATCGCGTCTGTCAATGTCGTGCCGCGCAGCTTCGCCAGTTTGCGCACCGCCATGCTGGTGGCCTCATCTTTGAGGTAAATAGTCATATATATACCGTGGCACAAAAAGTATATATTGTCAAATCACGCCAATGACTTGTCATGCTTGCAACCCGTCCAGAAATATTTCATAAATTAACCATGCGTACGCCCTTCATGGACATGTTTGGCCTCACCGCTCCAATCCTTCAAGCACCGATTGCAAGTGCTTCGAATGTTGCCCTTGCCACAGCGGTGGGTCGCAGTGGCGGCATGGGTTCAATTGCTGTCACGTGGCATGCACCAGATGATGGCTTGGCTTTGGCCAGGCAGTTGAAAGCCGTGGGCTTTCCTTTCTTCTTCAATTTTGCCTTGCATTTCGGCACTGAAAAACTGCCATCGTATTATCAGGCAGGCTTGCCAGCGGTTACGCTGTCATGGGGCATTGCACCTTCGGCAATCGCAGCTTTCAAGGCAGCAGGCACCCGGGTGGGGGTGCAGGTGGGTTCTGCTGATGGGGCTAAGCTTGCCATTGCTGAAGGTGCTGACTTCATCATTGTGCAGGGCGTTGAAGCGGGGGGACATGTGCAATCAACAACAGCCATGATGAAACTGCTGGGCGAGACGCTTGCAGTTGCTGGCAATGTCCCAGTGGTCGCCGCCGGAGGCATAGCCTGTGGCGCAGACATTGCGCGGGTTATCAAGGCAGGCGCACAGGCCGTGATGATGGGAACACGCTTTGTCG
>JANOVS010000087.1:0-2107 GCA_031417515.1 Hyphomicrobiales bacterium
GCATGCCCCATGCTGCCAGTGTGGTTTTGACTTTCGCACTTTCAAAGTGTTGATCAAGCCAACTGCGCGGCGACGACAGCAGAAATTTCAACAGGCCCAGAAGCCACGCCGTTCCATGTTTGCGCCACGCGCCATAAATCAGTTTTGCCGAAGCAAAGCTTGGCATTTGATTGCCGAGAATTCCGAATATCAATGGAGCTTCGTCGCCAAATTTCTGCAGCATCAGTTGGAAACTGGCGCGATCCATTTCACCCATGCGGCCCAGCGTTTCGTCCAGGTTTTTCGAAATGCCAAACCATGTCGCATCTGGAAATGCCGTGGCAAAGCAGTGTTCTGCTGGGGCGAAGGCCAGTCCGTGGCGGCTCAAGGCTTCGCCGTGTTGCTTCATGAAGGGGGAACCCGCAAACATGCTCAAATTCATGGCGCAGACATCGTGTCTGAAACCGGGAAGCGTCAATTCACGCGTCTTCACGGCACCACCCGCCTCGGATTTGGCTTCAAAAACGCCAACCTTCCAACCATTTTTGGCAAGGTGAATGGCGCAAGCAAGGCCATTGTGGCCAGCGCCAATAATTACGGCATCATAGGATTTAGGCGTCATTCTCAATTTCCATATTGAATTTTCCTGGCCATGCTGCACCAGGGAATGCTGCGCCGTAAAGACCGGATTTGTCTTGAATGGGATTCCTGTGTTACGAGTGCAAAAAACGGGGATTGTGAATGGCTGCAAGTTTAACAACGGACCGCATGTTGCGATTTGGCGATTGTGATATATCGGGCACCGCCTACTACCCCTCCTATTTGAATATTCTGAATGGCGTGGTGGAAGAATTTTGGACCACCATTGGTTTCCCTTGGCATGAAATCATCTGGAAACAACGCTGGGGAACCCCCACGGTTCACCTCACCTGCAATTTTTCCAAGCCGTCTTTCTTTGGTGATCGACTGACCTTTCGCCTGACGGTAACCAAGGTTGGCAAGTCGTCAGTCACCATCGAACACGCTGTGTATTGCGGCGACCAGATGCGCTGGTCCGGCCTTCAGGTTTTGGCAGCAAGTTGGCTGGACAAGCATACGTCAATGGTGTGGCCTGATGATGTGAAGGCGAAGTTGTTGTCTTTCCTTGAAGCTGAACAGGGCGACAAACACATGCCGGTACAGCCGCCTGTTACTTGACAATCTTGGTTATAGCACGGTGCGAACGCGCCAGAGCTCTGGAAACAGTTCGATTTCGAGCATGCGTTTCAGATAGCTCACTCCCCCTGTGCCACCCGTACCGCGCTTGAAACCAATAACCCGCTCAACCGTGGTAACATGATTGAAGCGCCAGCGGCGGAAGTAGTCTTCGAGGTCGACGAGCTTTTCTGCAAGTTCGTAAAGTTGCCAGTGGGCTTCAGGATTTTCATAAACCATCTGCCATGCAGCCATGACGTCTTCGTTGAAATGATGGGACCGGCTGATGTCACGCGACAGAACGTCGGTCGGGATTGCAGCGCCCTTGCGTGCGGCGAATTGCAGAACCTCGTCATAGAGACTCAGTGTCTTCAACTCTCGTTGGAGATGGTTTGATATCTCCGGGTCATGCGCATGGGGCTGCAACATGGCGTGGTTGCGGTTGCCAAGTGCGAATTCAACAAGGCGGTATTGCCAGGATTGTAACCCGGACGATTGCCCGAGCTTGTCGCGGAAGCGGGTGTATTCACTGGGTGTCATGGTGCGCAACACGTCCCAGGCGTTGTTGAGCTGCTCGAAGATGCGTGAGACACGGGCCAACATTTTCATGGCAGGTTGAAGACAATCGGCTGCGATGGCTTTCCGTGCTGCCGATAGCTCGTGTATGATGAGGCGCATCCACAATTCTGAGGTCTGATGCTGGATGATGAACAGCATCTCGTCATGCGCGTCTGACAATGGCTTCTGCGCCGACAAAATCTGATCGAGATGAAGATAGTTGGCATAGGACATGCGGCCATTGAAATTCATTTCAGCGCCTTCAGCGCGGGGATCATAGCCCGTTGTCATGGTTGTGGTTTTCCCTTCAACTGTTCATGGCGAAGTCTAAATCGCTGGATCTTGCCCGTTGGGGTCTTTGGCAAGACTTCGGCAT
>JANOVS010000088.1:0-2191 GCA_031417515.1 Hyphomicrobiales bacterium
GGGAATTCCGGTTGTATAAAATCAGCGACGGACCTTGTCCCTAGTCCCTAACCGACGAAAGCCCGCTCCAACACAAAACTGCCTGGCCTGTTGTTTGATCCCTCTTCAAATCCCAGGGGTTCGATGAAGTGCCTGATATCCTTGATCATCGCCGTTGAGCCGCACAGCATGATACGATCCGTGGCAGCCTCAAACGGCAAGATTTTCAGCGCTTCAAAAAATTCACCCGTGGCAATTAAATTGGTAATGCGTCCCATGTGCTCGCTCTCCTCGCGCGTTGCCGAGGCAAAATGCTTAAGACGGCCTTGCGCAAATTCGCCCACCAAGGGATCATCCAAAGTTGATTTCACCGTGTCGAACGAATAGCGCAGTTCATCGCGGGTCCGGCAGGTGTGGGTTACAATCACCTGTTCAAATTTTTCATAGGTCTCAGGATCCCGCATCAGCGAGGCAAAGGGCGCAAAGCCCGTTCCGGTTGAAATACAGAACAGGCGTTTGCCGGGCAGCAAGGCGTCATTCACCAGAGTGCCTGTGGGTTTAGGCCGCAACAGTATCTGGTCACCGGGCTTTATCTTCTGAAGTTTCTCGGTCAACGGACCTCCAGAAACCTTGATGGAAAAGAATTCCAGCTGCTCATCCCAACTGGGTGACGCAATGGAATAGGCCCGCATGACGGGCTTTTCTGCAGTATTTTGAGCATTCGGCAGGCCAATCATGACGAATTCGCCCGATCTGAACCGCAGGGATTGTGGACGTGTGACGCGGAAGCGGAACAGCCGGTCCGTGTAATGTTCGACCTCGGTCACCTGTTCGGCGTGTAATCCGGCAGGAATAGAAAAGGCGGGTGCGGTGGTTAGTTCGGTCATGGCGATCTCAACATACACATCGTTCTTTATAACGAACATTGTTTATTTGAAACTTCCCGGAGATGCAAGGGGTTTATCCCGCCACGAAATCCCGCCGTCGTTTTTGCACGCCCGCCACAATGGCTTCATACACAGTTGCCACACGCCGCGTGTCGTGGCTGTCGGGATGCGACATCAGCCAATAGGTGCGGGAGAACCGCATGTCAGGCATGATGCGCACCAGATCAGGGTAAAGTGCCGCAGCATAATCGTGCAGAATGCCAATGCCTTCGCCCGCCCGCACCGCTTCCATTTGGGCCACCACACTGCCACATTCATAATGCCGCGCCATCAACTTGCCCAGTTCTGCCGTATAATCCAACGCCCGCGAGTAGGCGATGTCTTCAACATAGGTAATGAAAAGCCGTCCCTCCAAATCGCTCCGTTCACAGATCATTCCGGTGCGTTCGAGATAGGATTTTGCCGCATAAACACTGAGCGAATAATCCGTCAGCTTTTTGATAATGGCCTTGCCGAGTTTGGGCCGCTCGATGGTGATGACGATATCAGCTTCGCGCCGTGACAGTGAAAAAGTACGCGGCAGCGGCACAAGTTGTATCGTGAGACCGGGGTGCTGGTTGGCCAATCGCGCCAGCTCAGCCGCCAAATGAAAGGTGCCAAAACCGTCAGGTGCCCCTACCCGAACGATCCCGGAGAGCGCCGCACCCGTGGCGGGCAAATCAGCATCGGCCTGCAGAACTTCTGACTCCATGCGTTCCACCCGCGTCAGCAGGCTTTCACCCGCTGGTGTCAGCACTGCACCCGTCGTGCGCCGTTCAAACAACCGCGCATTGAGACTGGCCTCCAAAGCATCCAGCCGCCTTGCCACCGTGGCGTGGTTCAACTGCAAGCTCTTTGCCGCCGCGAGGATTTGCCCGGCGCGGGCGATGGCGAGGAAGATGCGGAGATTATCCCAGTCCATGGTTGCCATTTTCGAGGTTTTGTGTATTATACATATAATTGGAGTAAT
This sequence comes from Hyphomicrobiales bacterium, assembly GCA_031417515.1. Taxonomy (GTDB): domain Bacteria; phylum Pseudomonadota; class Alphaproteobacteria; order Rhizobiales; family Aestuariivirgaceae; genus Aestuariivirga. The sequence goes on from JANOVS010000088.1 coordinate 1,876, forward strand.
TCATATCATGCGTGTTTCGACTGCTGAACTCATCAAGAACTTTGGCACGGTGGCCGACAAGGCCTTACAGGAACCTGTCACCGTTACCAAGAACGGTCGGGACCGCTTTGTGCTGGTTGAGGTGGCAGAATTTGTGCGCATGAAACGCCGGGATCGAAGGGTCATAAAAATCGAGGATTGGACTGAAGAAGAGTTCGATCTGATGGAAAAGCAGATTGCGGAACACGCGGACTATGAGCTCGATAAAGAACTTGTTGGCTGGAAACCTTGAAAATCCCAGAGCCGAAAGTCGGGCTGGTCGTTAGATATTCGTTTC
>JANOVS010000089.1:0-5949 GCA_031417515.1 Hyphomicrobiales bacterium
CCTTCGCCATCAAGTGCCACTTGGCCAGGCGTGGTGGAGAAAGCAACGAAGGTTCCTGTGGGGGCATCAATCGCGCCAATGCCATTCTTGCCGCCGCGACTTTTGCTTATGAATGGATTGTTGCGGCAGGAATCGAGAATGACGATATTGACGCGGCCACTGGATCTTTCCAGGGTTGAGACAAACTCATCGACATTGATGCCGAACAGTTTGACTTCCGAGTCAGATTTAATGTCAGCATCGAGGGGAATGAGGTAGTTCTGATTGTTCGATTGTACGCCGTGGCCTGCAAAGTAGAACAGGCCGACAGTATCCGTGTCGCGAATGGCGCGACTGAATTCCAGCATGGCCCGTTGCATGGTCTGGCGGTCTGCATCGAGAACTGTCGTCACCTCAAAACCTACTTTGCTAAGCGTTGCGGCCATCAGCTTGGCGTCGTTGGCCGGGTTGATGAGTCTGCCGAAAGGATAGGCGGAATTGCCAATCACCAAGGCTGCGCGACCGGCGGCGTTGGCATGACTCGTTGAAATGCCAACAAAGCACAACATTGCAAGAACAAGAAGAAGCCAACGGCAGAGATTGCTGGTCATGGATTTTTTCACTCGGCTTCGTTGGAAATGACTGACTTGGTAATGTTGAATCGTGTATCACCAGTCGCTGGCAAATAGATTTCCTGACAGTTGCCGGGACCATCGGTGAACATCCAGGGATGGGTGACAAATGTGTTGATGGTTTTCTTCTGGCGGGGTTCAAGGTTGCCGAATTCCTGGGGCTGGCCTTTGAAATCGAGCCACATCAGCCCGCGGATTGAATCAGTTTTATTGACGAAGGTAATGGTGACAGGGCGGTTGGAGTTCTTCGACTTCAATTTGCCAAAGCCGCCGCAACTACTGTTGGCGTTGCCATTGCTGGGAGAAGCCGTTTGTTGGCCACTGCCGGGATTGCGACAGGCCGTAAGGAAACCAACGATACGCTCGCGGTCATCGCCGAAATCCATGGTGCTGGGAGTCATTGCCGCAACACCATAGCGAACGTTTGCTTGTTTGATGAGGCCCGACCACAGCGGATCATCGGCGCTGACGGTGAATTCGGTTCCGGTGATGCCAACCTCGGCATCGATGCCAATGACCCGGCCTTCGTAGCTTTGGACAAAACGATCACCGCGAAAACCGATGCTGGCGTCTTCGTCATTCTGCATGCCCGAAACATCCGTTGCGGCTTGAACAACAATTCTTTTTGAGGATCGGCAGGTTGCCACAAATTGCACACCGTCGGACTCCCGGATGCCATAGACCAGAACCGGGCGGCCATTCTGCTTCTGCAGCATCCACTCGAAACCCTCAGCTTGCTTGCTTGCGGCTGAATGGGCAGGAAGTGTTGCCACTGTGGAAGCAAACAATGCAATCATGGAGAAGCGGGACAGGGACAGGCGGCGATTGTTCATGATAACCCCAAATTTTGCGCCCCCGCCACTGTGCAGGGCACCACGGCTGCGGTATTCTGTCAAGTCCGTACTATCGGTGCCAGGTAAAGTTCAGTGAGTCAGTTTGTTGACACATTTTGATGGAAGAACCTGTTGATCCACAGGGAGAACTGTCATGAAACTCGTTGCCAAGGCCCTCATCATTGCCATGCTGGGCACATCTGTCTCATTTACTTCGGGCGTCGTTGCCCCTGGCACTGCGGTTGCCGCAAGCAAATACGAGTGCCGTGACTATGCAGAAAGCTTTGCCAACCGAAAAGCTGGCAAACGATTGTTGAATGGTGCTGTATTGGGTATCGGTCTCGGTTTGTTGACGGGAGCGGTGGTAGGGGGACGCCATGCCTTGTCGCGCGGGGCGTTTATTGGCGGCGTTGGTGGAACCTTGTTTGGCGGGGCCCATGCCAACAACAAATGGCGCAAGAATTATCGCAAAGCCTATGCTTATTGTCGCAACGAATTGTAAATTGCGCTACAGACCTTTGGGGGCCGGACTTTCGTCCGGCCTTTTTTTGTTTGGAGTTGGACGACGATGGATGTGCGGGTTGTAGGGGCAGGGCCTGCAGGATTGATGGCAGCGGAAGTGTTGGCGAAAGGCGGCGCAAAGGTCACCATCATTGATCACCATCGCAACCCTGCACGAAAATTCCTGTTGGCGGGGCGCGGCGGCTTGAATCTCACGAACGCCGAAGCTTTGGAAAAACTGCTGCTTCGATATGGCGGTAGCCGTCCATTGTTGGAAACCGCAATCAGGGAATTCCCGCCCGCCGAGGTTATTGCCTGGTGTGAAAGACTTGGCATTCCAACCTTCATTGGAAGTTCGGGCCGGATTTTTCCAAAATGCATGAAAGCCTCGCCTGTTTTGCGGGCCTGGTTGCGGCGGCTGGAAGGGCTGGGCGTACGACTCGAATCGAGTTCGGTCTGGAATGGATTCGATGATGTGCCAAGCATTCTGGCCCTTGGCGGTGCAAGCTGGCCGGAATTGGGTTCGGATGCCGCATGGGTTGGGGTTTTTGAAAAGGCTGGCATCAAGGTCAATCCATTTGCGCCGTCGAACGGTCGGCAGCTTGTTCCGTGGACGGAGCATTTTTCCTCCCGCCACGCGGGGCAACCGCTGAAAAATGTGGCCATTACTGTTGCAGAACGTACATCGCGCGGCGAAATCATCATCTCGCGTGATGGATTGGAGGGGGGTGCCATCTATGCCTTGTCGGACCTGATGCGCCGGCCTGCACAACTCACCATCGACTTGAAGCCCGATCTTTCGGTGGAAGAGGTCAGCACCAGGTTCAGCTGGCCGCGCGGCAAGGAATCGCGCAGCAACTATTTGCGAAAACGTTTTGGCCTTTCACCTGCCGCGATTTCACTGATGTATGAAGCGAAAGCCGATAACCCGAAATCGGTCGTCCTCACAACCACCGGACCCGCAGATATTCGGCGCGCCATTTCATCAACAGGCGGCGTTGCATGGCAAGAAGTAGATGAAAGTTTCCGCCTCAAGAAATTCCCTCAGGTTTTTGTCGTCGGTGAAATGCTGGATTGGGATGCACCGACGGGCGGCTATTTGCTGCAAGCGTGTTTTTCAACGGCGGCCAAAGCCGCGCGGGCCATGCTGGATTATTCTTCAACTCCCACCAGGAACAGCACGGCATAATCCTGCTTGTTGCAACCACTGACAGGCGGCATGGCGGCACCCGGCGTTACCGGGAACTGGCTTTGTGGGGCGGCGGCCGGCGTACAGGCCTTGCTGCCAGCGGCAGGCGTATAACGCGCCGAGCGACAGCGCAGGTGCGTCACGTCATGCAGTGTTGCATTGTCGCCAAGTTCCCAGCTTTGGCTGCCATCGGTGGCTTTCTCAAAAATTGTCAGCGAGGTTTGCACGGTGCGGTCACCTGTCACCAGATAGCGGCCCGGTGCAATGCCAAGCTCCGGTGCTTCCATGATCAAGCCATTTTCCTCCAGCCACCAGCCCGCCGCATCAAATTTCCAGTTGGAAGGCGCAACATTGTTGTTGGCCAGCAGTTGCTCGTAGTTGGAAAGGCGCACGCCGCGCGGACCTGGATCGAGCCGCCAAAGGCCCCAATGCTCAGCCCCACTGCCAGACTTGGCCGCCGGATCTGCCAAGGCGGCAATAAATTGCAGAGGGATCGGCTTGAATGTGCCGGCCGCCTTGGCGCGACCAGGAAGCACCAAGGCCAGCCCCCCATGGCGAACAAACTGTTGCAAACTCTCCGGCGTGAAACATGACGCATGGAACGGCTCCTTCAGTGTTTTCCACGCTACGACTTTAAGCGCAGTTAGCAAAATATAAAAATGCCGGTGCTGTTAACGGGGTTTCATCGCCCGGAACCAGACGCTTTTAGGAATTTGCCGAGGGGATGGTTAAGGCGTTCAGCGCCTTGGCATGCTTGATGACGCCGCCGATGAAAAACAGGCAGAGTTCCGAAAGTTTTAAGCTTTCTCAGACCATGAATCACTTGCTGCAAGCAAAGTTCCTTGCCATAAGAACAATTAAAGAACATGCGAGTTGGGCGGTATAGATGCCAAATTTAGGTGCAATTGAACTCTTTGCCGGAGCTGGAGGTTTGGGACTGGGTATTAGTTCAGCAGGGTTCAAGCCGCTTGCTGTCGCTGAATGGGATCGCTGGAGTTGCGTAAACTTGCGTTCGAACAGGTTAGCTGGGCGACCGCTCTGGAATTGGCCTGAGCCGATTGAAAGGGATGTCCGTTTAATTGACTACCGACCTTTCGAAGGTAGGGTTGCGCTTGTTTCAGGTGGGCCACCGTGCCAGCCGTTTTCAATGGGTGGAAAGCATCAAGCGTATAATGATGATCGAGACATGTGGCCAGAAGCTGTGAGGGCCGTAAGGGAAGTTCGGCCAAAAGCATTCGTTTTTGAAAACGTCAAAGGCCTGACGCGACAGTCATTCGCAACATACGTTTCTTATGTGGAGTTGCAGTTGCGGTATCCGAGCATTGCCAAAAAAAAATGCGAACAATGGAGTGATCATTTGTCACGATTGCAACGGCATGAAGTTGGTCGTTCCAAAGACAAAGAAGAGTATCGTGTGCTTTTCTTTCAATTGAATGCGGCCGACTACGGTGTGCCACAAAAAAGAGAACGCGTGATGTTTGTCGGTTTTCGATCTGATTTGGGAATCAGGTGGTCGCCACCCAAACCAACGCATTCATCTGAAGCGCTTATTTGGTCTAAGTGCCGCGACGTTGAGTATTGGGAAAGGCATCAAATACGCCAAGCAGACCGAAATAATAGCGCAAAGAATATTGCATCAGCTTTTCGACTTTCGACCATGCCCAAAGAAAGATCTTGGCTTACGATACGAGATGCAATCTCCGACTTGCCGGACCCCGAAGAATGTATTGGTTCAATTCCCAACCATCGGTTTCAAGCTGGTGCCAGAAGTTATCCAGGTCACACAGGTAGCCCACTCGATGAACCAGCAAAAACTCTGAAGGCAGGCGTTCACGGCGTTCCCGGTGGAGAAAATATGTTGGTCAGGTCTGATGGCAGTGTTCGGTATTTTACAGTGCGTGAAAGCGCACGACTTCAGACGTTTCCTGATAATTATCTGTTTGAAGGCTCATGGTCTGAGTCGATGCGGCAGCTGGGCAATGCAGTCCCTGTGACTTTGGCGAAGATTATCGCCAAGGACATTGCAAAACACTTGAGGGGACATGAATGACTGGGAAGTCAGCCGATGATCCGCATTATTTTCAATTTGACCTCGACAGAGGAATTCGTTCTCAAGTAGTGGAAAAACTTGAATCCAGCCCTTCGACGCCACTTGCAAAGGGCGTGGGTCCAAATGAAAGTGGTATCTATGCACTTTATTTCCAACATGAACTTGTTTACATCGGCAAGGCATCAAAAGGCACGACGAAAAGCCAACGATCGCTTCGTGCGCGGCTGGGAGAGCATGTGTCGAAACTCAGCCAGAGAAATGGGTTTTTGGTGAGTGACGTATCTTGTCGCTATCTGGTTTTTGACAGCGAGTGGTGGGTGTTCGCCGCTGAATTTGCGCTCATTTCGCACTACGCGCCGGAATGGAATGACAGTGGTTTTGGCAGCAAGACTCCGGGCGTTGGACGACCCGGTACGAGCAGGATCAGCAAATTCGATGCAAAATTTCCGAAGAAGAATTGACCGCTTTCCGACCGACACATTCGACCAATACAACAAAAAACCCCGATGACTCCACCGGGGTTTTGCATTCTTTGAGCGTGCAGCCAAGTCTCAGCAACTGTAATACATGTCAAACTCCACCGGATGCGGTGTCATCCTGTAGCGGTCTTGTTCTTCTTGTTTGAGTTCGATGTAGCTTTCGATCTGGTCTTTGGTGAAGACGCCGCCTTTCAGGAGGAAGTCGTGGTCGGCTGAAAGTGAGTCCAGGGCTTCTTGCAAGGAGCCGCAGACGGTTGGCACTTGGGCGAGTTCGGCGGGGGGCAGG
>JANOVS010000090.1:0-3405 GCA_031417515.1 Hyphomicrobiales bacterium
GAACTCCAACTCAACGGCACCAACGGGTGTGAGATCAAGTTCGGACTTGAAGCGGTTCACCATGCTCTCGAGGGTGTTGCGCGGATCAGCGTAGTGGGGAACACCCTCAAGGTCGCGGATGTGGGCGACATATTGGGCTGATGGGGTTTCCATCCAGGGAATGCGCACCATGGAACCGGAGACTGGCCACAACAGCATGTCGCGGTCGCCTTCATCAAACACCAGCCCGGTTTCCGGCACGTCTTGTCCTGTCGTATCAAGCACGAGGGCGGAGATCGGAAAAAACCGTCCGTCTTTCCAGGCGGGCACCACTTCGTCGCGGCGCAGAACCTTGCCACGCACCACGCCGCACAAGTCAGTCCAAACGATGTGGACACTTTCGATGTCGGGGTTGGCTTCAAGGAAGGTTTGGGCTTCGGCTCCCATTTTCGGGGTTATCAAGGCGGCCATGGTGTTTCTTTCTGCTTCGTATGGTTCGAAGCTGTTTAGTTCAGGAGTTCGCTGAGGCACCAGCGCGGGACGGCCCGGTTGGCATCGGAAGCTGTTGCGGTGAGTGGCCGAACATGGCGGCGGTATCGCCCAGACAAAAGTCCGTGTACTGATGACCATCGGCGTCGGTGAGGGTGACACCTTCGGCTTTCTCGATGAAGAGCGGGAAAGCCGTGTCCCAATCCACCATCCAGTGCATGGGAACACCGCGCAACCAGTTCCGCGATGCTGCTTCAGAAAGTGCCTTGGACTTTCCGTTGCGCTGAATGAAAAGCTTGACTTCCCGTTCACGCATGGTGCCTATGGCATTTTCAGAAACTGTTACACGCATGATACCCTGGATAAAGTGGACGATGTCTCCATCTTAGCCGGGCCAAGGGGGCATAAACAACCCCCGGCGGGATTACGTCACGCCAATGGCCAGCAGATCGTGGATGTGAATCAATCCCTCAGGCTTGCCTTCATCATCCACCACAAATACAGCCGTGATGCGCTTGGTGTTGATCAACTCGATGATTTCGCCTGCCAATACATCGCGGGTGATTACGGTTGGATTGCGGGTCATCAGGGTTTCGACTTTTCTTGCGGCAAGCTTTGGTCCGGTATTGCGGCGCAAATCACCGTCGGTGACAATGCCGACAAGTTTTCCAACCTCATCGACGATACCCAAACAGCCAAAACGCTTCTCAGTCATTGCAGGCAATGCTGCACTAATCACGCTGCCGAGTTTGGCCAAAGGCAATTCGGCAAAGACATGCATGATGTCGTGGGCGTGTTTGATCTGTGCGCCGAGTTTGCCACCAGGGTGAAAGGCGCGGAAGTTGCTGGCCGTAAATCCCTTGTCTTCCAGCAAGGCCATGGCGAGGCAATCACCTAAAGCCAATTGCAACAGGGTAGACGTTGTGGGGGCCAGACCATTGGGGCAAGCTTCGGGCGCACTTGGCAATGGCAAGGCAATGTCGGCGCTGCGGCCCAGCGTGCTGGCGGGATTGGCAGTGATGGCGATCATCGGCACCGAGAAGCGGGTGCAATAGTTCAGCATGTCCTTGAGTTCCGCCGACTCGCCGGAGTTTGACAACATGATCACCACATCGCTTGTGGTGATCATCCCCAAATCACCATGGCTGGCTTCGGCGGGATGAACGAAGGAGGCGGGTGTTCCGGTTGATGCCAGGGTTGCGGCAATCTTACGGGCGACATGACCGCTTTTGCCCATGCCTGAAACAATCACCCGGCCTTTGGCGGCAGATAACAATCCGATTGCTTTGGCAAAAGCCTCGCCAAGTTCCGATTGGAAGGCGCTGGCTAGGGCTTCCATGCCGGCGCGCTCAACGTCAAGAGTTCGCCTTGCGCTGGCCAGCCAGCTGGTTTTCCTTGAAATGTTTTCAGACATGCCGGGGCTTTTCGCTGATCTCACGGATACTTTCAATACATGCTGTCAACTCGCCGTTAACCATGTTTTTGCTAGACTGGGCAGGAAATGCGTAAATTTGTGTGCAGCCCGTTGATGATTAAAGGTTTGGTTGTGGCAGCTCTCGTGGTGGGACTGCCAGGAGCCAGTCATGGGCAATCGGCGGAAGATGGTTTGCGGCTTGAAACCGATGTTGATGACGCAACTGTTGCTCCGCCAGCACCCGGCCCGCTTTCTGCAATCACGGTTGCCGATGATGAAGAAGCGGCACCGCGCCGCCGCCGCCGTGTTGTCGAAGATGCCTATGCGCCAACAGGGCTTGATCTGGGTGGTTTTCAACTGTTTCCGACTCTTGAGATCGGAACGGTCACCACAACCAATGTCGGACGCAACAAAACCAGCGAAGCTGATCTTGGACTTCGATTGCGGCCCGGCTTTCAGCTGCAAAGCGATTGGGTGCGTCATCAGTTGAGCTTGTCGGGTTCCGCTGAGTTTTTGCGCTATCTGGAACATGCAGATCTCGCGGCAACTTCGGGTTCACTGGATGCTAGTTTCAGGCTGGATATCCGGCGCGATACGCGGGCCGACTTCACCTTGGACTATGGCTTGACGTCAACGGGTGCCGAGAGCACGGAAGTTCCCGATGCAGCAACCGGTGGGCGGATCGACCAGACCTTAGGTGCCACAGCGGCCTTGACCCATGACATGGGGCGGCTTGAGGGTACCGTCAAGCTTGGCTTGACGCGAAACATGTTTGGCGATGTGGCGCTGACAGGTGGCGGCACGGAAGACAACGCCGACAGGGACTATACGGAATTTTCGGCCAGCTTGCGTGGCCGTTTGAAGACCGGCGGGTTGTTGCAACCCTTCGCCGAAGTGGCCTACGAGCCGCGTCTGCATGGCAAGAGAAAAGACCGGGCTGGCATCAAGCGCGACTCGCAAGGTATCAGGCTTGTGGCGGGTGTGATGATTGACGACGATCCTGTCTGGTCTGGCGAAATCGGCGTCTCGGCACAGTTGCGCGACTATGACGACAAAAGTCTTGCAACAGCTTTTGCGCCGGGCGTTGCGGCCACCGTCAATTGGCAGCCAACCGATTTGACCCGTTTTGAATTCAACTCCGGCGTGAGCTTGGCTGAAACTGTTGCACCGGGTTCATCAGCAACACGCAGCTGGAATGGTGGTGTGCTCGGCACCCATGCGCTTCGCGACAATCTCGACATCAATGCAGGCATTGCCTTCACCTACGACGACAGTGAGGCAGGCGACATCCTGTCAACAGTGACCCGCCTCGGCATGGCATGGGACGTAAACCCCTACCTCACCTTGACTGCGGGCTACCAAGGCACTTGGGTTGATGGTGTCACGTCGGTTGGCGACTACAATGAGCAGCAAGTGCTGACGAGCATTATTCTGAAACGATAGTCATTGCATTTTCGCTTGTGGCACCTAAGGGACCTCATTCACCTTCGCCCAAGTAGGCTACGGCGCACACAGTCCGCCGT
>JANOVS010000091.1:0-14326 GCA_031417515.1 Hyphomicrobiales bacterium
CCCCACCTCCGGCCTTCGGCCACCTCCTCCCCGATGAAGAATCGGGTTGGAGGGTGAACTCATGCACCGACCTCAAACTTCCATGCCCTCCAACCCGCCTCTTCGGCGGGGAGGAGGTGGCCGAAGGCCGGAGGTGGGGGACTACGCCACGCTTCTCACAGCTTCCCCGACTCCCAACCCAATATCGCCTTTTTGCGGGTTAGTCCCCAGTGATAACCTGTGAGATCGCCTGACTTGCCAATCACCCGGTGACAGGGCACCACGAATGATATCGGATTTCGACCCACGGCTGCCCCCACCGCACGCGCGGCTTTTGGCTTGGAAATATGTTCGGCAATGCCGCCATAGGTCGCAACTTTGCCGAGGGGGATTTTCAGCAGCGTTTCCCAGACGCGGATTTCAAAATCCGTGCCGATGAAAGTGATGCGTAAAGGTTCATTGGGACGAAGTCGCTTGTCAGCAAATACCTGAGCCGCATAAACCGCCGTGCTGGCCGAATCCTCCGTATACTGAGCATGTGGCCAGCGCCGGGTCATGTCGAGAAGTCCGGCTTTTTCACCGCCAACATCACAAAAGCCCAATCCACAAAGTCCGTAACTTGTGACCATGACAAGCGCAATGCCAAAGGGCGAGGGATGGTAGCCATATAAAATCTCAAGTCCTTCACCTTTGGCCTTGTAGGCGCCGGGTGTCATCCCCTCATGGCTGACAAACAAATCATGCAAACGCCCCGGTCCCGACAGTCCAACCTCAAGTGCTGTATCCAGCACGTTCGCGGAATTCCTCAACATCTCGCGGGCATGATCCAAAGTGATGGCTTGCAGAAATGCCTTGGGCGAAAGTCCGGCCCACCTTGTGAACAGGCGTTGCAAATGTTCAGGACTGAGTTTGGCCGATTGCGCCGTGGCTTGCAGCGACGGCTGTTCGCGCCAGTTCTCGCTCAAGTCCGCAATCACATCGCAGACACGGGCATAGTCATCAAGAGGGGAAGCATTTGTCATGCTGCGAAACTACGCCACAGCGAAACCCGCAGCCACCCGTTTCTTGATCGATCACGCCAATATTTGCCGAAGCGCCCTTGCCAAACCCTGGCGCTCCTCGGCACCGAGGAATGAGCCGATTTCGGATTTCTTACCGCGATAGATCAGGAACAGCCGTCCCACCAGTTCCCGCGCTTCATCAAATTCAAGCTCGACCCGCAACCAGCGCCGGTTGAACTCCTCCGCAGTTGCAGCACCCCTAGCAGGATTGCGCACCAGCTGTACCGCATCACCCTTGATGATGATGCGCTCAGATCGTTTCGCGTCAGCAAAATTCAACCGGAAGGCCCACCAGATCAACAACACATCAAGGCCCATGAAACCCATGACAGGCCAGGCCCCGATGAGAAAAAAGAACATCCCGCCAATCAAATTCAACCCGGCAACAATTACCATCAGGGCGATGAAACCCTGTGGCGACAAGGAATTGTTCGGCCGCAATGTAACCGACCAGTTTTCTGCTTTGTTTTCCGGCTTGCCATTCGTCATCCCGCAATGATTATGTCACCTGAAACAAAACACAAGGACACCCGATGCCGCGCCTGCCACCAGCCACTATCACTGAAATCTTCAGGCGCTTTCAAGATGCAAATCCCGAACCCAAGGGAGAACTCCACAGCGTCAATGCCTTCACATTTCTTGTGGCTGTCGTGTTGTCAGCCCAGGCCACCGATGAAGGTGTGAACAAGGCGACGAAACCCCTGTTTGCCAAGGCCGCGACACCTCAGGCGATTGTGGATTTGGGTGAGGACAATCTGCGCCAAGCCATCAAGACCATCGGGCTGTTTCGCGGCAAAGCCAAGAATGTGGTGGCGCTGTCCCGGCAAATTCTTGATTTGCATGGCGGCGAAGTGCCCAACAGCAGGGAAGCCCTCGAAGCCTTGCCCGGTGTGGGGCGAAAAACCGCCAACGTGGTTTTGAACAACGTCTTCGGCGAACCCACCATTGCGGTGGATACCCACCTTTTTCGCTTGGGAAACCGCCTGGCTCTCGCACCCGGTAAAACGCCGTATGAGGTTGAGCAAAAACTGTTGAAAGTCGTGCCCGAAAATTTCAAACGCCACGCCCACCATTGGCTGATCCTGCATGGTCGCTATGTCTGTAAGGCCAGAAAACCCGAATGCTGGCGCTGCGCAATCGCCGATCTTTGCCCCTTCAAACCGAAGACTTCTGCACCCGCTTGAACAGGTGTACGAAATAGCTCGTGGCAAACAGCGGCACGATCAAGTTGAGCAGGGGCACCAACGACATGACGGCTGGAATATAACCCGCAGCAAAAACCGTCAGCCCATTTTCCTTGCGAAAATGCTTGGCCTCGTCGAGGCTCATGTGACGCATGGCCGCCATCTCGAAATATTGCCGCGACAGCAGGTAGGCGTTAATGGTGATCAGTATGAGTGCACCAATGCCAGTGAAGATAAACGGCAGCGCCACAATATTTATCACAAGCACCAATATGCCAAACCGCAGCGAAACCCAAAGCCCCGCCATCAGCGACAAGGCTTGGCCTATACCATCCCCGGCATAATGTTTCTGCTCCACCTTGGCGGCCACATCATCCAGATAAAGGCCGGCAAACATCGCAGTCACCGGCACCATCAAAAAGAAGAACAGCACCAGCAAACCAAAACCCGTGGCAAAAGCCAAAGTCGTTTCCAGCCATGGATAAGGCAACAGCGTTATGAAATAAAACAGCGCTTCAACACCGAGCAAAAGCAGGACGAACAGCAAAAGCGTCAGGCCCAAGGCCTTCCACAGCACGGAGCGCAATTCAGGCGACGTCACATCACCAAGGGCATTGAAGGCAGCAGCTATCATGGGCCGTTAGGTAAGCCTTGCCGGGGCAGGCTTCAAGACCCTTCAACACGGCTTGCGTGAAAAAGCCTTCTCCGCTACCTGACGCCACAACAATTCAGGGATACAGCATCGTGACCAAGCCCATTCATGTTCTCACCATCGGCAATGCCATTGTCGACGTCATCGCCAAAGTAGATGACGCTTTCATCAGCCGGGAGAAACTGGTCAAGGGTTCCATGAACCTGATTGATGAAGAAAGGGCCGAAACGCTCTATGCCCACATGGGCCCCGCCACTGAAATTTCAGGTGGTTCCGCTGGAAATACTGCCGCAGGCGTTGCGTCCTTCGGTGGCAGTGCGGCTTACTTCGGCAAGGTGCGCAACGACCAGTTGGGCGGCATCTACCGCCATGACATGCGCGCCCAAGGCGTGCTGTTCGACACACCATCAGCCATAGAAGGCCCGGCAACCGCGCGCTCATTCATCTTGGTAACGCCCGATGGCGAGCGCACCATGAATACCTATCTCGGCGCTTGCGTAAATCTCGACGAAAAAGACGTGGATGCCGAAATCGTCAAGGCAGCCCAGGTCACCTATATGGAGGGCTATCTCTACGACAAGCCCGCCGCCATGAAGGCCTTCCGAGAAGCGGCCCGCATTTCGCAAGCTGCTGAAAAATTGACTTCGATAACCCTGTCGGACTCATTCTGCGTCGAACGCCACCGCGACGATTTTCTCGATCTCATCCGGGCCTCCATCAATATTGTATTTGCCAACGAAAGCGAGATCAAATCCCTCTACAAAACCCAGAATTTTTCAGGTGCCATCGATGCCGCAAGAAAAGATTGCGCCATCGTAGTGGTGACGCGCTCGGAAAAAGGCTGCGTTATCGTCAAGGGCGGCGAAACCATCGAAGTCCCCGCCCATCCCGTCAAACAGGTGCTGGATGTGACGGGAGCCGGTGATCTTTTTGCCGCAGGTTTCCTCTATGGCTACACCCACGAAAAACCCCTGGCCCATTGTGCAAGGCTCGGCAGCCTCGCCGCCGCCGAAGTGATTTCCCATGTCGGCGCAAGACCGGAAGTGGATTTGTTGGCCTATGCAAAGGCGCAGGGGTTGCTTTAGCGCAAGAAGACCTGTGATGCGCTTCCCCCACCTCCGGCCTTCGGCCACCTCCTCCCCGCCGGAGGGGCGGGTTGGAGGGCAGTGCAGTTTGAGGTCGGTGCTTGAGTTCACCCTCCACCCCGATTCTTCATCGGGGAGGAGGTGGCCGAAGGCCGGAGGTGGGGGATACGCGGGACCCTTTTACATTGCAATTCCAGCAACCAAAGCTCAGCCACTATCCTCGCCACCTGCGTTATCCGCCCCCGAAGTTGCTTTCCGCACATGAATGCGCACTTTTTTGACCCGGCGCAAATCGCTTTCAGCGATTTCAAATTCAAGCCCCGAGGCATGGGCGATGACTTCGCCCCGCACCGGCACGCGACCACCCATTTCGAATATCAATCCGCCCAATGTGTCAGCTTCATCTTCCTGATCATCCGGCAACAAATCCACGTCAAACATTTGCTCCACTACGGCAATGGCAATGCGGCCATCGGCCAGATAGGTTGTGTCATTCTGTTTCTTGATCAGAATTTCGGCTTCTTCATCGTCATGCTCGTCCGAGATTTCACCAACGATGGATTCGACAATGTCCTCGAATGAAACCAGTCCATCGGTGCCGCCATATTCATCCACCACCACGGCCAGATGCACATGGGAGGTTTTCATTTTGAACAACAGGTCGGATGCCGGCATTGACAATGGCACGTAAAGCACGTCCCGCATGATCGCATGATGCTGCTTGATGGTGCTCGACAGTTCACTGGCCGACAGCGAAAGGCCGGCCACGGATTTTGACTTTGAAGTGCGGCCCTTGCTATTCATCCAGCGCAGAAAATCTTTGACATGGATCATGCCCACCACATCATCGAGGCTGTCCCGGTAGACCGGCAACCTGGAATGATTGGCCTCGGTGAAGCGGTCCAAAAGCCCGCGCAGGCTTTCACCTTCTTCAACACCAATGATGTCGGCCCGCGGCACCATCAGGTCATCAACCCTGAGATCAGGAAAATTCAGGAGATTGCCCAACATCGAACGGGCATCGGGCGCCATGCCAGGGCCACCGGTGTTTTCCGCATGGCTTTCGATCACCCCTTCAAGGCTTTCGCGCAAATCCTTGCTGCCGGCCAATCGGCGCTTCAACCTGCTCATGAAAGTCGGCGCGCGCTTCGGCTCGGTTACTTTTTCGTTGCTCATGTCAAATAGGGATCGGCAATGCCAAGCTTTGCCAGAATAACCCGCTCCTGTTGTTCCATTTCCTCTGCTTCAGCATCGGTTTCATGATCATAACCCAAAAGATGCAGCATTGCATGCACCACAAGATGGGTCACATGATGGTCAACGGGTTTCCCGGCATCCGTGGCTTCTTGCACGACAGTTTCACAGGCCAGCACCAAGTCACCGAGATGGGCCACTTCACCCTGTGGCACAGGCAACTTGGGGGCTGGAAATGACAAGACATTCGTGGCCTTGTCCTGCTTTCGAAACTCCAGGTTCAGTCGCCGGATTTCTGCATCATCGGTCAACAGCACATCGATGCTGCAAGCGTTGACATGCGGCACAGCCGCAACGGCCTGCATCACCAAGGCCTCAATATCACCGAGGTTGTGCCACCCCTCAGCCTCCACCGTAACAGAGATTGTCATTTCGCTGGCTTGATAGTGGCCCTGCCTGCAACTGCCCGTGAAGACGCGGACGATTGACTTTCATAGGCCGTGACGATCCGCCCCACCAAGGCATGGCGCACGATATCAGCAGCCTGGAAATGCACCTGTCCAATGCCTTTGACGCCTTTCAGAATGCCCAAGGCATCAGAAAGGCCAGACGTGATGTTAGGTGGCAAATCCACTTGCGTCGGATCACCCGTCACCACCATGCGGCTGCCTTCGCCAAGCCTGGTCAAAAACATTTTCATCTGTTGCGGCGTGGTGTTCTGGGCTTCATCGAGAATGACAAAAGCATTGGCCAAGGTGCGGCCGCGCATGAAAGCCAATGGCGCAATTTCAATCTGGTTTTCCGCCAATCCCTTGGCCACCAGGCTTTGCGGCATCATGTCGTAAAGTGCGTCATAGAGAGGGCGCAAATAAGGATCGACCTTTTCTTTCATGTCTCCCGGCAAGAAGCCCAGCCGTTCACCCGCTTCCACAGCAGGCCGCGACAAGATGATCCGGTCCACTTCGCCATTCATCAGGGCTTCAGCGGCGCAGGCCACCGCAAGGTAGGTTTTGCCGGTGCCCGCAGGGCCAATGCCGAACACCAGCTCATGGCGGCGGATGGCTTCGATATAGAGCTTCTGGTTGGGCGTGCGGGCTGAAACCGCCTTGCGCCGCGTCCGCACCGATCCTGCATCGCCAGCCGATTCATGATTGGCCCGAATCATCCGGATGGCACCATCCACATCGCCCCGGGTAATTTCAAGACCCCGGCTGGCCCGCGTATAAAGCGCCAGCAGAGTTGACCGCGCATCTTCAGCAGCGGTGGCCGCTCCCCGAATGGCCACCCGGTTGCCCCGTGGTGTGATGGCAACGGCAAGACGATGTTCAATCAGCGCCAGATTTTCATCGTGCTCCCCAAACAGCGCGGAGAGCAGCCTGTTGTCATCAAATGCGAGAGTGAGGGTTTGGTCGTCGGCATTGGCCTTGCTGCGCGACAGCGACGTGGAAAGAGCACCGGCAATTGAATTCAAAGGTCTGTTTCTCCTCTAGGGGATCATGGC
Source organism: Hyphomicrobiales bacterium (assembly GCA_031417515.1). Classification (GTDB taxonomy): domain Bacteria; phylum Pseudomonadota; class Alphaproteobacteria; order Rhizobiales; family Aestuariivirgaceae; genus Aestuariivirga. The sequence continues at coordinate 6,657 of JANOVS010000091.1, forward strand.
ATCCTGACAATTGGAGTGTGCGCCGAATTTCACGACAAGGCAAGATTCAAGCAGACTCCAAACGCCCGGCCAGACTATTGGAGCCTGATGACAATATCTTGACGTTCACCAACTGCCCCACCAAGCTGCTCGGCCCATCAAGATGCACACTCTGCAAATAGGGCGAGCGGCCAATCATCTGCCCCGCCTGGCGGCCCGGTTTTTCAATCAACACCGGAAAAGATTGGCCAACGCATGATGTATTGAAACTCTGCATCTGCGCCGTCAGCAAATGCTGCAAGCGATAAAGCCGCTCGTTTTTGACTTCTTCCGGCACCTGGTCCTTCCGGTCAGCCGCAGGTGTGCCCGGACGTTCGGAATATTTGAAGGAATAAGCCATCGCATATCCCACATCAGCCACAAGCTTCATCGTGTCTTCAAAATCAGCATCAGTTTCGCCCGGAAAGCCCACAATGAAATCACCCGACAAGGCAATGTCGGGCCGCACCTTGCGGATACGTTTGATCAGGTCAACATAATGTTGCGCCGTATGACCCCGGTTCATGGCTTTCAGAATGCGGTCGCTGCCCGCCTGCACGGGCAAATGTAGAAACGGCATCAACTTTGTATTGTCGGCATGGGCGGCAATCAGGTCGTCGCTCATGTCACGGGGATGGCTGGTCATGTAGCGAATGCGTTCCAACCCATCGATCTTGGATAGTTCATCCACCAGCAGTGCCAAGCTTGCGGGCGTTCCCGAAAATCCTGCTCCTCTATAGGCATTCACATTCTGGCCGAGCAACGTGACTTCCCGCACCCCCGCCGCCACCAGCTTTTGCACCTCGTCAATCACCTGCGAAACAGGTCGGGAAAACTCGGCACCCCGCGTATAGGGCACCACACAAAAACTGCAGAACTTGTCGCAACCCTCTTGGATGGTCACAAAAGCTGCAACTCCATGGCCATGGGGCTTGCGGTGGCTCGCACCCCCCAATCCCTCAAATTTGTCATCGGTTGGAAACTCGGTTTCCACCACAGGCTTTTGCGTCAGCGCCCGTTGTTGCAACAACGCTGGCAGGCGATGATAGGTCTGGGGACCGAAAACCAGATCCACACCCTTGGCGCGACGCACAATTTCATGGCCCTCGGCTTGGGCCACACAACCTGCAACGGCAATGGTCATGTCACCGCCAGCATCTTGCCGCTCCTGTTTCATCTCGCGCAACTTGCCGACTTCGGAGTAGACCTTGTCCACAGCCTTTTCGCGAATGTGACACGTATTGAGGATCACCAGATCGGCAGCTTCCGCTGTCTCCACAGCGCTATAGCCTTGCGTGCCCAGAAGTTCCGTCATGCGCTCGCTGTCATAGACATTCATCTGGCAGCCGAATGACTTGATGAAGACTTTTTGCGAAGCGGTTTTATCTGGGGCGGGAGTGAGCGACATGGACCGGGTGCTAGCCCAAATCGGGCGCAAGGTGAAGCGTCATCAAAATGGCATCAACAGCCTCAGCGTCTTGGCGCTGGTAATAGCCCCGCCGCAATCCCGTCTTGTTAAAGCCAAAACGCTTGTAAAGTGAGAGTGCGGGTTGATTGTCAGCCGCAACTTCCAGAAACAGCTTTGCCGCCTTTTCAGTGCGCAGGTGTTCAATGGCTCCGCTCAACAGCTGTGCCCCGAAATGCTGGCGGCGGAAGTTTGGACTGACACACAATGTCAAAATCTCGGCCTCACCTGCGATGTGTTGGAACATCACAAAACCATAAACCATGCCAGCAAGTTCAACGACCAGTCCAGCGGCTCCCGGAAGTCCAATTGAGGCGCTGATGGATTGTTCATCCCATCCCGCCGAAAAACTTTCGCCGTGAATCAGTGCCAGCAAGGCCAGATCACCAGATGACGCCAACCTGACGATGGGTTGAGACAGCTTAGCAGGCACCGTCGGCTTGGCATCAGGGGAACGCAAGTAAAGTGGTTCCACCTCTTGCTGAAGTTCAGGTAGCGTTGCCGCAAAACCCGCAAAAATCTTGGCATCGGGCCAAAGGGTTTTGGCATTTGGAAAACCTGATCCGACAACAGCGCGATTTAGGTGTTTCGCTGAAGCCTCGATGTCATGCACGCTGCCAAGTGCCGGTCCTTCAGGGCTTGTCCAATAAAATAATCCAGTGCCGCCCGCTTGATGGGCGATAATGACTTTTTCGCTGCCCATATGCTGCGCCGTTGCCTTGAGACTATTAAGACCAACCAGCGGAATATCCAAAGCCAGCGCCATGCCCTTGGCGAAACTCAAGCCAATGCGAAGACCCGTGAAGGTGCCGGGTCCATAGGTGACAGCGATGCGCGTGAGATGTTCGGGCTTGATGTTGCTCGCGCTAAACAACCGCTGCACCATCGGCCCCAAGGCTTCCGCCTGGCCGCGTTCCATTTCTTCGTATCCCGATGCAACAACACTGGCCGTCGCCTCATCATAAAGTGCTGCGGAACAGGCGTTGAAACAAGAGTCGATGACGAGAAGCATGGGGTTGCTTAAGCAAGCTTGGGCCGGATGATCAAGACAAGACTGTGCCGAACTGAAGCCGGGCTGTCGGTTACAGTGTCAATGTTGGCATAATTGACAACGGTCGGAAACCGCATTAGCTTGCATGGATGAAAGCAAGGCTTTTGCTGCGATCAAAGGATGTTCTCTCGGACGGTGCCATTTTGGAAATGGTCATTTGGCAATTGCCGAATGCGGTTTTGGGATCAATGCATAGCTTCAAATATCGGCTCTATTACGGGAAAGCTGGAATTCGTATCGTGGGATTTGATAATGAAAGGCCGAAAGGTGATCATTGCCATATCGATGGTGTTGAACGAACCTATCAGTTCAGTGATGTGGATCGATTGGTGGAAGATTTCTTGCAGTTGGTGCGCGAAAGGAGGTTATTGAAATGACAGAAGCCATCATTCGTATTGTGAGCGATGACGACGCGGTTCTGGAAGAAGCCGGCGCGCGTTTTAAGAAGACGTGGAAAACTGGCAAAGCAGGCCCTGCCGTTTTCACATTCAATTCACCAGCACAATTGTTTTCAGTGATCAGTCCCAAGCGTTGGCAATTGATTGAACGCCTGCAACATTTAGGCCCAAGCACGGTGCGTGGGCTTGCCCGCGCCTTGGACCGCGATGTGAAGCGCGTGCATGATGATGTGATGGCGATGATGGAATGGGGACTGGTGGAGCGCAATGACGAAGGGCTGGTGCACGTGCCCTACAGTGTGATCCATGCGGCGTTTGATTTGAAGGCGGTGGCGTGAGTTTTGCGGAGTGTCAACTTAACCCGTGAGTTTTGTGAAGCGTCACCGTAACGCCTACAGTGTTACCCGTTGCTTGACGCTAGACGGTTGTGTTGCTATGTTTGAACATGCGTATTCGCAATGTCATGCACAAAGGTTTGCGGAAACTGATCGAGCATGATGATCGGTCCGGCGTGCCTTCGGTGGCTGCAGACAAACTGTTGCGGATGATATTGTTTCTGCAGGACATGCAGCACGAAGATGAACTGCGGACAATGCCAATTTGGAAAGCTCATATGCTGACTGGTAATCGAAAAGGCGACTGGAGCTTGTTTGTGAGCCGAAATTGGCGGCTCACATTCAGAGTTGACAAGCAGGACATCGAAATCGTCGATTTAAATTTTGAAGACTATCATTAGGAGTGCGATATGACAGACAAGATGGGCTTTCGACTTAAGAATCCGCCACATGTAGGTGGCTGGCTGCGTGAAGAAATTGTAGAGGCGCATTCGCTCACAGTGACCGATGCCGCAAAAGTGTTGGGTGTGACGCGACCAGCCCTTTCAGCGTTCTTGAATGAACATGTCGATCTATCACCAGAAATGGCCTTGCGTTTTGAAAAGGCATTCGGCCTTTCAATGGACACCCTGATGCGGATGCAAAATAGTTACGACATTGCACGAGCGCGGAAGATGGAAAAGACAATTAAGGTGAAAGCGTTTTTGCCCGCGACAAGGGTGGCGTAAATAAAGTGGAGTGGCACCGTAATTACTCGGCTTATAAAGGTTGTGTGAAAAACTGCCCTGCCACTGTTTGTTTTACAGATCCAAGCGTCCCAATATTACGCTTAAGTTCAGCGCATTGTTAAGGCGGTTCAGCAGCAGGATTCTGCGCCAAGACATCACTCAATTCTAATTCGCGAGGAATTCCCTCATCACAGATTTCAAATTGTGAAAGTTCTTTCTGCAATAGAATTTTTCGATAGAAATTTTTATTAGTGAATTCCAACAGATAGTGGCAATCGTCGCCGTCACTTGGATCGTGTGTTAATTTGGTATCGTTTGGAAACTCTGCGATTTGTAAGCGTAGAAAAATGGGTGGCTCGCCGGCAATTGAGGATGAATAGTATCTTCGGATATGATTGCATTCCGCTGAACTACATGAAATGGCACAATTTGTTGCGATGACTGATGCGCCCGTGCCGTCTGATGACCTACTGAAGGCAGGACTTGAAAACCTTTTTTGGCGATGGCTGTAGTGTCTTGGATGGACAAGCCTGATGACTTCTTTGATTTCCATTCAATGCTTCCAAGAAAAACAAATAATTCATCCATGCGCGAAAATGAATTTGAGTATTTAATTTCATTGCACACGACGTGGGCCATTTCAAAACTACCATCTGCACAGCAAGTTACTTCGACCTCGTCATCACCGTTGTAACCCACAATCAAAACGTTTCCTGTAACGAGTGGGAAGGCTTCAGTCGGAACTGCAGCGATCTGCGTCAAGCGACTATTGACAAACAGCGCAAGCTCAATAACGCGACGTGAAAACGCAACACCTTTGCCATAATGCCAGCCAGCGCCAAGAGTTTTGAAGGACAATACTGCTTCAATCGTGCTGCTTACGGCCACAACAGAACGATAGCTAATTTCTGTATTTATCGCGTTAACTGACAATCTGTTCATTTGTTTTCCAGTTTAATTCCAGCTTTTTCAAAACCAGACTTAACATCCTCAACCGTCATGATTGTATGACTTGTAGCATCTTCAAAAACCTTAATTGCCCTGCCCAAATTTTCTGCTAAAGTCTTGGCAGTCGTGAACGACATGCTCAACCGCACCACAGGTCGACCGTCCAAGAATAAAAACGCTCCGACATCGGACAAAGAACTCTGTAGTTCAAAACCATTAAAATAAAGGTTTTGAATTGCTATCTCGCGAATAAAAGTATTCTGAGCAAGGTTTTCAGGAACTTCGACCATGACTAAGAGTTAGCTGCTATAGTGCTCAATTGCAATATTAAACCGGACAGCATTTTTGAGTTGCGGGTGCGCTTCCCCCTCACCCCGGATGTATAATACCCTTCTTCAGCACAATATTGCCATAGAGCCGAGCCTCGGTCGTGGCGATCAGGGCGTAGGCGCCTTTCACCTTGTTATAAAAATCCGCCCCCACCAGCACATGCACTTTTTGCTTCGGTTCGTGCTTGGCAACGATGCTCTCAAACTCGTCAAATATTGGTTCCCGGCGGGCTTTGTCGAGATAGGCGGCCGGACGCCAGCAGGCCTCTGGCACCATTTCGTCCAGCGGCATGACCGACAGAATGGCATCGAGAATTTCCGGCACGCCAAGGCCATCCATGCGCACCAGCCGTTTCGCATCCGTATCGGCGGGGTAATTGCCATCCACCAGGGCGATTTCATCACCATGGCCCATGGCCCGCAGGATTTTCAACAGCTCGGGGCCGAGCAGGGGATTAATGCCCTTCAGCATCATGTGGTCTCCTTGAACAAAACATCACGGTCAATCATGTAATTTGCAAACAGCGGCAGGCTGGCCGCCCCCAGGGCGCGGGCATCCACACCAATCGAACCAGCCTCAATCACAAAGCTCGAAATACCATCGAGGTTGATGCGTCTGAGGGCTTGTTTCACCGCTGCAACAAGCCGCTCCCGCACATCGCCTGGCATTGCACCATCCAAAAATATCCGCGGACAATCCAGCACACTGGCAATGCTGGTGGAAGCCAGCGCAATGCCCCGCGCCGCACCATTGATCCAGCGGGTAAGGCAAGGTTCCGTGGCCTGCCAATCATCAGCGGACTGCCACATGGCATCGGGTTGCAAGCCCTCCGCTCGCAAATCATTTTCCAGAAGATAAAGCGAAGCCGAGCGGATCAACTGTTCGCTGCCGCCGGAGGCCCGTGGCACCGGAATGGAACCAAAGGCACCGGCATTGCCCGTTGGTCCCTGTTGCAGATAGCCATTGGTCACCAGCCCGCCGCCGATGAAATAACCCACATAGATATAGGCAAAATCCCGGTGATGGCGGCCGCGACCAAAGAACAATTCAGCCGCACAGGCGGCAGTTGCGTCATTGCATGCTAATATCGGCCAATCAGACAGGGCTGCCATTTCGGCCGGCAGATCAAAATTCTTCCATGCCTCCATGGCATCATGGGGTGCGCCAATTTCTTCTTCCCACTTCCAAAGCTCGAAGGGCGCGGCAATGCCAAGCCCAGAGACCCGCCGCAAGAACAGCGGGCCAAGTGCATCCTTGATGTCTTCCAGACCTTTCCGGGCAAAGCGCAGAAAATTCTCGGGCGTCGGAAAATGATAGGGCATGTGAACCGCTTTGCGGGTTTTGCCTTCAAGGTCGATCAGCATCAAATCGCAGGAACGCCGCCCCACCTTGAGCCCAATAGAAAAAGCCCCGTCGGGATTGAGGGAGTAGGGCTGCAAGGGCTGGCCGATCTTGCCTTTGATGGATTTACCCTTGACCACCAGATTGTCGGCTTCCAGCAATCGCACGATCACCGACACTGTTTGCGCCGAAAGACCCGTCAACCGGGCAATCTCGGCTTTCGGCAAATTGCCGTGGGCCCGGATCAACGATAAAACCAGACGTTCATTGTAAAGCCGAACACCACTCTGGGAAGTGCCGCGCTGGGCCATGCTCTGGGCCAAGCTTTGAGTTGGCAGCGCCGATTGCTGCGTTTCGCCTGAAATTTTTGCAGTGATGAAGCCCGATGCCATGGGGCCAAGCCTGTACTGGCATTTTTACCCTGTCAATAAATAAATCAATCCGATTTACTTATTGACTCAAGGTGAAAACCTGTTCCATGATCAGGCCAGTACAGGATTTGTCTTTTTTTGGACTTTCGGAGGTGGCAGGTCCTGTGCCTGAAACAGAGTAACGTTTGTTCCGCTGATGGTCAGCGGGAATCCATGGGAGGACTACACGTGAAGAAATTTTTGACAACCGCGCTTGTTGGCGCTGGCATGATCGCTCTCGCATCCGCAGCCAACGCTGCTGGCGGCGCTTGCCTGATCACCAAGAACAACACCAACCCGTTCTTCGTCAAGATGAAGGAAGGCGCTGAAGCCAAAGCCAAGGAACTTGGCATCGAGTTTGCTGCTTCGGCTGGTAAAGTGGACGGTGATGCCGGCCCACAAATCGAAGCCATTGAAAACTGCGTCGCCGCTGGCCACAAGGGCATCCTGATCACCGCGTCGAATGACTCTGTTATTCCTGCTCTCAAGGCTGCCCGCGCTGCTGGCCTTCTCGTCATCGCTCTCGACACGCCAATTGGCGATGCTGAAGCTGCTGACACAACCTTCGCCACCGACAACTTTGAAGCTGGCCTTCTTATCGGCAAGTGGGCTGCTGCAACCTTGGGCGCTGAAGGCGTAAAGAATG
>JANOVS010000092.1:0-4530 GCA_031417515.1 Hyphomicrobiales bacterium
CATCATATGCGCGGCACCAGAAGTCGCACGTGCCTTTAAGGTCTCCCCAAAGCAACGACGGTGTAAGGTTTTTTGGTTTCCCCGGCCCCTCCAAAGGGACGGTGTTTCTGAGAGGCAACACTCTCTTGCGCCCCATGTGCGATTGGTTCCAATCCAATCAATCCAAGGCGAAACGTCTGAAGCGTTTTTTTGCGTCTCCATCGCGCGAAGAGCCGTCAACCCGTCTGCATTTTCGACAGTTTGATTGAAGGGACAACGACCATGGCTACCACCGCACGCATTATTGATTTCCTGCGACGTGAAAAACCTGAAGGCCCCTGCCTCGTGTTGGACCTTGAGGTGGTGCGCGAGAACTACGAAGCCTTTGCCCGCAGCATGCCGGGCACACGGATTTTCTATGCGGTGAAGGCAAACCCTGCCCCTGAAATTCTTTCATTGCTGGCGTCGCTCGGCTCGTGCTTCGATACGGCATCGGTGGCTGAAATTGAAATGGCGCTGGCCGCTGGTGCCACGCCGGACCGTATTTCCTATGGCAACACCATCAAGAAAGAGCGCGATATCGCCAAGGCTCATGCCCATGGCATCAAGCTTTATGCTGTCGACTCCGAAGAAGAAGTCGAGAAGGTGGCCCGTGCCGCCCCCGGCGCACAAGTTTTCTGCCGCATTCTGGCCGATGGTGCTGGTGCCGAATGGCCCCTGTCGCGCAAGTTTGGTTGCGAGCCTGAAATGGCTGAAAGCGTTTTGTTGCATGCCCACAAGCTTGGCCTCGTGGCCCATGGCGTGTCGTTCCATGTCGGTTCGCAACAAACCCGTTTGGGTGCCTGGGATTCAGCACTTGAGCAAGCCAAGTCGATTTTTGATGCCATGGCTTCCCACGGTATTATCTTGCAAATGGTCAACCTCGGCGGCGGCTTTCCGACGAAGTATCTGAAAGCCGTTCCCGGCACCAATCAATATGCCAATGCCATTCATGACGCGCTGGCCAAACATTTCGGCAATGCCATTCCTGAAACCATCATCGAGCCGGGCCGTGGCATGGTGGGCAATGCGGGCGTGATCAAGGCTGAAGTTGTGCTGATTTCGAAGAAGCATTCCAACGACAACACGCGTTGGGTCTATCTCGACATCGGCAAATTCGGCGGCCTTGCTGAAACCATGGACGAAGCCATCCGCTATCCCTTGGTCACCGCCAAGGATGGCGATGCAATGGAACCCTGCATCATTGCAGGACCAACTTGTGACTCGGCAGACGTACTCTACGAGAAAGTGCCATACCCCTTGCCAATCACCTTGAGTGTTGGCGATGAAGTGCTGATCGAAGCAGCAGGTGCCTACACCACCACCTATTCGGCAGTCGCCTTCAACGGCTTCCCTCCGCTTAGGTCGTACGTAATATAAGGCAAACGCCCTCTCTCTTTCTTCCTTCCTTCCTTCCCTCTCCCCTCGCGGGAGAGGGTGTCAGCCAAAGGCTGACGGGAGAGGGCCGTTACCACCCCATTACATCCCTCTCCCGCCTCGCGAAGTGCGAGGCACCCTCTCCCGCTGGGGGAGAGGGAAAAGTCGACATGGAGTTTACGATGATCATCCGTTCCGAACTGCCCTCCGATATCGCCCCGCGTGAAGCCTTGTTGAACCGGGCTTTAGGTGTTGGGCGTTTGCGGAAGACTTCCGAGCGCCTGCGTGAAGGCCGTTTGCCAGCGGAAGGCCTGGCTTTCACTGCCGTTTCAGCCTCAGGTCGGGTAATTGGCACACTACGGCTATGGCATGTCATTGCCGGATCAGCCGGACCTTCACTTTTGCTGGGGCCCTTGGCCGTTGATGCGCGGGCGCGCGGCAAAGGACTTGGCAAAAAACTGATGGACCATGCCTTGGCAACTGCCAAAGTGTTGGGCCATGGTTCAGTCTTGCTGGTCGGCGATGCCACCTACTACAGTCGTTTTGGTTTTAGCGAGCGCCTGACCCAATCCCTGCACCTGCCGGGCCCTGTGGAGCGCAGCCGCTTCCTTGGCCTTGAGCTGGCAGAAGGCGCACTGGATGGTGCGGAAGGTTTGCTGATGGCTTCGGGCCAATATGGTTGCGAAAGCCAAGTGGCTTTGGCAGCATAGCAGCGACTCAGGGAGACTTCACATGCAACGTTGCGCCAACATTTTCATAATTTTCAGTGTTGGCGGTTTTATTTTGTTGATGGGTGGTACAACGGAAGCTGCAACAAAGTTGAAAGCCACCTTGTTGATCAAGCTCTACAAGCAGGAATGCGTCACCAACATGCGCTCCTTGAAGGCCCAGTTGACCGACGGCAAAATCCTCATTCGCGGCAGCAAGAAACTTGCTGCCTCTTCCAGCCAATTGCTGTGCAACACCGATGCCAAAAATCCCACCATCCGCCAGATCAACAACAAGGCCTGGCTTGAAAAAACCGAGAAGTTTATTCTGGAGGCGGGCGTGGATGCCTATGCCGTGGGATCGCGCAAAAGCATGGCCGCCACCCTGGAAAGATTTCAAGTGGTGAAAATACTTTCGCAAGCCAGCACCAAGGGCCTGTCGGCGGCGGAGATCAAAGTGCTAGGCAACATGACAAGGGCCGTGGCCTTCACAGAAGCCCACGTGAGAGCGGCACAACAGCTTTACAGGAAGAAGTAGTTCGGAACTTCCGGCCCTTCGAGGCTCGAAGGGTTGCTTGATGCAATTTCCGTCGCCCCTAAACCCCTTCGCGCTCCTTCAGCAAATTGGTCAGCCAGTCCGGGTCCATGGCGGGAACGGACGACAACAACAATTCCGTGTACGGAGGATAGGGCGGGTTGAGGACATGCGATTTCAAGCCCTGCTGCACCACCTTGCCCTTATGCATGACGACGATTTCATCGGATATGGCGCGCACCGTTGCGATGTCGTGGGTGATGAAGAGATAGGAGACATTGGTGTCTTTTTGCAAACGCATGAGCAATTGCAGGATGCCTTCTTGCACGATCTGGTCGAGGGCTGACGTCACTTCATCGCAGATGATGATATCGGGCTCAGCCGCCAGCGCCCGCGCAATGGAGATGCGCTGTTTCTGACCGCCTGACATTTCACCGGGATAGCGATCGATAAAATCTTCCGTGAGTTCGATGCTTTCCAGCAGCTTGACGATGCGCCGGTCTTTTTCGGCACCGCGCAGACCGAGATAAAACTCCAACGGCCTGCCGACAATGTCGCGCACAGTTTGCCGGGGATTGAGGGCTGTATCAGCCGACTGGTAAATCATCTGAATGCGCCTGAGCGTATCAATATCACGATCCTGCAAGCGCGGCGGCAGGGCCTTGCCATTGAATTCGATGTGACCCTTGGATGGAGGCAACAGGCCGGTGATAGCGCGTGCCAAGGTGGATTTGCCGGAACCTGATTCACCCACCACAGCTACCGTGCGGCCCTTCGGCAAACGCACCGTGACATTGTCCAAAACCTTTACAATGCCGGAATAACTCGCATCAACATTCTGGATGGACAAGGTGATGTCGCTGCCCTGGCTTTCGGGTTTTTGCAATTTGCGCACCGCCCACAGCGAGCGCGTGTATTCTTCGGCGGGCTGCTTCAGCATGGTCCGGGTTTCGGATTCTTCAACTAGATTGCCATGGCGCAACACCATGATGCGGTGCGCCATCTGGGCAACCACTGCCAGATCATGGGTGATGTAAACGGCGGCGGTATGGAAGTCTTCGACAATGCTCCGCATGGAGGCCAGGACTTCGACTTGCGTGGTCACGTCAAGCGCTGTTGTCGGTTCATCAAAGATGATCAGATCGGGCCGGCATGACATGGCCATGGCCGTCATGGCCCGCTGCAATTGTCCACCTGAGACCTGATGGGGAAAGCGCTGGCCAATGGTTTCGGGATTGGGAAGCTGCAGGCGACTGAACAAATCAATGGCATCTTTTTCCGCCGCAGCCCGGTCCATGACGCCATGGTTGACGGCTGATTCCACCACCTGGTCCATGATCCGGTGGGCCGGATTGAATGAAGCCGCCGCACTTTGGGCGACATAGGAAATCTTTGATCCCCACAACCGGCGTAAATCATCCGGTGGCGCACCCACGAGTTCCCGGCCATCAAACAACACCGAGCCTGCGGAAATGCGGCAGCCGGGTTTTGTGTAACCCATGGCGGCGAGGCCCAGCGTGGATTTGCCAGCCCCCGATTCACCGATGAGGCCCAGCACCTCACCGCGTTTTAGTGACAGATTGAGGCCCTTGATGATGGGGTGCCATTTGTCGTCGGCATAGCCTTCGATTTTCAGGCCCTTGATTTCAACAAGGGCCGATCCCTTGACCCGGGCGTCATCACTTTTCATCGTTGATCCCTGCTGACTTGTTGAGGAACCAGTCCACCACAAAATTCACGGCAACGGTGAGCAGCGCAATGGCGGCTGCGGGAATCAGCGGTTGCGGCCTGCCGAAATTGATCAGGGTTTTGCTTTCGGCCACCATGGATCCCCAATCGGCCGTAGGCGGCTGAATGCCAACACCAAGGAACGACAGGGCCGCGATGGTGAGA
>JANOVS010000093.1:0-22713 GCA_031417515.1 Hyphomicrobiales bacterium
CGCAACCGCCGCCTCGCCAAAGACTTCGAGCGAACCATCAAAAGCGCAACCGCGTGGCTCTACCTTGCATCAGTCCAGCAAATCACCCGCAGAATCGCAAGTGCATGAATTCATGTCAAATCATTATGAGTCAGACTCTAATACCAACGGCCTCTTGAATCGACTCTTTTAATTGATCTAACTTGCTCAAAAAATCCCCTCCCCCTTGTGGGGAGGGTTAGGGTGGGGGTCGCTCAGACCTATGATTTTGCAAGGAATTCTAAACTCAACTCGGTCGCCGGAGCGACCCCCACCCCGGCCCTCCCAACAAGGGGGAGGGAGAAAAAGAATCAATTCAAGTGGCGGTTGGTATAAGCACCTGCTTAAGGCTTTTGCTGCAAGGCGTCCATCACAGCTTCTGGAATTCTGCTGATGACGCGCAAGTATGCCTTGGCAGCCGCGTCAGGCTGTTTCCGCCGCTGTTCCCAGTCACGCAGCATTCCCAATGGAATTTGGACCGTTCAGCAAAAGCCTCTTGCGAAAGACCCAAACGGAACCGCAATGGGCGCGTAGAAAGTACACGCCGCGTGCGCTTGAGTTGCTCTTCAGTAAGGGGTGGATTGTCAGGGTCGGATTCAGCGCGGGCGATCACTTCCTCATCGGTCAGTGCGTCCAAGGCAGACCAATCAAACACGGGCAATTTATTTTCAATCATTTTGTAATTATGCTGCTGAGCCGTAGAAAAATCAACTCTCCCCTTCATCCGTATTCAACTCCCCAATCAAATTCTCAAAGTCCTTGGCTTCGTGGAAATTTTTGTAGACGGAGGCGAAGCGCACATAGGCGACGTCGTCCAGATTGCGCAGGCCCTCCATGACCAGTGCGCCGATTTGTTCTGACTTGATTTCGCTTTCGCCCAGGCTTTCCAGTTGGCGGACGATGCCTGATACCATGCGTTCGATGCGCTCGCTCTCTACAGGTCGTTTGCGCAGGGCTACTGCAACAGAACGGGCCAGTTTGTCCCTGTCAAAGGGGGTGCGACGGCCTGAGCGTTTCAATACACTGAGTTCGCGCAATTGCACGCGTTCGAATGTGGTGAACCTGCCGCCACAATCGGCGCAAACCCGCCTTCGGCGAATGGCAGACGAATCTTCGGTTGAACGAGAATCCTTTACTTGCGTATCGGCATTGCCACAGAAGGGACAGCGCATGTGTTTTGTCTCAGGCGTAAATCGGGAAGCGTTTGGTCAGGGCGAGGATTTTGGACTTCACAGACTTTTCAACCTTGGCATTGCCAGATTCGCCTTGCTTGGCAAGACCGTCGAGCACTTCGATAGCCAGTCTGCCGACTTCGCGGAATTCTGTTTCGCCGAAACCACGCGACGTGCCGGCGGGCGTGCCCAAGCGGATGCCCGACGTAATCGTAAAGGGTGCTGGATCAAACGGAATGCCGTTCTTGTTGCAGGTGATATAGGCGCGACCCAGGGCTTTTTCGGCATCTTTGCCGGATATGCCCTTCTTGCGCAGATCGACCAGCATTAGATGAGTGTCGGTGCCACCTGTGGTGATGGCACAGCCGCCTTCGACCATGGTTTCGGCCAAGGCCTTGGCATTGCTTACGACCTGTTTTGCATATTTCTTGAAGGCAGGCTTCAAGGCTTCACCAAAGGCCACGGCTTTGGCGGCGATGACGTGCTCCAATGGGCCACCGATCAAACCAGGGAAAATCGCTGAATTGATTTTTTTACCCAAGTCCCCATCGTTGGAAAGGATCATGCCACCACGGGGGCCGCGCAGGGTCTTGTGGGTTGTGGTGCTCACAACATGGGCGTGTTCCATCGGACTGGGGTGCACGCCGCCTGCCACGAGGCCTGCAAAATGCGCCATGTCGACGAACAGGTAAGCGCCAACACTATCGGCAATTTCGCGGAAGCGTTTGAAATCGATGATGCGGGGATAGGCCGAACCGCCAGCGATGATCAGCTTGGGGCGGACTTCAAGGGCCTGCTTTGCCACGGCGTCATAGTCGATCTGCTGATTGTCTTCGCGCACTTTGTAGGATGCCACCTTGAACCATTTGCCAGACTGGTTCACAGGCGAGCCATGGGTGAGATGACCGCCACAGGCAAGGTCAAGGCCCATGAAGGTATCGCCAGGCTGAAGCAACGCGAAAAATACGCCCTGATTTGCCGTGGCACCGGAATGGGGCTGTACATTGGCAAATTTGGCGTTGAACAATTGCTTGGCCCGGTCGATGGCCAATTGCTCGGACTGGTCGACATATTGGCAACCGCCATAGTAGCGGCGACCGGGATAACCTTCGGCATATTTGTTGGTCATCACCGAGCCTTGGGCTTCCAGCACGGCCCGGGAGACGATATTTTCGGATGCGATCAGTTCGACTTCATTTTGCTGACGCTGCAATTCAAGCGCAATGGCCTTGGCAATTTTGGGATCGGTTTTGGCAAGCTTGTCCTTGAAGAAGCCGGGGAACAAGGGCTTCGCAACTTTGGGCTTTGTGGCAGCTTTGGCCTTGGAAGCGGTTTTCTTGACTGTCTTCGCCATAACGACTCTCCGGGATGCAAGGAAAGGCTGCTCTATACAGCCTTGCCCGCAAGGGTCCAGAAACAAGTTGGCGCAGGAGACTTGTTGGTTCAGTTCACCGCAATGGCAGGAACCTTTACTTTTGGTTTCTTGGGCGGCGCGCAGTCTTTCGGCAGAACTCCATCAGCACCAGACTTGCAATTGTCCACCAGCTTCTTGTCGGTAGGTTTGGCCTGCTTTTTTACGACGTCAACAGCTGGCTTCTTTGCAGCAGAAGCAGCGACCACGTCTTTCTTGACGATTGATCTTTTGGCAGCAGGATCATTGGCCGCAATTTTGGCATCAGTTTTTTTATCAGTTGCGGCGGCGATCTGTTTTTTTGGTATCTTGACGGCAGTCGCTGTATCGGGTTTGGTAGTAGCCCGCAGGGTTTTTTTCTTCGGCGCAACGATTTTTTTGGCACCAAGCTTTTGCTGCTTGCGATAGGCTTCCCAATCAAAAAGTCCTTCAAACTTCTTTTTGGATTTTGCCCTTGGCTTTTCCTCAACAGCATTGGTGGCGACGATTTTCTTTGCAGTGGTTTTCTTCAGTGCAGGTTTAGCCGGCGTCTGATCCCCGGTATCCCGGCTTGAGGCGTCGGCATCTTCTTCATAAAGACTGTTGCCAAATAGCGATTTGCGTTTTTTCCTTGGTCCATCCAGAACCACGCCTTCGCCAGCATTGCGCTTTTTGCCTTTGAACAAGTCAAAGCCATCGGCTTCGAAGGCGTCAACGCTGCCAGCTTTCCGGGGCACTGGTTTCAAAACGTAACGCAAGCCTTCGTCGCTGGTTTCTCCAACAGGCAAGGGCTGGCCCACGGTGAAACCTGTTCCATCCAGTTCATAGACATCGTGGTGGAAGGCCACAGTTTCGCCGACGGGCCAGGCCGTCAAATATGTGACCCGCAGTTGCGGCGGTGTTGTCAGTTTCACATCCCGGCGTTCCAAGGTTTCAGCCAGAGCTGCAATTTGCGACCGATCAATGCCATCCTGACCATTCAGAATCCATTCCATCAACACATCAACTTTTTCTACTCGCACACAACCGGAACTGTAAAAACGCTGACCCGTTTTGAAGAGTTGACGTTCGGGCGTGTCATGCAGATAAATGCCGAAAGGGCTGGGGAAATTGATTTTGCCCGTCGCCATGGCGCTGGTTTCGCCGGGTTCCTGGCGGAAGTGGTAATCTGCGAGATTGGCGCTTTGCCAATCAACGGTCGCCGGGTCAACTTCCGGACCACCAAAGCCCTGGAACACTTTCATGTTCATTTCTGTGAAGACGGAATTGCTGCTGCGCAACTTTGGCAGAATGTCACGCTCGACTATGGAAATGGGTGCATTCCAATAGGGATTGAAATTGATATCGGCCAAAGCCGTGGCGACAACCGGGGTCGGGCGATCCGGCCTGCCGACAATGGCATTGTGACGGGAATAAACCTTGCCGTTGCTCACCGTTTCAATTTGCTGGCTGGGGACATTGACGATCAGATATCGATCCCCCAGTTCCTGGCCGTAGACCCGCAAGCGCTCGATGTTCGCTTCAATGGTGCGCAGGCGCGTCTCGGCAGGTGTGTTGAGGGATTTCAGCGTCGGTCCATCAATTTTGCCGGTGGGCACATAACCCATATTGATCTGGAAACGCTTCAAGGCGTCTTCAGTTGCACTTGTGAAGAGTTCGGCAAATTCGCCTTGGGTTGCTTCCCGGCGCAAATAGCCATCAAGGAAAAGACGGCGGTTCAAGGCCATAACAGCCCTGCCCTTGCTGCCCTTTTTCAGGCTGCCACTTGGAACTTTCGGAAATCCGCCATTGGCGATGACGTTGCGATAGCGATCAGCGATGGCAGACAGGCGATCTGCACTATCGGCCGTGACCATCGGTGTTATTCTCTTGCCAACAAGAACTTCGCTGACAGTTGATGTTTTGGTGTTGGATGGCGGCACGCCCGATGCAAGGGCCAAATTTGATACGCCCAACAGCAATACCGCAGCCAGCAAAAAACCAATAGTTTTGGTTGCCCGTTCTGATTGGGTTTTCAACTTCTCAATACCACGCATACTTCGCCTCAGTTCCCGACATGACCATGCCACGCATTTGTTTTACCAGCCTCTCGTTCATTCGTCAAAAAAACACGACTCGGCCAGATCGCCATCCACAAACCGCATATTTGAGGGCGCAAGAACCGGAATTCGAAGGCGGAAAGAAGGTCGCTGGATAAAAAACTGTGGTGTGAGGTTTTTTGGCAACAATCAGAAAGGCAAAAGCCACGAAAACCGGGATTTTTCCTTTTTTCGTGGCTTGAGAATGCGATATTTCAGTTCTCAATCAGAGGCGATACAGGATTTGATCAGTCCAATAGCGTTCCAGACGTGTCAGGGCCTTGTTCATCCGGTCGAACTCTTCAACCGACAGGCCCACAACATCTTCAATGGCATGGAGTTGGCGGTTGTAAAGCGCATCAACACGTCCACGGATTTCGAGGCCTTTGGCTGTCAAGCTGACACGCACTGAACGCTTGTCGGATGACGAACGTTCATGGTTCACATAACCTGCTTCAACGAGTTTCTTCAGGTTATAGGAAACATTGGATCCCTGATAATGGCCGCGGGTTTTCAATTCACCAGCTGTCAATTCCGAGTCTGAAATGTTGAACAACAGCAAGGCTTGGACCGGATTGACTTCCTTCTCGCCCGTGCGTTCAAAATCATCCTTGATCACGTCAAGCAAGCGGCGATGAAGGCGCTCAATCAATGTGAGAGCTTCCATATAGCGGTGCTTGATGTGCTGGCGCTTGGCTTCAACGGGTTGCAAGGTCGTGCTGACCATTACTTGGGTATTCATGTTATCCACCTATCCCTTTTGTTTTGAGGGGCGGCTTCTTTGTCCGTTCCCCTTGTTGAGGTCAAACTACGCCGGCGGCTTTAAGGCGGGCTGAAGAGTTTGGGTAAATTTGGTCTTATATTTTCGATATTTTGTCGCTTTTTCGCAGACAGTTTATTTCGTCTTATCGGGCAATGTTAATTGATTGTGACGCATTTTTGGGATGTGCCATTAAAACTCAAGGCCGCTACACTTTCGTGCAGCGGCCTTGAAACTTCGATTGCAGAAAATGTTACGAGCAGCTTTGACTGCCGGCTTTGGCTTCCACGGCGCGCAGCATGGCTTTGACTGATGAGGCCGAATTGCTGGTTATGGCTTGCTTGTGGCTTGCCAGAACAGTGCCATAGAGTCGCTGGATGGCGGCGGTGCCAAGCGTGTTGCAGCGGCGGGCCAGATAGTATTTTTGGGCCAGGCCAGCGTATTGTGACAGCTTCTTGGAAGCCTTCACAGGTTTTTGAAGCGTTGCCGATTTTAGGCCATCAAGTTTTGCGGGGAGTGGTTTCTTCGCAAGCTTTGATTTTGGCTTTTGCAATGGCTCATCGGCTGCGGCCAATACGGCAACTTCTTGCTTGGGCGTTGCGGTGGCTTGTTGATCTGGCTCAGAAGCTGCGGCTGTTAATTTGGTTGCTTCAGCAGGTATGGCAGGATCAGCGGAAGCCTCCACTGCAACGGGGGGCCGGGCGTTTGCCCCTGCCCCTTTGCGGGCTTCATCCAGCACTTCTTGCACAAGCCTTGCTTGTTCTGCTCCACAATCGCCGATTTTTCCACTTGCCCTGCCCTTTGCAAGGGCGGCCCTTGCAACTTGCACCGATTGCATTTCTGCCAGGGCTATTTCGGCGCGGGCGACAAAATCCTGGAGTTCCTGACGGTCGTCGGCAGACAAGTAATTGCAGCGCTTGTCGAGCGCCTGGGTTTTGGCCAGCAATGCGGTGGCATCGGCAGGGGCCATGCCGGCTACAGCTGGTGCAA
This sequence comes from Hyphomicrobiales bacterium, assembly GCA_031417515.1. Taxonomy (GTDB): domain Bacteria; phylum Pseudomonadota; class Alphaproteobacteria; order Rhizobiales; family Aestuariivirgaceae; genus Aestuariivirga. The sequence goes on from JANOVS010000093.1 coordinate 6,409, forward strand.
ACGGCCCCAAGGCTGCAAACAACGGAAGACAAATATATAGTGGCGAAATACGCATGGTGAACCAATCCCAAATCTGAATGCGCCACCTGTTTCGCATTGCTGGTTTAACATAATTAAAATTTTAGCGATTTCCGCGAGTGCATGATCGGGGCATGGTTAGGGAATGGTTTACAATGGCAGGCGGTTCTGTTCATAGTCGCATCATGGTGTTTCGTTTCATTGCCCTTGTATGTGCATTGTCGGTGAACGTGACAGTTTGCCTTGCCAAAGACGTGCCGTTGCCGAAGCAGAGGCCACCACTGCTCAACGTCAAACCGGAGATAAAACCGTTGCCGAAATCTCCCGCCTTGGCAGTTGGCAACGGTTGGGGCCAAGCGGCAATTGATGCAGGCCTGGCCAATTGTAAAGAACGTTTGCGGGGGCTGGACATTGCTTATGATCCATTGCCGCCTCTCGGAAACGCCGGGGGATGCGGCACGGCAGCACCCATATTGTTACGCGCCATTGGTGCAACCCGCATTGTTCCGCCAGCTGAAGTCAACTGCGATCTTGCGGCGGCGATGCATGGTTGGGTAACTTCCTCCCTGCAACCTGTCGCCAGGGAATATCTGAAAAAGGATTTAACCGTCATCAACAATGCCTCGGCCTATGTTTGCAGGCGGCGCAATGGTTTGGCTACCGGCAAATTGAGCGAGCACGGCATTGCCAATGCATTCGACATCGCCAGTTTGCAGTTTTCAGATGGCTCAACAGCCTCGATCAAAGGTGATTGGGCGGGTGCAGCCCAAATGTTGGGATTTTCAGCCAAGGGCAATTTCTTGCGTCGTGTGCGCAGCGATGCCTGCATCCGCTTCACGACAGTTTTAGGGCCGGGATCTGACGCTCATCACGGCGATCATTTTCATGTTGATTTGGCAAAGCGGCGCGGCGGTTACCGGTTATGCAATTAGGACGTTAGCGAGATGCGGGTTCTCAAGTCTGATTTGCTCTGGTAGACGATTGTCATGAACGCCCATTCATCCTTCCCTGCCCTTCGCATGCGGCGCAACCGCAAGACCGCCTGGTCGCGGGCCTTGGTGCGCGAAAATACGCTTTCGAGTGCTGACCTGATTTGGCCCTTGTTCGTCGTTGAGGGATCGAACATCGAAGTACCTGTTGCGTCGATGCCCGGTGTTTCGCGGTGTAGCATTGACCTGCTGGTGCGGCGCGTTGAAGCAGCTGCCGCCCTTGGCATTCCAGCTGTTGCCCTGTTCCCCAACACTGAGCGTGATTTGCGTAGTGAGGATGCACGCGAATCTTTTAATCCGGACAATCTGGTGTGCCGCACTGTACGGGCCATCAAGCAGGCGGTGCCTGAAATCGGCGTGATGTGTGATGTGGCACTTGATCCCTATACCAGCCATGGCCACGACGGGTTGTTGGTGAATGACGAGATCGCCAATGATTTGACCCTGGAAGCGCTGGTCAAGCAGTCGATGGTTCAGGTGCAGGCGGGGTGTGACATCATCGCACCGTCGGACATGATGGATGGCCGCATTGGTGCGATCCGAGCCGCCTTGGAAGCTGGTGGCCATTTTGGCACCCAGATCATGGCCTATAGTGCCAAATATGCCTCTGGCTTTTATGGGCCGTTCAGGGATGCTGTAGGTTCTTCGGGCACGCTGCGCGGTGACAAGAAAACCTATCAAATGGACCCCGGCAACTCAGACGAAGCCTTGCGGGAAGTAGCGCTGGACCTGGCTGAAGGTGCCGACATGGTAATGGTCAAACCGGGCATGCCCTATCTTGATATTATCTCACGGGTCAAACGTGAGTTTGGTGTTCCAACCTTTGCCTATCAAGTGTCCGGCGAATACGCCATGATCATGGCCGCCTGCAACAATGGCTGGCTTGATCCCGACAAGGTGATCACCGAAGCCCTGCTGTCATTCAAACGCGCTGGTGCTGATGGGGTCTTGACCTATTTTGCTCTTGATGTGGCCAAGAAGCTGACAGCTACTTCTTGAACCGTGCAATCAGGCTCGACGTGTCAAAGCGATTACCACCCATGGCCTGGACTTCGGCATAGAATTGGTCAACCAGGGCAGTGACGGGCAGTTGTGAATTGTTGCGGCGTGCTTCTGCCAAGCATATGCCCAGGTCTTTGCGCATCCAATCAACGGCAAAACCAAAATCAAACTTGTCGGCGATCATGGTCTTGTGGCGGTTTTCCATTTGCCAGGAGCCTGCGGCACCTTTCGATATGACGTCGATCACGGCCTGCATGTCTAGACCTGCCTTCTGGCCGAACTGGATCGATTCCGCCAAACCTTGAACGAGGCCAGCAATGGCAATCTGGTTGCACATTTTGGCGAGTTGCCCTGATCCTGCGGGGCCCAACAATTTACACATGCGGGCATAATGCATGATCAGGGGTTCAGCTTTGGAAAAAGCACTGGCTTCCCCTCCGCACATGACGGTCAACAGTCCGTGTTCGGCTCCCGCCTGACCACCAGAAACTGGCGCATCAATAAATCCAATCTTGCGGCTTTCGGCCTGCTGTTGCAGTTCCCGGGCCACATCGGCTGAAGCTGTGGTGTGATCAACGAATATGCTGCCGGGTTTCATGCCGTGGAATGCGCCTTCCGGCCCCAGGGTGATGGCCCGCAAATCATCGTCGTTGCCAACACAGGCGAAGACAAAGTCAGCATCTTTTACGGCCTCTGTGGGCGTGGCAGCTGACCGATGGCCATGTTTATCAACCCATTTGCCAGCTTTCGCGGCATTGCGGTTGTAAACACAAACCTCTGCACCAGATTTGCTGGCCAAATGACCTGCCATCGGAAACCCCATGACGCCCAGGCCCAGCCAGGCCAGTTTCAGTTTTTCCTGCTGCATTGAATATCTCCCTTTGTACGGTGCTTAAAAGCAATGGCAGCGGATTGCCAGAGGTGCCTTGCGAAACAATCGCGTTCAAGTGATAATCGGGGTTCAGGAGTACGTTTCAACCCATGTCGATAGAACGACGAAATTTTCCGCAGTTTTTCATAACCGCGCCAAGTCCCTGCCCGTATTTGCCGGGGCGGCTGGAGCGCAAGGTGTTTACACATCTTGCAGGGCCGGATGCTCGCCACACCAACAGCCACCTTTCGCAAACTGGCTTCAGGCGCAGCCAGAATATTGCCTATCGTCCGGCTTGTGATGGTTGTGGTGCCTGTGCTTCGACCCGCGTGCCCGTCAAGAGTTTCAACTGGACAAAAAGTTTCCGGCGCATCTTGCGGCAGAATGCAGATGTCAGCTCAACTATCAAGCCAGCCAAGGCGACGAGTGAACTGTACTCGCTTTTCCGCACCTATATTGATGACCGGCATTCCGAAGGTGGCATGGCCGGGATGACGGTATTGGATTTTTCCGCCATGGTTGATGATACTTTGGTGGACAGCCGGATCGTCGAGTATCGCACACCAACAGCCTATGAGCCGAATGGCGAGCTTCTCGCTGCCGTCTTGATTGATGTACTGGTTGATGGGGTTTCGCTGATCTACAGTTTTTATGACCCGGCCATGGCAAAGCGCAGCCTGGGCAGTTTTGTCATTCTTGACATGATCCGCCGGACAGAACGCATGGGATTACCTTACGCCTACCTTGGGTTCTATGTCGCTGGATCGCCCAAAATGACCTATAAAGGCCGTTTCATGCCGCAGGAACGCTTGACGCCGGATGGTTGGGTTTTGCGGCGAAGCTGATTGAAATCAGGGCTTGCGAAAAATCGGCAATTTGGCCATTCATCTTTTCGTAGAGGAAAATATAATGAAAAAAGCCGGACTTTCGCACCCCTTGGACGCAGCGCGCGCCTCAGGTTTGCTCGAAGCAGAATTGAAGTCGTTGAAAATCAATGTTCAGGCTTCCAGCGACATGGCAGCTTTCAATGCGGCCAAGTTGAAGTTGCGGGGATCGTTGCCTTCCCCGATGCATGATCATGAGGTTTGCGTGTTTGACCGCGAGCGGGCTTTCTGGATGTATCTCACCGATGAAACAGGCGAAATGGTGGGGTTGCAGGCTTTCCGGTTTGACGAAATTGATACCAGCCTCGCAGACTGGTGCGTGACCTACATGATCGGCGTTTACATGCGGCGGCAGGAATTGATGGTGCCTTCCCATGCCAAACCTCCCGCTGGAAGCTTCTCGGAAAGACTGACGGGCAAGCTGGTTTATCACGGTGAAATCTGGGTCGACAAGCAGATCAAGAACCGCAAGGTGTTTGAGCACTTTGTCAAGCTGGGGCTGATACTCGCGCTGATCAAATGGCAACCCGATGCAATCTGGGGACTGGCAACCAACCAGATGGCCAATCACGGCCATTTCACCCGCGTGGGTTACTCGATTTTGGAACGGGGTTTCCTGCGCTGGCAGTGGTCAACCGACAGCATTGGACCGATGGAATATCTTGTGGCGTCGGAAAAACAATCGCTTGAAAATCTGGTTGCCGAGATGACCTCGCCTGAGGCAGAAATCGCCATGCCAATGGGCGGCGAAAGCACCGAGCAGCCGACGTCGAATTGAGCTAAAACAAATTGATATTGACGGGCGACATATCTGAGATGACCCGGACATGACGCCTGGTGCCGTTCGCCCGGGCTTCAGGAATGATGACGCGCTGATAGCCCAACCAGTGGTGTTCGCCATCGGGCTTCACCATGACGGCCAGGACATGGTCATAAACCGGCCTGCCAGTGGCGATGGCCGTGAAATAGGACTGGGACACAACCCGGTCATAGCTGTGGCCGGACATGCAGGGGAACGAAACCGGCGAAACGCCCCAGATGCTTGCGACAAGTGAATTGCGGCCTACCTGTTCGACATGTGAAACTTGTCGCGTTGTATCGATGCTGCAAACAACCGACTCGTCATCTGACGTGGAACCACTTTCCATGGCCGCGCGCAACTTCGTGGGCATGACTTTGAAATCCGGTATTTGAACTGCAGAATAGGCGCGTTGCGAAAAATAAATGTCGCTCTTGAAAATAAGTTGCTCGACCCGGTTTCCGGTTTCCTTTGCCGATAAGTGGGTTTCTTCAAACCAACCCGAATTGAAATATCGCAGCGTGAATGGAGCCGTGCAAGTGTGGACAAAATTCAGCGCAAACAAAAGTGATGACCAGTTTGCACAGGCCATGTTCCACTTCAGTGACGTTCCCAATGGGCCTGTTTCAAGTCGAATGAGATTGAGGCTGTCAAACAGGGTTTTGACAGTATAGTTGCTGCCGTCTGCTTTCACAGGACGGGCTATGATAGCGCCGTCCTTGATCCAATACTCTTGTGTGTCCATGTGCCAAAACTTTAAAACTTTTGATTTGGCCCGCCCCCAGAATACGGACTGTGACAATGGTCGTAGATGAGAATTACGAATTATGTCTTACCAAACTGCAAGAAACGCTCATAAAAATAAAAATTCTAGATGACAGTGAATTCGACTTTTGCAATTTCTGATACAATACGCACTGCCGCCAGCCCTGGCTTTCTACTGCTCGGGAAAATCAGCCGGTGATAGGGCACCCAATGGACCTGGTTGTCGGGAAGCCGCATGGCTGCCAAAACCTGATCATAACGGGGCTGCCCCTCTTCGAGCACCTTGTTATAGGCCGCACTGACGGCGTCGCCGTATCGGCTTCTTGGTTGGCATGGAAACGAAGAGGTATAAGTACCCCACAGACGGCCAATCGCGGACTTCGGCCCGATCCGGTCAACGATATAGTTATGCGAATTTTCATCAAAGGCACATTCGACACTGTATTCATCGGCAGCCGTTTGGCGTTCGAGGCTTTCGCGCAAAACTGGCGGCATATTGACGTCTGTGGGATCACCTTCCCTGACAAAAGCCCGGCTGGTGAAGTAGCGATCACCCCGTGTCATGATGGTTTCGATTCGGCGGATGGCATCTTTCGCGGTCAAACATATTTCCTCAAACCAACCCATTGCATTGAACCTGAGGACATAGGGCGGATCGGTGTCGGGCAGACGATCCATGATGTTGTAAAGCGACGAGAAGCATGGTGCATCAGCTTCCCATTTGACTTCAGTGCCGCTTGAACTGGCAGTCAACCGAACCTGCCCGTCTGCCAAGCGCGCCAGTTCAGCATTGGTGTCGCAGGTTTCAGGATGACTGCCGCTTGCAACTGCCAAGCCAGCCTTGATCCAAATCTGCCGCCCACTCATTGTCATTTGTCCACACACCAATTCGCGGGATGGGACCAGCACACAAGGCCATGCCTATGTCGAGTTAAATCGCTTGCAATGGCAAAGCGCGGCTTAACCAATTTGGTTAATGTCGGCTTAACCAAAGCGATTGTTTTTGGGAAACCCTTTAGGTGGCAGCTTTCCGGCTTGGGCCCGTTCTCCCAGCCATTCTGCGAGATCTGTCACTGTCCAGCTACGACCAGATGAATCGGTCCACGGCAAGCCGGATTTCAAATTGAAGCACTGGGCGTCAGACAAATTACCATCCTTGAATTTTTGCAGGCGAACGCCTTTGCCGCGGGACATCTCAGGCAACTCTGACAACTTGAATATCAGCAGTTTGCGGTTTTCGCCGATTGTTGCAACGTGGTCTGCGTCGGGACTGATGCTGCGGCATGTCAAGGATTCGGCGGGAGCTTTGACATTGAGAACCTGCTTGCCTTTGCGCGTGTTGGCGAGGCACTCATCTTCCAAGACCACGAATCCATCGCCATCTGTGGAGGTGAGAAGACGCTTCGTGCCAGACTGATGGATGAACAATTCCACAATCTGGTCTGTGGCATCAAGATCTGCCATCAGGCGCAGAGGTTCGCCGTGACCACGACCTCCTGGCAATTTTCCGGCTTCAAGCGAGAAGAATTTGCCTGAAGTCGAAAACAGCATCAGTTTGTCAGTGGTCATCGCCCTGATGACAAAGCGCCCTTTGTCACCATCCTTGTATGACATGGAGGACGTGTCCTCAATGTGGCCCTTGATCGATCTGATCCAGCCTTTTTCAGAACAAACGATGGTGACAGGTTCCTTCTCAACCATCATTTCATCAAGCTCATCAGACACATCGGGCGCCTCGGCGAAATCCGTCCGGCGTTTTCCAAGAGGAGTCTTCTTGGAATAAGTTTCCTTTACTTTGCGAATTTGATCGCTGATGTTTTCCCATTGCTGATCTTCGGACTTAAGCAACGCATCCAGACCTTTTTGTTCGTTCGTCAACTTGTCGTGTTCAGTGCGGATTTCCATTTCCTCAAGCTTGCGCAAGGAGCGCAGGCGCATGTTGAGAATGGCTTCGGCCTGGTTGTCGGTGAGCTTGAACCTCGCCATCAAAACCGGCTTGGGTTCATCTTCTTCCCGGATGATGCGGATGACTTCATCAAGATTCAAATAGGCAATCAGATAGCCTTCGAGAATTTCCAGCCGCCGTGCAATTTCTCCAAGACGGAAATTCGTGCCGCGCAGCAACACTGTTTTGCGGTGATCCAGCCATTCGCGAAGCACTTCGCGCAAGGACATGACCTTTGGTATCTTGCCGCCTGACAACACATTCATGTTGAGAGGAATACGGTTTTCAAATTCGGTGTGGCGGAACATCTGTTCCATCAGAATGGCAGGTTCGATGTTGCGGCTTTTGGGTTCGATGACGACTCGGACATCTTCTGCCGACTCATCGCGGATATCGCCCAGAAAAGGCAATTTCTTCTCGTTCAACAGGTCAGCCACCTGGGCAATCAGCTTCGACTTCTGTACCATGTAGGGAATTTCGGTGACGACGATTTGCCAGCCGCCCCGGCCCAGTTCCTCGACACTCCAGCGGGCCCGCACACGAAAGCCGCCCCGCCCGGTTTGGTAGGCTTCGATGATTGACTCGCGACTATCGATGACGATGCCACCTGTGGGGAAGTCCGGCCCCAGCACAAATTGCGTCAGTTTTTCAGGTGTAGCATTGGGGGTTTTGATGAGATGCAATGCAGCATCGCAAAGTTCAGCGGCATTGTGGGGCGGAATGGATGTCGCCATGCCCACGGCAATGCCCGTGGCACCATTGGCCAAAAGGTTGGGAAAAGCGCCTGGCAAGACCACGGGCTCTTCAACTGAGCCATCATAGTTCGGGCGAAAATCCACCGTGTCTTCATCAATGCCATCGAGCAGCAAACCCGCAACGGCTGTCATGCGGGCTTCAGTGTAGCGGTAGGCCGCTGCACTATCGCCGTCGATATTGCCGAAATTTCCCTGGCCGTCGATCAAGGGATAGCGTGACGAGAAATCCTGGGCGAGGCGCACCAATGCGTCATAAATCGATTGGTCGCCATGGGGATGATAGCCGCCCATCACATCGCCAACGATCTTGGCGGATTTCTTGAAAGCCGAATTGGGATCAAGCCGCAGCATGCGCATGACATGCAGCAAACGGCGGTGGACGGGCTTCAAGCCATCACGCACATCCGGCAAGGCGCGGTGCATGATAGTTGAAAGGGCATAGGCCAGATAGCGCTCCTCCAGCGCCCCCTGCAACTCAATGGGTTCAATAGGGGCTGGCGGTGACGCCGAGGAAACGGGCTTTTTCATGATTCGAATATTATAAATCAAACCACGCAGAATTGACCCTAGTTAACTTGACTTTACCCGCTGAATTTCTGGCTGTATTCCAATTGGCAGCGAACTTTGAATTGGCCTAGACCCGCGCCACGAGAACTTTGACAACGGGTTTCTTGCCCCATGCCATGTCGGCGGTCCGCCGGATGGCGGTGCGAATGGTTTCAGCCACAATGCCATCATCCTTGCGTCGGTTCTTTGCCATTGATTCAAAGGCTCTCTCGGCTGCTATGGCGAGTTCTTCATCCATGCCGGGAGGTACGCCATCAAGGATGATTTCAACATCTTCGGCAAGTTCCAGTCGTTCATCAATGAGCGCCAAAGCGATGACCATGCCAACTTGGGAGAGCTTGCGGCGCTGTTTGGCCGGTCCATCAGCGCCCGGTACGATCAATTTGCCATCGATATGCAATACGCCGCTTACCACTTCATCTATGACTTCAAGAGGTCCAGGGCAAAGCCTTGATATCTTTCCATCTTCGAGAATCAAGGTGTCCTTGATGCCATTGGCTTTGGCGAATTTTGCGTGGGCATAAAGATGGCGCGGTTCGCCGTGCATGGGAACCAGGGCGCGGGGTTTCAGCAGGCCATACAGCACTTTCAATTCGTCTTGCCGGGGATGGCCGGAGGAATGCACCAAGGCATCATCTGACGTGATGACATCGACCTTTAGTTTAGCCAGGCCGTTGATGATGGCACCGACTTCTTTTTCATTTCCGGGAATCGTGCGGGCAGAAAAAATAACCAGATCGCCCTCTTCCAATGCGATGTTGGGGTGGTTGTCTTCAGAAATGCGGGCCATGGCGGCGCGGGGTTCGCCCTGGCTGCCGGTGCAGAGCAGCATGATTTTGTTGGGCGGCAGATAGCCAAAAGCATCTTCATCCAGAAACGCGCCGGCATCGCCCAGCATGCCGCAGATGCGCGCTGCTTCCAAGGTATTGCGCATGGCACGGCCGGCGATGACGACTTCACGCCCAGCGGCTCTTGCGGCTCTGACGGCACAGGTAATGCGCTCGACATGGGAGGCAAAGGTGGTGACGGCGACCCGGCCTTTGGCGTGTTTGATGATGTCTTCAAGGGTTGAGGCCACATCGCGTTCCGAAGGTGAGAAGCCTTCGCGCAAGACGTTGGTGGAATCACAGACCAGAACATCAACACCCATTTTGCCGATTTCCTCGAAGCGCTTGGCATTGAAGGGTGCGCCGAGGACGGGTGTGTAATCGATTTTCCAATCACCGGAATGGACGATGCGGCCTTCCGGGGTTTCGATCAGCAGGGCATTTGACTGGGGGATGGAGTGGGTGACTTCGACGAATTCCAAGTCGAAATTTCCGACCTTGAAGGGTTTTCCCGGCACCTGGATGTGCAGCGGCACTTCGTCTTCAAGGCCATGCTCGCGCAATTTGAGTTTCAGCAGTTCGGCGGCAAAGCTTGTGCAATAAATATCACAACGCAACTGGGGCCACAGCCATGGAACAGCGCCGATATGGTCCTCATGGGCATGGGTGATGACGAGGCCTGCCAGATCACTCTTGTTTGATGTGATGAAGCTTATGTCGGGCAAGATGACATCAACGCCGGGATCTTTTTCGCCGCCGAATTTCACGCCAAGATCGACCATCAGCCATTGGCGTTCGTGGGCGCTGCCGCTGCCATAACAATAACAGTTCATGCCAATTTCCCCGGTGCCGCCGAGGGGCAACAGGACGAGTTCTGGGGTTTGGTCTTTGCGGCGTTTGGCGTTCATGAATGTCCATTTCGAAGTCTGGCCAGCGAGGGAATATGCAAATCGCCAGCGTGAAGAATGTGGGGGGGACCTATTGCAGGTTTCAGCACCACGGCTCCCTGCTCTGTGAGACCTTCAAAGGTTCCGGTCAAGTGTTGTGTGCCGATGGTCATGGATACAGTTTCACCAATGCCGATGGCTTGCTGGACCCAGGCGGCGCGGATGGCCGCAAAACCCTGACCGTTGTTCCACAAGGTGAACCATTTGGCCAAGGCGGCGCGGTAGGACTGGAAGACAGAATCACGATCCGTATTGGCACCTTCGGCGTTGAGACAGGTTGCAGGATAGGCCAATCCGGTTGGCGAATGGGCAACGTTGATGCCGCAGCCGATGGCGATTGTGAGCGGGTTGGTGGAAAGCACTTCAGACAGGATGCCAGCAATCTTGGCTCCCCCAACCAACACATCATTGGGCCATTTGAGTTTTGGTTCGGCTGGGGAAAGTGTACGCACCACATCTGCGACGGCCAGTGCGATGACGAAGCCGATTTGGGGAACGACCGAGATATCAACTTCTGCATTGGAGTGTTGGTCAGAATTATCCTCTGCGGCGCAAAGGGACCTCATCCGGCGCGTTGCGCCACCTTCCCCAAAGGGGAAGGGACATTGACACAGCAGCGGGAATTGTCGCTTCTCCCCCGGAGAAGCTGTCGCAACGCGACTGATGAGGTCCTTATCTGTTACACCAGCGGAGTGGCAAAAGGGGAGGATGAGGGTTGAATAGCAATTACCGCGCAGAGATGCCCAGTTGCGGTCCAACCGGCCTTTTCCTGCGGTTTGTTCGTCCGCCAAAAGGAACAAGGGGCCGCGCTGGCCACTGGCAAAAAGCCGATGGGCTTCGATATTGGTCGAGTCGATTGACGTGTAGTATTGGACGCGGACTTGTTCGATCACGCGGTCAATACAGCGATTTTGCTGCTGCTTCGGCCAAAGTCATGAGCGGCGAGGCGAACAGCACAAATAGCAAGGCAAAAGCTGCTGAAACATAGGCCACCGATTTCACTTCACCATCCATGGCATCGAAGGCGGCTTGCGGCTCGTCGAAATAAATCGTTTTGATGATGCGGAGATAATAATAGGCACCGACAACGCTGGCGATGACGCCGAGAATGGCGAGCAGCCAAAGGCCCGCTTTGACGGCGGCCATGAAGACGAAGAGTTTGCCGAAGAAGCCAGCCAAGGGTGGAATGCCGGCGAGCGAGAACATCAGCATGGACAGCACAAAGGCAAGGCCCTTGTTGGTTTTTCCAAGACCTGCAAGATCGTTGATGGTTTCAACCTGCAGGCCATTGCGGCGCATGGCGAGGACACAGGCGAAAACGCCCAAAGTGGTGGCAACGTAGATCAGCATGTACATGACAACGCCACGCACACCCTCTTCGCTGCCAGCCGCAAGGCCGACCAATGCAAAGCCCATGTGGCCGATGGATGAATAGGCCAGCAGGCGCTTGATGTTGGTTTGGCCAATGGCGGCAAAGGCCCCAAGCGCCATGGAGAGGATGGAGATGACGACGACGATTTGTTGCCAGTCATGGACGATGGGGCCGAAGGGACCGACGACGGCGCGCATGAACAGGGCCATGGCCGCAACTTTTGGCGCAGATGCGAAGAAGGCTGTGACAGGTGTGGGAGCGCCTTCATAAACATCCGGCGTCCACATGTGGAAGGGCACGGCTGAGACTTTGAAGGCAAGGCCAGACAAGACAAATACCAGGCCGAAAATGATACCGAGATTGGAGCCAGAGGTTTTCAGGGCGGTGGCGATGCCGGCAAATTCGGTTGTGCCGGTGAAGCCGTAAACCAGTGACGCGCCATAGAGCAACATGCCGGACGAGAGAGCGCCGAGGACAAAATATTTGAGACCGGCTTCTGATGATTTGGCATTGTCGCGGTTGAAGGCGGCGACGACATAAAGCGAGAGGGATTGCAATTCGAGGCCCATGTAAAGGGCGATCAGATCATTGGCTGAAATCATCATCATCATGCCAATGGCGGCAAAGAGCACGAGGATCGGGTATTCGAAACGCGCCATGTTGATGCGGGTGAGGAAACGGTTTGACAAAAGAATGGCCACGGCAGACGCCAGCAGCGCCAGAACTTTCATCAGCCGGGCAAAATCATCAAGCACAAAACTGCCGTTGAAGCTGAGGATTTTTCCGTCGCCAGTTCCCCACCAGACGATGGCCGCAACCAGCACAAGTGCCGCGATAGAGAGATTGGAGACGAGTTTGTAGGCGTCTTTGCGGGTGTAAACACCGACCATCAACAAAGCGGCGGCGATGATTGCCAGAAGAATTTCCGGCAGGGCAGCCACGGCATCAGCGGTTTGGAGAAGTGCGGTCATCATGTTCACTTGGTTTTCATTTTAGGGCTAGACTGGTTGCGGCTTCAAGGCCCAGCGCTTGTGCGGTTTGCACGGATTTGATCAGGTTTTCAACCGAAGCACCGATGACGTCCATAATCGGTGCAGGATAAATGCCAAACAACAACGTGAGAATGACAAGCGGGGCAAGCGTTGCAAGTTCGCGCGGCGTCATGTCTGGCATCCAGGCGAGGTTTGGTTTTTCCAGCTTGCCAAACACCACGCGGCGATAAAGCCAGAGGGCATAACCAGCCGAGAGGATGACGCCGAAGGTGGCGAAGAAGGCGACCCAGGTATTGTTCTGGAAGGCCCCGAGCAAGGTGAGGAATTCACCCACAAAACCCGAGGTTCCCGGCAAGCCGACATTGGCCATGGTGAACAGCATGAAAACCGCAGCAAAGATCGGCATGCGGTTGACGAGGCCGCCATAGGCTGCGATCTCGCGGGTGTGCATGCGGTCGTAGACCACGCCGACGCAAAGGAACAACGCGCCTGAAACGAGGCCATGGCTGATCATCTGGAAAACGGCGCCATCAACGCCCTGCCGTGTCATGGAGAAGATGCCCATGGTGACAAAGCCCATATGGGCGACGGAGGAATAAGCGATGAGCTTTTTCATGTCCTCCTGCATCAGGGCCACCAACGAGGTGTAGACGATGGCAACAACGGAGAGGACATAGACGAAGTTCTGGAAATACAATGAGGCATCCGGAAACATCGGCAGCGAGAAGCGCAGGAAACCATAGCCACCCATTTTCAAGAGAATAGCGGCAAGGATCACTGAGCCAGCTGTCGGTGCTTCAACGTGGGCATCAGGCAGCCAAGTGTGGACAGGCCACATGGGCATTTTGACGGCGAAAGACGCGAAGAAGGCCAGCCACAACCATGTCTGCATTTCGGCAGGGAATTTTCCGGGCTTTAGCAACTCAACAATATCCGTACTGCCGGCATGCCAATACATGGCGATGATGGCGAGCAGCATGAGGACGGATCCCAGCAGTGTATAGAGGAAGAACTTGAACGACGCGTAGACGCGGCGTGGCCCCCCCCAGATTCCGATGATGAGGAACATGGGGATCAGGCCGGCTTCGAAGAAGACGTAAAAGAGCACGAGATCAAGCGCACAGAACACGCCGATCATCAGGCATTCCAGCACGAGGAAGGCGATCATGTATTCCTTCACCCGCTTGTCGACATACCATGAGGCCAGAATGCAGATCGGCATCAGGAAAGTTGTTAGCAGCACGAGCGGCATGGAAATGCCATCAACGCCCATTTTGTAGTTGGCGAGGGAACCCAGCCAGCTGTGGGACTCAACAAGTTGAAATCCAGCTTCGGCATTGACGAAATTCAGCGGGATCAACAGCGAGACAAGGAATGTGACGATAGTGGTCCAAAGGGCGGCGTATCGGGCATAACGCGTGGCGGCGGCGTCTTCGCCTTTGGCCAGCAAGATAGCCAGCACACCGACCAGTGGCAGGAATGTGACAACAGAGAGCACGGGCCAATTCATCAGTGCGTGCCCCCAAAGGTGAACCAGGATACAAGTGCGGCAATGCCGATCAACATGGCAAAGGCATAGTGATAGAGATAGCCGGTTTGCAGGCGAACCACCTGCCCTGTTATATCGCCGATGCGGGCCGAAATACCATCAGGGCCAAGTCCGTCAATGACCACGCCATCACCTTTTTTCCATAAGAAATAACCGAGCCGTTTGGCGGGGCGCACGAACAGGAAATCATAGAGTTCGTCGATGTACCATTTGTTGAGCAGGAATTGGTAGATAGGCTGGTGCATGGCGGCGAGGCGCTTGGGCAGCTCGGTGTTGCGGATATAGAACATGTAGGCCAGACCAAAGCCCAGCACCATGGCGATGAAGGGCGAATATTTGACCCAGGTCGGCGCTTCATGGATTTTGTGGATCAGGTCATTTTCAGGCAACCGCATGATTGCGCTGCCCCAGAAAAGTGCTTCCTCATGGCCGATGAAATAGGGTGCGAAAACCATGCCTGCGACCAGAGCCCCTAGCGCCAAAACGTAAAGCGGCACCAGCATGACCTGGCCACTTTCGTGGACATGTTCCATGGTGTGATGATCGGCGCGGGGCTTGCCGTTGAATGTCATGAAAGCCAGACGCCAGGAATAGAATGAGGTGCAGAAGGCGGCGATGACCAGCAATCCGAAAGCCAGAATGCCAGGGCCTGCGCCAGACATATAGGCGCTTTCGATGATGGCGTCTTTGGAGAAATAGCCAGCTGTGAAGGGAAAGCCCGTCAGCGCCAACGTGCCGATCAGCATCATCGCCCAGGTGACGCGGATATGGGGGGCAAGGCCGCCCATTTTGCGCATGTCCTGTTCGCCGGACATGGCATGAATGACGGAGCCTGCCCCAAGGAACAACAGAGCTTTAAAAAATGCGTGGGTGAAGAGATGAAAAATGGCGATGCCATAACCACCTGCACCCAGTGCCACAAACATATAGCCCAGCTGCGAACAGGTTGAATAGGCGATGACGCGCTTGATGTCGTTTTGCACCAGACCAACCGAGGCGGCAAAGATTGCTGTGATGGCACCCGTGAACATCACAACATCGCGGGCGGCGGGGGCAAGTTCAAACAGCGGCGACATGCGGGCGACGAGGAATACGCCAGCGGTGACCATCGTCGCGGCATGGATAAGGGCTGATACGGGTGTTGGACCTTCCATGGCATCTGGCAACCAGGTGTGCAGCAGAAATTGTGCCGACTTGCCCATGGCACCCATGAACAACAGCAGGCAAAGCGTGGTGAGTGTGTCGAATTCCCAACTGAGGAAATGGATAGGCTTTCCGGCAACGGCACCAGCAGCATCAAAAATGGTTTTGAATTCCACTGACTGGAACACCAGAAAGCAGCCGAAAATGCCGAGGGCAAAACCGAAATCACCAACGCGGTTGACGACGAAGGCCTTGATGGCGGCGGCATTGGCGGATGGTTTTTTGTACCAGAAACCGATGAGGAGATAGGATGCAAGTCCCACACCTTCCCAACCGAAAAACATCTGGATGAGGTTGTCGGATGTCACCAGCATCAGCATGGCAAAGGTGAAGAGCGAGAGATAGGCGAAGAAGCGGGGTTGATGTTCGTCGTGGCTCATATAGCCCAGGGAATACACATGCACCAAGGCTGACACGGTGTTGACGACGACCAGCATCACCGAGGTGAGCGTGTCAATTTTCAGGCTCCAGTTGGCTTGCAAGGCACCCGATGAAATCCAGCGCAGCACTGCGATGGTTTCATCTTTTGCATCATGGGGATGCAGCACGATGCCAACGAAATGCACCCAGGAAAGAATGGCCGATATGACCAGAAATGCCGTGGTGAGATACATGGGCCACAAGGGACCATGGTAATGGCCGCTGTGATCATCATGGGCGTGATCTGCATGGGCCGCGTGGCCATGATGGTCGCCATAGACATCAGAGTCCTTGCCGAATGCCTTGAAAAGGGCTGTGCCGCCGAGCCCTGCAATCAGGGCACCCAGGAGTGGAAGAAAGACGATTGCGTGATACATGATGCTTTCGTCAGCCCTTCATG
>JANOVS010000094.1:0-1824 GCA_031417515.1 Hyphomicrobiales bacterium
GCTCAACCGTGCTTGGAAGGCACTACAAAATGGAGGGCCGATCAGGCACGGAACAAACCTCGAATGCGAGTTTGAAAGCGAAGAAGCCGCAAAAAGAAAGGAGCGTCACCGAGGCGATAGAAACGTCCCCGGCTGAAGTGGGCGGGATGCTAAGCCTGTTTCGTCGAATCCGTCAAGATGTTTTTTATCACAACTGTCCGGCTATAAGTCGAACAGGGTCATCTGGTTAGAGTTGCGAGCATCTGAATCCGGTGTTTTTTCGGCGGTTAGGGCCTGAATTACAGGCGTTTTCTCGAAAAGTGTGAGGCTGAGAATTTGCAAAATTGCGGACAGGCTGCGATCCACTTTCAGTTCGCGTTTGATGATCGCCACCAGCACGTAGGTGCTGATCGCGATCCAGACCTGGGTCTTCACCGCGTTCTCGCTGGTGCCGAAGAACGCTTTGATTCGCAGGTTCTGCTTGATCCACTTGAAGAACAGCTCGACCTGCCAGCGGGACTTGTACAACCCGGCGACAGTCAGCGCCGGGATCGTGAAGTTGTTCGTCAGGAAGACGAACCGGCGGTCGGTTTCGGCATCGTGGTACGTCACACGCCGCAGGGGATCGGGATGCAAACGCGACGACTTGACCCCTGCCAGCAGGATTGTCTGATCGCTGCGCAGTCCGGTCGTCTTGTCGATCTTGCGACTCACGCGGCGCGTGTAGTCGAGGTTGCGCTTCGCGCGTGTCACGAAGAAGGCCGAGTGCTGGGTGAACCGGTGCAGTCGCGCGAAATCGACGTAGCCCCGGTCCATCACGTAGAACGCGCCCGGTTCGATCGGCAGATGGTCGAGCACAGTGACATCGTGGACTTTCCCGTGGGAAACATGCACAAACGTGGGGATGTTGCCGCGCAGGTCCAACAGCGTGTGCAACTTCACGGCGGCTTTGCGTCGCCGAAACTTGGCCCACGGGAAGAGCGTCATGCACAGGTCGATGGTCGTCGAATCGAGCGCATAGACCGTCTGTTCCAGCATCACGGCCAACGCATCGCCCGCGTACAACCGACGCGCCTGACCAATCAACACCTGCGCGAAGTCCGCGTAAATCCGCCAGTCGTGAGCCAGATTCGCATCGGCCAGCGTGCTGCGAGAAACCCGTCCCCGAAAGCCCGCGTGATACAGCTTCGGCCCCAGCGCACGCAGGCACGTTTCGATGTCGCGCAGACACTCGCGAAACGTGAGCTGCGCAAACGCGAGACTCAAAAACTGATCGCGACACGAGAAGCCCCGCAACCGCCCGTCGCCCCCGTACCGACGCACGCAGGTGTTGTATTCGTGACGCGGAAGAAACTCCATGAGCTGCGAAAAGACCATCTGCCCCGACAACATCTGTCAACCTTCGCTGTTCGGCCCACGCCGAAAACGGTCGATTCTGACAGATCGAGTTCAGATCGTGCGCGCTCATCATTCGACGCAACTCCCGAAAATGACTAGATGTTCCAACCAATCGTAAAACCATTAGCCGGACAGTTGTGTTTTGTGCTTTGAAAAACCTCAGAAGAAAGTCCTCGCAACCATGACTTACAACGTCACGCTGATCCCTGGAGATGGAACCGGTCCCGAACTCGCCGAAGCCACCCGCAAGTGTCTCGATGCCACCGGAGTGAAGTTCAATTGGGATGTCCAACAGTGCGGCATCGAAGTCATTGAGGCTCAAGGGAAGATTCCCGAGTCGGTCTTCGCGTCGATCCGCTCCAACAAGATCGCCCTCAAGGCCCCGATCACGACTCCGATCGGCAAGGGCTTCCGCTCGGTGAACGTCGCGCTGCGGCAGGAGCTTGG
>JANOVS010000095.1:0-1600 GCA_031417515.1 Hyphomicrobiales bacterium
GGCCAGTACAGAATGATTTCACTGATTCACCTCCTTTCAATAGATGCCAGACCGTTGCTACCGCTCAGCCAAGAACAGGGCAGCATCGATACTGAGACAATCGCCACGACGCGGATCGCAGCACTGCCTTTAGTGTATCCAAGTGACAACACGAAAATCAACTGGGGGAACCTCAGAAAGCCAATTGCCGAACCGACGAATTATGAAGCGTCGAATAAGTAAGGTTACTAGTACACGACTCAAATCATCTCGGTAAGATAAGTGCGCACAGATCGGAATTAAAGAGGCTTCAATTCGCCTTCATGGCGTATCGCTTAAAACAGTTGCTCATTCGCGTGATTTGCACATTCTCCAAGCAAACCATTACGACAACCGGTCAGGAACCGATAAGTGCTGGTACTAAATGATTTTTTGATCAATTTATCCGCTGGATTTCTTTGGACATTTGGTAAATGGTTAATTCCGGACAATCAGTTGGCCTAACATTTGCTGGCGGAACAAACTTGAGTTACGGTGCGCAATCTCTCCGCACCGCAGCTCACAATCAACTACTACTACTGTTTGAGAGAAAGAACTTCGAGGCGGAGTTGGGACTGATTAGATCAGCGTGTTATTCGTTTTTCTTATTGGCGATAATGTGTACGGGGCTTATAGCTCAGGAGGCTGTGGTGTCTGATGCGCCAGCTTCAGGAACAGCTGCTGTACCGGCAGGAGAGGCAGCCGCTCTAACGCCGCCCGCCATTTCGACCCTGGACAAAGGCGACCAAGCCTGGTTGCTCGCGAGCAGTGCTTTGGTGTTGCTGATGACGCCTGGACTTGCCTTCTTCTATGGTGGGTTAGTTGGCAGGAAGAATATTCTGAGTGTTCTAATGCAGTGCTTTATGTGCATGGGCCTCGTAACTATTCTCTGGATCACTGTCGGATACAGCATCGCGTTTTCCGGAACAGAGATTTTTGGCGGGTTTGCGGGAAATCCCATGACTCACTTTATGTTGAATGGAATTTCATTTAAGGACTCATTCGAGCCTGTCCCAGGGGTCAAGCTTGGGATTAGCCAACAAACATTTATGATTTTTCAAATGATGTTTGCCATCATTACCCCTGCGTTGATCATCGGTGCATTCGCAGAGAGAATGAAGTTTCTGGCCTTCGTAGTTTTTACCGGACTGTGGAGTCTGATTGTTTACAGTCCAGTGGCTCACTGGGTTTGGTACGGCCCAACACACCCGATTTTTGGATTGGGCGTTTTTGATGCAAAAGATGCGGTACCGACAGGTGCTCTAGACTTTGCTGGCGGGACAGTTGTTCACATCAACGCAGGTATTGCGGCTTTAGTTTGCTGCTTGGTCATTGGACCCCGTCGTGGATTTCCTAGACAGATATCGGCACCCCATAACCTGCCTTTTGCTGCATTAGGTGCAGGACTTCTCTGGTTTGGATGGTTTGGATTCAACGGAGGAAGTGCATTCGGCGCAACGGATCAAGCAGTTAGAGGATTCGTAACAACGCAGGTTGCTGCTGCAACGGCGGGTTTGCTTTGGTCGTTGATAGAAATCGTTCGAAACGGCAAACCGACCGCTCTTGGAATGATCACTGGAGC
>JANOVS010000096.1:0-10172 GCA_031417515.1 Hyphomicrobiales bacterium
GCTTGAGCCCCGCCGAGGAGCGCTGGCCGAAAGACAAGTTCGAGAAATATAGCGCCGAGGACATGTACAACGACCTGTTTGTCACGGGTTACGACGACATGGCCATCTTGCAGCCGACCTATCTCACCGATTTCTACAAACATGGCTTCAACACCACCGAGCGCAGTTCGGCGATGAAGAAGGCCCATCCCGACCGGTTTATTCTCAATACCGCCTTTGATCCGCGCGACGGCAACAAGGGTCTCGAGCATATGCACGAGATGGTGGAGAAGCACAAAGTCAAGGGCGCAAAGATTTACACCGCCGAATGGAAGGGCGAATCCCGCGGCTACAAGCTCACGGACAAAGCCGCCTACAAGTTTATTGAAACCGCGCAAAAGCTCGGCATCAAGAACCTTCATGTGCACAAAGGCCCCACCATCTTGCCGCTCAACCGCGATGCCTTTGATGTGGCCGATGTCGACGATGTTGCAACTGACTTCCAGGACATGAATTTCATCATTGAACATTGCGGCTTGCCGCGGCTTGATGATTTCTGCTGGATTGCCACCCAGGAAACCAATGTCTACGCCGGCCTCGCCGTGGCATTGCCGTTCATTCATTCGCGCCCGGCTTATTTTGGCCACATCATTTCAGAACTGCTGTTCTGGCTTGGCCCGGACAAGATTCTCTACGGAAGTGACTATGGAATCTGGACGCCGAAGTGGCTGATTGACAAGTTCATGGCCTTCGAAATTCCTGATGATGTCAGCAAAGAAACTGGTCAGGTTTTGACCCAGGAAATCAAGACCAAGATTCTCGGCCTCAATGCTGCCAAGCTCTATGGCATCGATATTGAAGCCCAAAAGAAGAAGATCAAGGCAGGCGGTGGTTACTCCCATCTCTCTCAAGCTGTTCACACAAAAGGCTGAGTAGCATGAATGTTTATGCTGATCTGAATTCAGTGCTCCCCGACAGACAAGCCCAGGTTTGGGCTTGTCTGAAATCGGTCACCGATCCAGAACTTGATGAGTCTGTCGTCGAGTTGAAGTTTGTAACCCATGCCGATGTGGACGCGGACAACCACGTTCACATCGGTTTTCGGTTGCCGACCTATTGGTGTGCCGCGAATTTCTCGTTTCTCATGGCCGATGACATGCGCCAGGCCGTGCAGACACTGGACTGGGTAAAAGGCGTCACTGTCGTACTCGGCGAACATATGTATGCCGACAAGATCAATGCGGGCCTTTCTCAGGGCCTGTCGTTTGAAGACACATTTGGTTCGGAAGCCGATGGCAATCTCGACGAACTGCGCCAGACCTTTCTGGTCAAAGCCTTTCAGCGGCGACAAGTTGCCTTGCTTAACTTTCTCACAGCTGCCGGACATGAACCCGCAGAACTGATTGCCTTGTCGCTCAGTGATCTTGAGTGTTTGCCACTCGACGCAGAGGGTCAGAAACTGCTGCAACGCTATTTTGAACGCCGTCAGGTTGTCGGTCCGATAAGGCCGGATGCCTTGGCGTTTATTACATGCGAAGGTGCCGCACTGAAAGCTGAAACCTACGCGGCTTATGTATCGGGATTGCGCCGCATCGGCGTGAATGCCGAATTTAACGGCGCACTTTGCCGGGGATTGCTGGCCGTTCGTTTTGATCTCGACACGCCCTATGTTCCAGTTTCTGAAAGACCAGTGACGGCCCAAACTGCGATCTAACGCAGATCAATAATAACAATACATGTAAGGTGAGGATACCCAATGCCCAAAATAATGCTTCATGACGACGCGGCCCGTCAAGCGCTCGGACGAGGCGTTGCCAAGCTCGCCAAGGCAGTGCGCGGCACACTTGGCCCAAAAGGCATGAATGCCATTATGGATCGTCCCATCGGCACACCCATCGTGTCGCGCGATGGTGTGAGCATTGCCAGCGAAATCGAATTGGAATGCCCTTTTGAAAACATGGGCGCGCAGGTTTTGCGTGAAGTCTCCAAGCAAACCAACGAAGTTGCCGGTGACGGCACAACCACAGCCACAGTTCTGGCCGATGTATTGGTGCAAGATGGTTTGCAGTGCCTGGAAAAAGGTGCAAATCCTGTTGAACTGGTTGAAGGTCTCGAACTTGCAGTTCTTGAAACCATTGCAGCCCTCAAAAGCTCGGCCAAACCCGTGAATGGTCCTGCCGGTTTGCTGGCCGTTGCCAGCATCGCCGCCAATGATGGTGCGCTTGGTGCAATGGTGGCGGAAGCTTTCACCCGGGCTGGCAACCATGGCATTGTCGCCGTTGAATTTGGCAATACGGTTGAAACAACATTGGAAGTGGTCGAAGGGATGGCCTTTGAGCGCGGTTATCTCTCACATCACATGGTGACCGATGTTGAGAGAATGCAGGTGGTTCTCGACAATCCCTTTATCCTGATGACCGATCATAAAATCCAAACCATGGATCAAATGCATGGCGTATTGTCGTTGATTGAAAAAAGTGGCCGTCCGTTGCTGATCATTGCCGAGGAAGTTGCGCCGCCGGTCATCATGCAGTTGCTGGAACGCCGCGAGCGGCATAATTTCAAAGTGGCCGCCATTCATCCGCCTGAATATGGCCATTGGCGCAAAGCCATGCTCGAGGATATTGCCATCACCACGGGTGGCAAAGTTGTGTCGGCTGATTTGGGCGGCAAGCTTGAGAAAACCGAATTGCATGATTTGGGCACGGCGCGGCAGGTGCGCATTTCATCATCAAAAACCCTCATCACGGCAGGCAATGGTGATCCTAAAAAAATCTTGGCCCGTCGCGAACAAGTGAAGCGCCAATATGATGCCGCACCTGAAAACATCGAACGCGACAAATTCCAGGAACGCATTGCCAAACTGTCGGGCGGCACGGCGATGATCTTGGCCGGCGGTGCAACACCCGTTGAGCAAAAGCGTCGCACGCAGTTGATTGAAGATTCGATCAACGCCACGCGTGCTGCAATTGAGGAAGGCGTTGTTCCCGGTGGTGGTTTGGCGCTGCTCAAGATTGCGCCCCAACTCGATAAATTGATCAAAAGCCTGGATGGCAGCAAGAAGCTGGGTGCTGAACTTTTGCAACGTTCCCTCAGCATGCCATTGTTCTACATCGCTGCAAATGCCGGACTGAATGGTGCCGCAGAGGTCTCCAAGGTTTCCAAAGGTGCTAACGGCCACGGACTTGATGCCCGCAACGGCACGTTGGTTGACATGGTATCAGCTGGCATCGTTGACCCTGTGAAAGTGTCATACAGCGCCGTGCGCAATGCCGCGTCGGTTGCTGGTCTTATCTTGACCACACAAACGCTGATTGCCAAGAAGCCGGATGACTATGATCCAACTTCGGGCCCCGCCTTGGGCGGTGGTGCCGAATTGCTGTGAGTCAAAAATATGTGGGAGAAGTGCCGTGACCAACGCTGAACTGGCAAGTACCAATGTGAACAAGTCGGCCCCTGAAATGGTATTCAGGTTGATCTATCGCAGCAAAAGCAAAATTCCTGCGGAGAAGCTTGATATTGAACTTGGCAATATCTTGCGGACAGCCCGTGCCAATAATACCAGTCTCGGGATAACGGGTGCTTTGCTTTATTACGAGGGCTGGTTTGCCCAAACGCTCGAAGGCGGGGAGAAGGATGTGCGCACACTCTATGCCCATATCGAAAAAGATGAGCGCCATTCCTCTGTTCAATTGTGTGAAGAAGGTGGGTCCAAGCCGCGCGCTTTCTCACGCTGGGCCATGGCAATGGTGGGTGAGCACGGCCATCCTGATATTCCACTTGCGGCCACAGCAAGTGGCACCACCGAAGCAGCAAGCCGCAACACCACGCCGGAACAAGATAAAATCTTGACCATCATGCGAGATACAACACGTGGGTATGGTCGCGGTTCATAATCACAAACTTGCGCTTCGCTCCAATTTGCGTTGTATAGTTGAGTTTGATCGATCATGACATCTCACGAAAGCATTGGTTTTCTTGCAGCCTTGGAGAAAAAAATACTTTGGCTTTCGACATGGACAATTCACCATGCCAATCACTTGCGCGAAAATTTGGATGGCCTGAAAGTTGGCGGACACCAGGCGTCGTCGGCGTCCTTGGTCACCATCATGGCGGCACTCTATGGTAAAATCCTGAGGCCGCAGGATCGTGTCGCTGTCAAGCCGCACGCGGCTCCGGTGTTCCACGCTTTGCAATATTTGTTCGGCAATCAGACCCGCGAAAACCTCATTAACTTTCGCGGGTTCAAAGGCGCCCAATCATACCCCTCCCGCACGAAGGATGTGGACGATGTGGATTTTTCCACGGGTTCTGTGGGCCTTGGCGTGGCGCAGACATTGTTCTCATCACTCGTCCAAGATTATGTGAAAGCCCACGACTGGGCGAAAGATTGGCCTGAGGGTCGCATGGTCGCTCTGGTCGGGGACGCCGAGCTGGATGAAGGAAATATCTTCGAGGCATTGCTTGAGGGCTGGAAGCACGGCCTTCGCAATTGTTGGTGGGTGATCGATTACAATCGCCAAAGCCTCGACGCCGTCATTCGCGAAGGTTTGTGGCAACGCTTCGAAACCATCTTCCGAAACTTCGGATGGGACGTGGTCATTCTCAAATACGGCTCACTGATGCAAGCTGCCTTTGCCGAACCGGGCGGCGAGCGTTTAAAACAATGGATCGATTCCTGCCCCAACCAGCTCTATTCCGCGCTCGCCTATCAAGGCGGTGCGGCATGGCGCAAACGTTTGCATGAAGAGATTGGCGACCAAGGTAAAACCACGCAGCTGATTGACAAATATTCAGACGCCGATCTTGGAAAACTGATGACCAACCTTGGCGGCCACGATCTGCCGGGTTTGGTGAAAGCCTTTGAAGATGCGTCAACGCATGATCGCCCCACCTGTTTCATTGCCTACACCATCAAAGGCTATGGCCTGCCGTTTCAAGGCCACAAGGATAATCATGCAGGCCTGATGAACCCGTCACAAATGGCAAGTTGGCAAACCGCCATGGGTGTGCGCGTCGGCCATGAGTGGGAGAAGTTTGAAGCACTTGGCATGCCCCCTGACGCATTTGAGTCAGAACTGAAGCAAGTGCCATTTGTCCAGCGTGGAAAAAGGCGGTTGTCGGCTCCCGCAATCCCTGTGCCAGAAACTTTAACTTATCGCCCTGCACCGACAATGTCGACGCAAGCAGGCTTTGGCCTCATCTTGAGCGAGATTGCCTCCTCGACAGAAGCCTTGGCTGACCGGATCGTCACGACAGCACCCGACGTTACGGTGTCAACCAATCTCGGCGGCTGGGTCAATAAACGTGGACTGTTTGCGCTTGAAGCAATGGCCGACACCTTCAAGAAAGAAAAAATTGCTTCGACATTTACCTGGGAGTTCTCGCCCAAGGGACAACACCTGGAATTAGGCATCGCCGAGATGAATCTCTTCATCATGCTGTCGGCGCTTGGCCTGTCGCATTCGATCAATGGTGAGCGCCTGATCCCCATCGGCACACTCTACGATCCCTTCATTGAACGCGGCCTCGATGCTTTGAACTACGCCTGCTATCAGGGTGCACGTTTTATTGTTGTGGCCACACCTTCAGGCATATCGCTTGCTCCGGAAGGCGGCGCCCACCAATCCATTGGCACACCTTTGATTGGATTGAAGCAAGATGGCTTGGCAGCTTTTGAGCCTGCTTTCGTCGATGAACTCGCCGTATTGCTGCGCTGGTCATTTGATTATTTGCAGCGCGACGGCGAAGGCGATCCGGACGAGTCAACCTGGCTGCGCGATGAAACCGGGGGATCAGTCTATTTCCGGCTGTCAACCCGCTCGCTTGAACAGCCCGTCCGCACCATGACGCCAGAACTGACACAAGACATCATCAACGGCGCATATTGGTTGCGCAAACCCGGCCCTAATGCCGAAGTCATCATTGCCTACATGGGCGTCATCGCATCGGAGGCGATTGCAGCTGCGGGCCTTATTGCCGAAGACCGCCGCGATGTGGGTATTCTTGCCATCACCTCAGCCGATCGTCTCAATGCAGGCTGGCAAGCCGCTGAGCGTTCACGGCAGCGGGGAAGCAAGACCGCGACCAGCCACATTGAACGGTTGCTGGCACCCCTTTCACGCGACTGCGCCCTCATCACTGTTATTGATGGCCATCCGGCAACGCTTGCTTGGCTCGGCGGTGTGAAAGGCCATCAGGTCAAAGCTCTCGGTGTGGAGCATTTTGGCGAAACTGGCACCCTGCAAGATCTCTACCATCACCATGGCATCGACGCGAACGCCATCCTTCATGCCGCGCAAGCTGCAAGCGCCGGACGCCCAGTTCGCCATGCCACAGCTTTGTCTTGACCTGGTTGACGGTGTGTTTTACCCAATCCAGTTTGCTTAGCCATGCGAGTTCGGAATGATTTTTTCAAAAATACTGATCGCCAATCGAGGGGAAATTGCTATCCGCGTGATGCGCGCTGCAACTGAACTGGGCAAGCGCACGATTGCGGTTTATGCCGAAGAAGACAAACTTTCACTGCATCGTTTCAAAGCCGATGAGGCCTATCAAATTGGCGCAGGCATGACGGCGGTTGGGGCATACCTCAGCATTTCTGAAATCATCCGTGTGGCCAAATTGGCAGGTGCCGACGCCATTCATCCGGGCTACGGCCTGTTGTCGGAAAACCCGGATTTTGTTGAAGCCTGTGATGCGGCAGGAATTGTGTTTATCGGTCCCAAGGCTGAGACCATGCGGTCGCTGGGTGACAAGGCGAGTGCGCGGCGCGTGGCCATGGCGGCTGGCGTTCCGGTTATTCCCGCCACGGAAGTTCTCGGCAATGATTTTGATCTGATCCAAAAGCAGGCCAAGGCCATTGGCTTTCCCCTCATGCTCAAAGCCTCATGGGGCGGCGGCGGACGCGGCATGCGGGCCGTCAATGGCCCGGATGACCTCGCCGAAAAAGTAAAGGAAGGCAGGCGTGAAGCCGAATCCGCCTTTGGCAATGGTGAGGGTTATCTGGAAAAGATGATTCTGCGGGCACGGCACGTCGAAGTGCAGATTCTCGGCGACAAGCATGGCAATATCTATCACCTGTTTGAACGTGATTGCACGGTGCAACGCCGCAATCAAAAAGTGGTGGAGCGTGCGCCAGCCCCTTATCTCAGTGCGGCACAACGTCAGGAAATTTGTGAGCTCGGTCGCAAAATCTGTGCCCATGTGAATTATGAATGTGCAGGCACCGTCGAATTTCTGATGGATATTGATTCCGGCCAGTTCTTTTTCATCGAAGTCAATCCGCGTGTGCAGGTTGAGCACACCGTTACCGAAGAAGTGACAGGCATCGACATTGTGCAGGCGCAAATCCAGATTGCTGAAGGTGCCACACTGGCTGAAGCCACGGGTGCCGCATCGCAAGCCGAGGTGAAGCTGCGTGGCCATGCCATCCAGTGCCGCATTACCACCGAAGACCCGCAGAACAATTTCATTCCCGATTATGGCCGCCTCACCGCCTATCGCACTGCCACAGGAGCCGGCATCCGTTTGGATGGCGGCACGGCCTATGCAGGCGGTGTGGTGACGCGCCATTACGACTCGTTGTTGGTCAAGGTCATCGCCTCGGCACAAACACCACAAAAAGCAATTGCCAGACTTGACCGAGCGCTGCGCGAGTTCCGCATCAGGGGTGTTTCCACCAATATTGCCTTTGTCGAAAATCTGTTGAAACACCCTACGTTTCTGAATGATACCTGCACCACCAAGTTCATTGACACCACACCGGAACTTTTTGTTTTCAAAAAGCGCCGTGACCGCGCCACCAAGATTCTGACCTACATCGCCGACATCACCGTCAATGGTCATCCCGAAACTGTCGGGCGAAAAAAGCCCGCACAACGTCTGACCGCATTGCGGGCCCCGGAACCTTGCCCGGTGTCGCCGGATGGTTTGAGCCAAAAGCTCTTGCGCGATGGGCCGCAGGCAATTGCAGGCTGGGTAGCGGCACAGCCTCAGGTGCTCATCACCGACACCACCATGCGTGATGGTCATCAAAGCCTGCTGGCCACGCGGATGCGCTCGATTGACATGTTGCGGGTGGCTCCGGCTTACAATGCCAATCTGCCGCAACTGTTTTCAGTGGAATGCTGGGGCGGGGCGACCTTTGATGTGGCCTACAGGTTTCTGCAGGAATGCCCGTGGCAACGCTTGCGCGATCTGCGCGCACTCATGCCCAATCACCTGCTGCAAATGTTGCTGCGCGGTGCCAATGGCGTTGGCTACACGACCTATCCGGACAATGTGGTGCGGTCCTTTGTGCAACAAGCCGCCAAAACCGGCGTAGACGTGTTCCGCGTGTTTGACTCGCTGAATTGGGTTGAGAACATGCGCGTCGCCATGGACGCCGTGCTCGAAGCTGGCAGGATTTGCGAGGGAACAGTTTGCTACACGGGCGATATTCTGGATCCGGCGCGGGCCAAATATGACCTGAAATACTATGTGCGCAAAGCCAGGGAATTGAAAAGTGCCGGAGCTCATATCCTCGGATTGAAAGACATGGCAGGCCTGCTCAAGCCAGCCGCCGCACGGGTTCTGGTCAAGGCCTTGAAAGAGGAGGTTGGCCTTCCCATCCATTTCCACACCCATGATACGTCAGGCAACGGTGGTGCCACCATACTTGCCGCTTGTGATGCAGGCGTTGATGTTGTGGATGCGGCGATGGATGCATTCTCGGGCGGCACCTCGCAGCCTTGCCTTGGCTCTATCGTTGAAGCCCTGCGCCACACGCCCCGCGACACCGGGCTTGATATAAAATCCATCCGCGACATATCTGAATACTGGGAACATGTGCGCCAACAATATGCGGCTTTTGAAAGTGGGCTGCCTGCACCCGCCTCAGATGTCTACCTGCACGAAATGCCGGGTGGCCAATTCACCAATCTCAAGGCGCAGGCCCGCAGCCTCGGCCTCGAAGATCGCTGGCAAGAAGTGGCGCAAGCCTATGCCGACGCCAACATGATCTTCGGCGATATTGTGAAAGTCACACCCTCATCAAAAGTCGTGGGCGACATGGCCTTGATGATGGTGGCGCAGAAATTGTCCCGCGCCCAGGTTGAAGACCCGTCAATCGACGTGGCAT
This sequence comes from Hyphomicrobiales bacterium, assembly GCA_031417515.1. Classification (GTDB taxonomy): domain Bacteria; phylum Pseudomonadota; class Alphaproteobacteria; order Rhizobiales; family Aestuariivirgaceae; genus Aestuariivirga. The sequence goes on from JANOVS010000096.1 coordinate 9,101, forward strand.
TCCCTGATTCTGTTGTCGACATGCTGAAAGGCAATCTCGGTCAACCCGATGGCGGCTGGCCGCCCGCCATTGCTGCAAAAGTATTGCAGGGTGAAGTGGCAATCACCCATCGCCCCGCTGCCAATCTTCCAGCCATTGATCTGGAAGCCACCCGCGCCAAACTCAATGCGGATTTGAAAGTGGGTATTGATGACAACGAAGATGAAGTGGTCGATGACGAAGACTTGAATGGATACCTGATGTATCCAAAGGTCTTCATGGATTACCGCGCCCGTCATCATCTTTACGGTCCGGTGCGCACCCTGCCCACCCAGACGTTTTTCTTTGGCATGGAGCCAGGCGAGCAGATCACCGCCGAAATTGACCCCGGCAAAAGTCTCGAAATTGTGTTGCAGACCGTAAGTGCAACATCAGATACTGGTGATGTCAAAGTCTTCTTCGAACTCAATGGCCAGCCCCGCGAAATCCGGGTTCCCAACCGCAGCGTCAAAGCCAAGGTAACGGCAAGGCCCAAGATTGAAGATGGCAACCCCGCGCAAATAGGAGCGCCCATGCCCGGCCTTGTTGTCGGCATCACAGCCAAAGTCGGCGACAGGGTAGCAAAAGGCGATCCCATCCTGCAACTTGAAGCCATGAAAATGCAAACCTCAGTGGTGGCTGAACGCGCCGGTAAACTCACGGCCATCCACGTCAAAATCGGTGACAGCGTTGAAGCAAAAGATCTGATGGCTGAAATTGTGTGAATAGAGCGATGGCATTGGATGGATAAGAAGAACCGAATGTTCCGAAAGTAAAAGCAATTCGACCTGAGATCGAACCATAGTCCAGTTGTGACCCAAATCTCGTTCAAGTCCCGTTGCGGAGTGTAATACCAAACGTCATTTGAAATGACCCTCCTTCTCCCTGCCCCTTGTGGGGAGCTATTAGATTCACGCATCTTTTGAGCAGTGAAATGAGGAAATAAAATTACGTATTATTAGGGCCTGTCCTCAAATACGGGATTCACAAATCAGTTGAAGCGTGATTCATGGAGAACCTTCTCTGGAGGTTTTTTTGATGAAGCGATATGGTT
>JANOVS010000097.1:0-12506 GCA_031417515.1 Hyphomicrobiales bacterium
CCGGTCAGGAACTTTGAACTTCGGTTCCACCGTATCGTCCCGCAGATATCTGCGCACCGTGTTGCGCGACAAACCTGTTCGCCTCGAAATCTCGCGGATCGACAGTCCCTCACGAAAATGCCAACGCCGAATTACACTCAATAATGCCATCTCGATCACTCCATGTTCCCTCCAGCAGCAGCGCCGGAGGAGGTTGAAACATGGGTCACTTCTCAATGGAAATTTATGCCCCTACTGGGTCAAATCTAAGTGGCAATCAACAGTATGTCTTGATACGGAAAGTTTTGTCAGGAGCAGTTTGATGAACAAGGCCAAGCGTATTCAACAGTTTGGTGTAATTCTCAAACTGCGTGCCACTGCGCCGATTCCAATTTGAAGAGAAACACCAGCGCCGCTGCATGACAACGTCCCATTTCGACGTTGACCACTTCTGAAATCAGACCTAACGTAAGTGGTATAACAGGTATACCAGCGTGGATTTCCAACATGGTTTTACTGAAGCGCACCAGACTTTTCGAACAGATTTCCGAAGTTCTCGAGCGCCAAATTCGGGGTCGAGAATTTGGGGAGGGCGCTGAATTGTCATCCGAGCGGGATCTGATGCGGCAATTCAACGTTGGTCGTCCAGCGGTGCGCGAGGCGCTTTTTCATCTGCAAAGCATGGGACTGGTTGAACTCAGGTCGGGGGCCCGGGCCCGCGTGGTTGCCCCGTCGCCAGCGGCAGTGTTGTCCTCGTTGGCTGGCAGTGCCCGCTATCTGCTCTCGGATGCCGAGGGCATGCGGCACTTCCAGGAAGCACGGGTCCTGTTCGAAACAGGGCTTGTGCGCGATGCAGCAAAGCTGGCGTCGCCGGATGACATCAAGTCCTTGCGGCAGGCCCTCGACGAAAACCGTGCAGCGATTGGCGATGTCAGTCGCTTCGAAATAACCGATGTTGCGTTTCATTATGCCATCGCGCGTATTCCCCGCAATCCGATTTACACTTCACTGCACAGCGCGATCATCGATTGGCTGGTGGATCAGCGTCGTGTTTCCTTGCACTATCCCGGTCAAAACCGCGTCGCATTCGAAGCCCATGCGGCGATTTGCACGGCCATCGCGGAGAAGGATGGGGATCGTGCCGTAGCCCGCATGCACGAACATCTTGCACAGGTGGCGGACCTCTATTGGAAGGTCAGGGAGGCGGAAACATGAGCGGCTATGTCGTCACTGTCGACTTCAAGATCATGCCCGGTGACATGCAGCGCTTTCGCACCCTGATGGATCGCAATGCCATTGACTCCTGTGCCCTAGAGCCTGGCTGCCGCCGCTTTGACGTGATGACGCGCGAAGGTGCGCCCGACAGCATATTCCTTTACGAAATCTACGATGACCGTGCCGCCTTCGAGGCTCATCTCAATTCAGCGCATTTCCAAACCTTCAATCGTGAAAGCAGTGACTTGGTCATCAGCAAAGAAGTCCACATCCTCTCGCTGGTTTGCGAAGGATCAGCACAAGGGCATCGATGATGGCACAGGCTGGACTGAAACAAATGTTGCGGAGTTCCGGCCTCAAGGTGGGGCACTTAATTGTTGAGTTTGTGACACCCGGCATCGGCCACATTCTGAAAGCGGCGGGGTGCGATTTTGTGTTTCTCGACATGGAACATTCAGGCTTCAGTTTTGAAACATTGAAAAGTGCCATCCGCTATTTTGAGGCTGCCGATGTGCCCGTCATTGTGCGGGTTCCGGCACTCGAAAATGACATGCTGGCGCGGGCCTGCGACATGGGGGCTGAAGGGCTGATCGCACCGATGATTTCGACGGCAGCCCAGGCGCAAGCCATGGTTGACAGCATCAAGTATTTTCCGCGTGGCAAACGCGGCGTCGGCTTGCAAATGGCCCATGACAATTATCGCAGCGCACCTGTGGCAGAGGCGTTGAGCAATGCCAATGCCCGAACCGCTGTGATCTGCCTGATTGAAACCGCAGAAGGCGCCGAAAATGCCGATGCCATTGCCGCCATTCCAGACGTTGATTGCCTGTGGGTTGGTCATTTTGACTTATCGGTGTCTCTGGGCATCCCCGGTGAGTTTGACAATCCGGTTTTCACGGCAGCTGTGGAGAAAATCATTTCAGCTGCCAAAAAGCACGGCAAGGCTTTGGGACGCTTGGTGCCAAATACTGATCATGGGATCCAATACTATAAACAGGGTTTCGACTTCTGTTGCTATTCCGGCGATGTTTGGGTGCTGCGCGATGCGTTGACAGCTGCCGTTATAACCTTGCGCGAGGGATGCAAATAATGGCCCGCACATTCCGTGTCGCATTGTCGGGCGACTTCAAGAAGGCAGATGGCACGCCAACTTTTCCGGATTTTGACTTGGGCCTGCTAAAGTCGGCTCCAAATGTCGAGATGGTGTTTCTTGAGTCCAACAATCCCCTGGTCGCGAGCCAACTTGAAAATTTCGATGCACTGATCCTGCTGGCCCACCGGTTTTCTGCTGATAGCGTGCCAAGCTCAGGCCGACTTGCCGTGGTGGCGCGTTTCGGTGTGGGTTACGATACGGTGGATGTTGCGGCCTGCACAGCCAATGACATTGCATTGGTCATCACGCCCGACGGCGTGCGCCGGCCAGTGGCAGTTTCCATCATCACTTTCATGCTGGCGCTCACAGGCAAGCTGATGGTGAAGGACCAACTTGCAAGGCTGGGGGCACCCGGTTTTGCGGCGCGTGGTCAACACATGGGGGTGGGTGTAGTTGGCCGCACCTTCGGTTCGCTCGGTGTCGGCAACATCGGCGCAGAGACATTCCGATTGCTCAAACCATTCGACATGCGCTGCATCGCCCATGATCCATATGCCGATCCGGCGCTCTGCAAAGAGCTGGGAATTGAGCTTGTTGGTATTGAAGAACTTTTTGCAGGCGCTGATGTTCTTTCAGTCAGCTGCCCTCTCACACCTGACACCAATCACATCGTCAATGCCAAGCGTTTGGCCATGATGAAGTCAACCGCCTTTCTCATCAACACGGCGCGCGGCCCCATTGTTGATCAGGCAGCTTTGACCCAAGCCCTCCAGCAGCGCCGCATTGCCGGTGCCGGACTCGACGTGTTTGAAATAGAGCCACCTGATCCCGATGATCCGCTGTTCAAACTCGACAATGTAATCGTGTCCCCCCACGCCCTGTGCTGGACTGACCAGTGTTTTGCCGGAAACGGTGCTGCGGATGTGGCGGCGGTGCTGGCGGTGCAAAAGGGATTGGTGCCCTGTGGCGTGGTCAATTCCGTTGTGCTTGACCAAACTGGATTCCAAAACAAACTCGAGGTTTTTCGAAAAAGCTTTGGGTGAAAGAATTCCCCCTGCACACCGCAGGGGGATGAACGAATGGCAGCCCATGCTGTTGTTCACAACTCGGAGGATGACATGGTTACAAGACGTGACTTAGGCAAGCTCGGAATCACCGCGGGCCTTGCCAGTGCCTTGCAAATTCGCACCGCACAGGCTGCCGATGCAGCTGCAACAGCGGTTGAAGCGGCAAAGAAATATTCAGGCCAGACCATTACCATTGTCTGGGAAGCAGGTCTGCAATCGCTTGATCCGCTGAATTTCTCCGGCCCGAAATGGAAAGAACTCACGGGCATCGATGTAAAAGTCGTTGAAGTTCCTGTGGCAGAAATGTTCACCAAGATCATGCAGGACTATAAGTCAGGTGCCGGTGCCTATGACGCCTTGAACGTGATTCCGTCCTGGATGCCCGACCTCGCCAATGCTGGTGCCCTTGAAGTGCTTGATCCCTATGTCGACCAGTTTGGCTTTCGTGAAGAACTACAATTGATCGCACCCACTTATCGCGACAATCAGATGATGGTGAATGGCAAGATCTTTGGCCTGCCCGATGATGGTGACGTCTTCGTCATGTATTATCGAAAAGATGTGTTGACTGATCCGGCAATCCAGAAAGCCTACAAAGACAAGTATGGTTCCGATCTTCCCGTGCCGCCAACCAACTGGAAAGACTTCGATCAGGTCGGTGCCTTGATCACTGAAGTCTCGCACGGCAAGATCTATGGTGCAGCCTTCTTCCGTGAAGCGGGCTACGGCAACTTCATGTTCCAGGAACGCTTCCGCAACGAGGGCGGCAAGTTCTTTGATGGCGCAACCATGAAAGCCAGCATCAACTCAGAAGCCGGAGTCAAGGTCTTCACCGACTGGCTGGCCGAGAACAAGTTTGCACCTGCTGGTGTGGAGCAGTGGGGTTTCGTTGAAAACCTTGCGGCCTTCCTGCAGGGACAAACCGCCATGACGGTTTCCTGGCCACCCTATGGCCGCTGGGCCGCCAACTACGGCACTGATCAGGAAGTGATGAGCTGGGTGCCAAAGTCTACCATCGCTGGCAAAGTCGGTTATGCCATGACGCCCGGTGGACACCCGCAACTTGCCGCAGGTTTCTGCCTGTCAGTGTCGTCGGCGTCGAAAAACAAGGAAGCTGCCTATCTGTTCATCCAATGGCTGAACAGCGAGTCGGTGAGCCTCGAGCGCGTGAAGCTTCCTTATGCATTGCGCGATCCGTTCCGGTCCTCGCATTTCACCGATCCAGGTTATGCCGCCCTGTGGCCGGAAGCCAAGGACTATCTCAAGGCCCTTCAGGATGGAGCAACTAATGGCCTCCTCGATTTGTCGCTGTTGCAAACGGACAAGTATGAAGAGGTGCTGCGCCAATCCGTATCGAAGCTCTGGGCGGGTGAAGACCCCAAGGCCATCCTGGATACAGCGGCGGCTGAATGGGATGCCATCACCGAGAAGATAGGCGTTGAAAAACAGAAGGCAGTTTATGCCGACTGGACCGCGAAGTCAGGTGCCTACCCAAAGATGTAATGCCACGAAACTACCCCTTCGCCGCTTTGCGGCGGAGGGGATAGCTGATACCAACGGCCTATTGAAATGACTCATTGCATTCGAATAAACTGGTTCGAGATTTACCCCATGTCCCCCACCTCCGTCGCGTCGCGCCACCTCCTCCCCGATGAAGGATCGGGTAGAAGGGTACTTGATGAATACCGGTCTTCAACTTCACCCTCCAACCCGATCCTTCATCGGGGAGGAGGTGGCCGAAGGCCGGAGGTGGGGACGACATCCGACTTCTGCAAACCACTCCTTGTTAAAGTCAAATCATCGGGCCGTCGGCATGATAGCCCGTTCGGACCTACATGACCGCCATCGTTCATCCCGACCGCAATTTCAAATACTGGCTGGTGGCACCGGCCATATTCCTGTTGCTGCTGATTGGCCTGTTTCCGCTGTTCTATTCGTTGATCGTCAGCTTCATGCGGATTGACATGATGGAAACAGACACTTCGTTTGCCTGGTTCTTCAACTATAAAAACCTGTTCAAGGATGCGCGGTTGTGGTGGTCGCTGGCCCACACACTGCTGATCACCGTTATTGCCCTGCCGATTGAACTGCTGCTCGGCCTTGCCATGGCCTATCTGTTTCTCGAAAAAATGCCGGGCCGCCAGATATTCATTTCACTGCTGGTCCTGCCCACCATCATTTCGCCCATCGTTGCCGGTGCCACCTGGCGGTTGTTGTTTGACAACAAATATGGCCCGATCAATCAAATCCTGAGTTGGTTTGCTGGTGAACGTATCAACGCATTGTGGAACATCAATCCGACACTGGTTTATCCCGCCATCATTTTTTGCGAGATATGGCAGTGGACGCCCTTCATGTTTCTCATCCTGCTGGCGGCCCTATCCAATGTCGATAAATCACAGACTGAGGCAGCCGAGATTGATGGCGCGCGTTTTTGGCGCACATTCCGCTACATTGTCTTGCCAGCCATCTGGCCTGTCATGGCCATCGCCATACTCATTCGCGGGCTCGATCTTTTTCGTATTTTCGATATCATCTGGGCCCTCACCCAAGGTGGACCCGGCACCAAGACAGAGACAATCTCAATCTATGCCTACAGCCAAGGCTTCAAGCAATTTGAAACCAGCTATACGGCTGCCATCGCCTTTCTTGTGGTTTTCATTCTGACGGTGATCTGCACCTGGGCAATCCGCCGCATGGGCTTGGCCAAATGAGCAGGCTTCCATTGCATCGCCGCGCGGGTTTTCGATTGTCGTTGCGCTATTTGATAGCCATGATGCTCGTCGTGATTTTTTGCTTTCCGGTTTATTGGCTTTTCATCATCTCGTTCAAAACGCCTGATGAGATATTTGCCTTCCCGCCCGTATGGTATCCCGAGTCGATCCAGTTCAAGAACTATGCCGTGCTGTTCAAGGATGGCGACGCTTGGTCGGTGTGGAACAGCCTGGTGCTGGCAAGTGTTTCCACATTTGTTGCCATGATCCTTGGCACGTTGGCGGCCTACAGCCTTGTGCGCTTCAAGACAGGCGGTGAAAACCTCGCGGTCTGGATCATTTCCCAACGCATGATGCCGCCCGTCGCCATCGTCTTCCCGCTGTTTTTGCTCTATGTCTATCTCGGCTGGGTCGACAGCTATTTTGGCCTGATCATTCTCTACACCGCCTTCAGCCTTCCCTATGTGATCTGGATGATGCGCGGATACATCGAGGACATTCCGCTGGAACTGGAAGAAAGCGCGCTGGTTGATGGCTGCACGCGCTTTGAAGTGTTGTGGAAAGTTGTGCTTCCGATGGCCCGCTCCGGATTGTTTGCCACAGCCGTATTCACTTTTATTTTTGCTTGGAATGATGTTCTTTTTGCGCTTGTGCTGACACGCACCGAAGTCACAACTTACACAGTTCAAGTTACCCACTACTTTGGTGGTCAATCGAATTTTTGGGCCAAGATTGCCGCCATGTCGGTGCTCGGCACCATACCGGTTTTTTTCACCGTCGCCGTCATGCAGCGCTATCTGGTGCGCGGCATTTCCATGGGCGCAGTCAAGGGTTAGTCATGTCAGACCTCAGGATCACTGATATTCACAAGCATTACGGCAACTTTCATGCCGTGAAAGGCGTTTCGCTGGATGTGCCGGAAGGCGAGTTTACGGTGCTGGTCGGACCATCGGGCTGCGGCAAGTCAACACTCCTGCGCTGCATTGCCGGGCTTGAGGAAACTACTGGCGGCAGCATCGAGATTGGCGGCAAAGATGTAACCCATGCAAGGCCCCGTGACCGCGACATCGCCATGGTGTTTCAGAACTACGCGCTCTATCCCTATCTCAACGTGAAGGATAATATTGCCTTTGGTCTCAGGGCACGGAAATTTTCCGAGGCAGATGTTGAAAAGCGGGTAAAGCGCGCCGCTGATATGCTGGACATCAGGCATCTGCTGGCGCGTTTTCCCCGCGAGCTTTCGGGTGGGCAACGGCAACGCGTCGCCATTGGCCGCGCCATTGTGCGCGATGCGAGGCTTTATCTTTTTGACGAACCCCTCTCCAATCTGGATGCGCAATTGCGTGATGACATGCGTGTTGAAATCAAGCGGTTGCACCAGGAACTGGGCCGCACCATGATCTATGTCACCCATGACCAGATCGAGGCGATGACTCTGGCTGACCGCATTGTATTGCTGCGTGACGGTGTGATCGAGCAGCAGGGATCACCACTGGATGTGTTTGAACGGCCAGCCAGCCGTTTTGTTGCAGGCTTCCTTGGCAGTCCCAAAATGAATTTTCTGAAAGCCACCCTGAATAAAACCGGTGTGATATTGCTGGATGGCCGAAAACTGCAACTGCCGGGACGCAGCAATTTCAATGTGGGGCAAGCTGTATTGTTGGGAATAAGGCCGCAACATATTGCCTTGGCCGGAAAGACCGTTGCCAAGAGTCACGAACGCATTCCCGTAACCGTCGAGCTTGTCCAGCCCACGGGTTCGCGGGTGCTTGTTACCTTGCCACTGGGCGGCACCAGCGTTGTCGCCGAACTTAGCGCCCATGACGTGAGCAAGCCCGGTGAAAAAATCCATGTTGATATTGACCTCACCCGCGCCATCCTCATTGATGCTGTGACTGAAAAGGTGATTTAGCCATGCCCATGCAAAAACTCAGCCGCGCCCGCAAACTCTATGGAACAGATGTGCCCGACGGCAAAAAACGCACACTTGTTGCCGGACCGATAACCGCCGTACTTGACAATGGTGCGTTGCGCTACATCCACTTCCACAGCGTTGAAGTATTGCGCGGTATCGCCTTTCTGGTGCGCGACAAGAATTGGGGCACCTATGGTCCGGTGATTGAGAACCTGAAAGTGAAGCAGGGCAGGGATGGTTTCAAAGTCAGCTATGCGGCATCCTGCAAGGATTCTGTCCAAGGCATTCGCTATGAAGCTGAAATCGAGGCATCGTCAAAAGGCGTGCTGCGCTTTGTTGCCAAGGCAATGCCGCTGAGTGATTTCATCACCAATCGCACCGGCTTTGTGGTGTTGCACCCGCTGGTGAATGTGGTGGGTGAGCCTGTTGAAATTCTTCATACCGATGGCAAAAATCAAAAGACGCGCTTTCCAAAATTCATCAGTCCGGGGCAACCCGTCTTTGACATTCGATCCCTCAAGCACAACGTGATGCCAGGTGTGACGGCGACGGTTTTGATGGAGGGCAACAAGTTTGAAATGGAAGACCATCGCAACTGGATGGATGCTTCTTACAAAACCTACGTGTGCTCGTTGCTGGACCCCTGGCCCTACACATTGGGAAATGCCAAGACGTTTGAACAATCCATCACAGTGACAGTGGAGGGCAGGCCCAGAATCAAAAAGCTCAAGGCAGCCTCTGCCATCACTGTAGACATTGGCGCTGTCAAAGGCCGCATTCCCGCCATTGGTGTTGGTGTTCCGATGCAACAGGCATTTCCATCACTGAAGGCAGCGGACATGATTGCCGCTGCCGGACCTGCCCATCTGGTGTGCCAGATTGATGGCCGCAAAAGTAAGGTGCAGGAAGCAGCGTTGGCCTTCTGGCAACTGAAAGAAAAAACCGAAAAGCCAATAACGCTTGAGATAATTCTCCCAGCTAAAGCCCCAGCCTGTGATGAAGTAGCTGAAATCGCAAAAACCGTCCGGGCCAGTGGGCTTGCACCTGATGCCATTGTCATTACGCAGATGCATGACCTCAAGTCATTCCAGCCCGACACGCCCCGCCCCTGGGGGCCAAGCTATGAAGAGATGGCAGCGGCGGTGCGGCAACATTTTCCCGGTGTGCCGCTGGGGGGCGGCATGCTGTCTTACTTTACCGAATTGAACCGCAAGCCCGTGCCGATGGGCGTGTTCGATTTCATCACCCATAGTGTATGCCCGATTGTCCATACGGCTGATGATACTTCGGTCATGGAAACCCTGGAGGCCATGCCGTCGATCATTGCGTCAACTCGAAAAATGATCGGCAAGACGCCTTATCATCTTGGCCCCTCCAGCATTGCCTGCCGGGACAACCCCTATGGCGCAACTGTTGCCAACAATCCAGCTGAGGGACGCGTCTGTCTGTCAGACAATGATCCACGCCAGCGCGGCTTGTTTGCCGCCGCCTGGAATCTGGGCCTTGTCGCAGCGGCGGCACGCGGTGGTATCGATGTCATGACACTCGGAGCCTTTACGGGCGATCAAGGTGTGATCCGCGATGATGGCCTGGTGCCCGCCTTCCATGTGATTGCGGGCTTGGCTGCGGCCAGTCGCTCCAAGCGGCTGGAGGCAACATCGTCTGCACCGGGCAAGGTCGAAGCCCTAGCCTATGCCAACAAGGCAGGGAGCAGTCTATGGCTGGCCAATCTCACCGCAGAATCCCAGACGGTGAAATTGACAGGTTTGTCAGGCACCACTGCGCTTCACCTGATTGACGAAAAGAATTTTTCAAAACTCAGACACAACGCTGAATACATGCTGACCCCGGGAATTCCAATGAAGCAGCGGAACAGCATTGTGTTGCCGCCCTATGCAGTCGCGCGGATCAAGGAAATTTGATCCTGCTGTTTCACCAGTTTCGGGGCACGGCAAGCTTCCCAAGGGCTGGTAATTTGATGGCGAGGTCATTGGGGTCGATGCCGATGGTGGAGCCGAGGAGATGGATTTCCAAGCCTTCTTCGACGGCAAGTGTGCCCCCCAGAAAACCAGCAATGGAAAAGCTGTAGCCTGTCTTGCTGGGGGCCGGTCCCATTGCAAAACCAGCACCAAGCCAATCCTTGCCCACGGCAACGGGCGGTAGTTCTGTGGCAAAGCCCTCGGTGTGGCGCACCACCCAGCCCACAAACGTGTTGCTGTTGGGTCCCGGCCAAACCACGTAGGAACCACGTTGCTGCCAGGGATATCGCGCAATCGATGCTTCAATACGTGGGATCAGCGCCGCTGCGGCGTCACCTTCAGATTTGTAAATGACACGCGGTGTGTTGCCATACCAATAGGCATCAGCCACATAGGCATCGCGCCGCACCGGGGTTCCCCAGCCGACGACATCATAGCGCGTATAATGGGCGGCACCTGCGGGCTTGAGCACAATCGACATGTGCTCGGCGAAAATGCTTTTCCATTGTCCGGTGCGGGTCGCCAGCAACATGACTTGAGCCGCATCCGTTTTGCCCGCACCCGGCAACAACCCTGAAGACCCCCAATCGGCTTTCCGCCAATTCTCAGGCCAGCCTTTTGTAAATCCCAAGGCTGCACCAATCGCAACAGGCATGATGACCGTCAGACAAAGAAACCAGATCAGGGCGCGGAAGAAAATCTTGAACATGGCCGAGCAGTTAGCAGCAAGCTTTGGCAAAACTGCGGCAAAGCTTTCGTTTCATCACAGCGCATATGCACTTTGCATTCCAGCTTCACCTTGCTAAGAGCGGCCATCATGACACTTAAACTTGCCATCGCCGGTGCCGGCGGCCGCATGGGCCGCGAACTGGCCCGTATCGTTCACGCCACACCCGGCTGTAGTCTCGCAGGCGGTCTGGAAGCCAAGGGTTCCGCCTATGTCGGCATGGACTATGGTGCCCTGTTTGGCGTGGCCAATCTGGGCATCAAGATTTCTGACACGCCGGATCAACTGGTTCAGGCTGTTGATGGCATCATCGATTTCACCATTCCCTCGGCTACCCTGGAATTGATCCGTTACACTTCAGCTTTCGGCAAAATTCACATCATCGGCACTACAGGCATTGATGCTGCAGGCGATGTGGCCATTTTCCAGGCAGGCCTAACCGCCCGTATCGTCAAATCAGGCAATTTCAGTTTTGGTGTCAATCTGGTGGCGGGCTTGGTGCGCAAAATGGCGGCAACCCTCGGCCCTGAATTCGACATCGAGATTTTGGAAATGCACCACCGCTCCAAAATTGACGCGCCTTCAGGCACGGCTTTGATGCTTGGACAAGCGGCTGCCGATGGCCGCAAGGTTGCCCTGCAGGAAAAATCTGTGCGCAAGCGCGACGGCCACACAGGTGCCCGCAATTATGGTGATATCGGCTTTGCCACCTTGCGTGGCGGTGCTGTGGTCGGCGATCACACAGTGATGTTTGCAGGTCCTGCCGAGCGCATCGAAATCACCCACAAGGCTGAATCACGGGAAATGTTTGCCCGGGGTGCAGTGAGCGCTGCCATCTGGGCGCAAGATCAAAAACCCGGCTGTTACAACATGAATGACGTATTGGGATTGAATTGAAATGTCTGGAACTCTCGTGCTTGTCCGCCATGGACAAAGCGAATGGAATTTGAAAAACCTGTTCACCGGCTGGAAAGATCCAGCCCTCACGGAACAAGGTGTGGGCGAGGCCAAGGCCGCAGGCCAGCGCCTGAAGGCCAAGGGTCTGAGATTTGATCTCTGCTTTACCTCGGCCCTCTCACGGGCCCAAAACACACTGCAACTGATCCTTGCAGAGTTGGGCCAAATTGGCCTGCCCGAAACCCGTGATCAAGCCTTGAATGAGCGGGACTATGGCGAACTCACCGGCCTCAACAAAGATGACGCCCGCGTCAAATGGGGCGAAGAGCAAGTGCATGTCTGGCGGCGTTCCTATGACGTGCCGCCTCCCGGTGGCGAAAGCCTGAAGGATACGCTGGCCCGCTCACTGCCCTATTACATGCATAAAATTCAACCCCATGTGCTGGAAGGAAAATCCGTGCTGGTGGCGGCCCATGGCAACAGCCTGCGCTCGCTCATCATGGCCATCGAAGGCTTGACGCCGGAACAAATCCTCAAGCGGGAACTCGATACGGGCGTGCCCGTGGTGTATCGTCTGAATGCCAATTCAACGCCGAAGTCGGTTGAGATTCTGAGCGCGTAACAGCAGTCAGCAATTGCGTTGAGGCAAAGGGACCTCATACCCCTTCGCCCAAGGGGGCTACGGCGTACACAGTCCGGCGAATTGCGCCACCTTCTCCATGAAGACATGGAGAAGGGACAACTTTCAGCCACCTGTCCCTTCTCCACGCCTTCGTGGAGAAGCGACTGTGTTCTCAGTCAAGCAGTTTTTGACTTCCATGGCGTTTTATCCCTGATGATGGCGTTGAGGATTGTGATGAGTTTTCTGGCGACGGCAATGAGGACGGCTTTCTTGGGTACTCCTTTGTCGCGCAGCCGTT
>JANOVS010000098.1:0-4939 GCA_031417515.1 Hyphomicrobiales bacterium
GCGCCGGAGTTTTGCAGAACGCGGCATTCTGTTGGCGTGAGATCTTACGTGCGTCCCCCCACCTCCGTCGCTTCGCGCCACCTCCTCCCCGATGAAGAATCGGGTTGGAGGGCATCAATTTAATACTGGTCTCTAACCTCACCCTCCAACCCGATTCTTCATCGGGGAGGAGGTGGCGCGAAGCGACGGAGGTGGGGGGACGCACGTAAGATCTCACGCCAACAGAATGCCGCGTTCTGCAAAACTCCGGCGCGTTGCTTCGGCGGTGCCGCCCAAATCAATGGCGCGGGTGGCGGATTCAACGACGACCACGTCAAAACCCAAGGCTTGGGCGTCTTCGGCAGAATAGCGGACGCAATAGTCGAAGGCTAGGCCGACGAGAACGACTGTTTTGAAACCGCGCTCTTTCAAATAGCCACCAAGACCCGTTGGGGTTTTGTGGTCATTCTCGAAGAAGGCGGAATAGCTGTCGATGGCTTTTCGAAAACCTTTGCGGATGATGAGCTCGGCATGGGGCACATCGAGGCTGCCGTGAAATTTTGCGCCCACACTGCCGATGATACAGTGATCGGGCCACAGGGTTTGCGGGCCATAGGGCATATCAATCTGGGTGAAGGCGGCGGCACCTTTGTGTTGCGATGCAAAAGAAGAATGGCCTTCGGGATGCCAATCCTGGGTCAACACAACATGGGCATGTTGGCTGGCCAGTTGATTGACCAGCGGCACAATGTCATGGCCGCCTGTGACGGGCAATTTTCCACCGGGGCAGAAGTCATTCTGCACATCGATGATGAGAAGTGCTGTGTCTCGTTTCATGATGCGTTGATGGCCGCAGCGCAGCCTTTAAATGCAGGGAATGGATCGGTGATGACAAATAATGGAATGGGTTTCATCACATCGGAGATGCGGCCCTTGTCTTCAAACACGGCGCGGTATTTGGGGAGTTGCAATTTATGGGCAATGGACGGCGCTATACCGCCGCCCAGATACACCCCGCCTCTGGCTTGCAAGGCCATGGCCATGTCGCCGGTAAGGCGCATGAGGAAGGTCATGAAGTGATCGAGGGTTTTCACCGCATCGGGATCAACGCCTTCAAGTGCTGCCACCCGCACTTCTTCGGGCGTACTAAATCGGGGTGTTTTGGCGATGGCTTGGTAAAGGGCCAGCAGGCCGGGGCCTGTCAGCACATCTTCCACTTCGGCAAAACTGTCTTTGCCCACCAGCTTGTCTTTCAATGCCAGTTCTTCAGCTGTTGATATGGGCAAAGTAATGTGGCCCATTTCGCCGGGGATCGGCATCCAGCCACCGTGCGGCAGCGGCGCACAAACGGCACCGCCCAAACCCGTGCCGGGGCCGAGCACGATCTTAAGATGGGGCTTTTCAAGCACGGTGCCGCCGATCTGGATCAGGTCTTCCGCCGCGATATGGGGCAGCGACCAAGCCAGGGCTTCAAAATCATTGAGCAGCCGAAAGCGTTTGGCTTTGGCGGCTTTGCGCAGGGATTCGGCACTGAAAGTCCAGTCGCGATTGGTGAGCGTTATTACATCGCGATCCACAGGTGCCGCCACATCGACGGCAGCGGCGGCCAATTCATCGATACCGCGTTTATCGAGATAGTGGGTGATAGCGGCTTCAAGGCCTGCGAAATTGTCGTTCTTCAAGACTTCGACATCGCGCACTTCCATGGTGCCGAGTTCCAATAGTCCAAAGCGGGCATTGGTGCCGCCGATATCGCCGAGCAGTGCAAGATTGGTCATGTTTCGATCCCTTGCCGTTCACTGCCACAGGAGGGTTAAAAGGGCAACCCGCCTCAAGCTGTTGTGGACGCTTTGTTCGACCTGCGTTAAAGGCCCTTCAAACACATTTCACAGAGAACCTGATTTGCCCCTCGACATTGCTTCAGAAGTTGCGCGCCGCCGCACCTTCGCCATCATCTCCCACCCTGACGCCGGCAAGACCACGCTGACGGAAAAACTGCTGCTGTTCGGCGGTGCCATTCAGTTGGCAGGCCACGTGCGGGCCAAGGGTGATCGTCGCCGCACACGCTCGGATTGGATGGGCATTGAAAAAGCCCGCGGCATTTCTGTTGTCACATCCGTGATGACATTCGAATATGGCGACCGGGTTTTCAACCTGCTTGACACGCCGGGCCATGAAGACTTTTCGGAAGATACCTATCGCACCCTGACGGCGGTTGACGCGGCGATCATGGTGATCGACGGGGCCAAGGGTATTGAAGACCGGACGCGCAAGCTGTTTGAAATCTGCCGGATGCGCGATATTCCCATTATCACTTTCGTCAACAAGATGGACCGCGAGACCCGCGAGCCGCTTGACTTGATCGACGAAATTGAAAAAGGCTTGGCCCTGACCGTTGTTCCCATGGTTTGGCCCATTGGCATTGGCAAGAATTTCGCAGGCACCTACGACTTGACGGAACCGCGCATTCGCAAACTTGAAGCTGCAACCGAAGGGCAGACGGTTTCAGGCCCTGGCGATGCGGCGATCAAGGCGCTGCTTTCCGAAAATGATTTCAAGACTTTTCACGATGAAATTGAACTGGTTGAAATGGCGGGCCATGCCTTTGACCAACAGGCTTTTCTGGAAGGCCACATGTCACCCGTATTCTTTGGTTCGGCAATCAAGAATTTTGGTGTGCGAGATTTGCTGGAAGCCCTGATCAAATATGCGCCACCGCCGCGCGACCAGAAATCCCGGCAGCGCATTGTCAAAGCCATCGAACCCAAACTCACGGGCATTGTGTTCAAGATCCAAGCCAACATGGATCCCAATCACCGGGACCGCATTGCATTCATGCGCGTGGCTTCTGGCAAGCTGACGCGCGGCATGAAAACCAAGATTGTGCGGACGGGGAAACAACTGGCGCTGAATGCACCACAGTTTTTCTTTGCGCAAGATCGCTCGCTCGCCGAAGAAGCCTTTGCGGGCGATGTGGTGGGTATTCCGAACCACGGCGTGTTGCGCATTGGTGATACGCTGACTGAAGGCGAGGATGTGGTGTTCACGGGTGTGCCAAACTTTGCGCCGGAAATCCTGCGCCGGGTAAAGCTCGCCGATCCGATGAAGGCGAAGAAGCTGAAGGAAGCCTTGGCGCAATTGGCCGAAGAAGGGGTCGTGCAATTGTTCACGCCGCTGGATGGTTCGGGTGCGATTGTGGGCGTGGTCGGCGCGTTGCAGCTTGATGTGCTGATCTCGCGGCTTGATGCGGAATATGGGGTTCCGGTGGATTTTGAAACGACGCGGTTTGATGTATTGCGCTGGCTGTCATCAGACGATGCCAAAACCTTATCTGGATTTGTCGACAGCAATAAATCTGCCGTTGCGCTTGATCTCGACGGTGATCCGGTGCTGCTGGCCACATCGTTGTTCAATTTGAACTATACGCTGGAACGGGCGCCGGGTATCAAAGTTGCGACCATCAAGGAAATTCACGGCTGAGGAATTTGACAGTGATGCCCTATGATTTTGACGGTCCACGGCTTTTGGCATTGTTGCTGATTTTTGTCATGTGGGCGCTTTATGGGCCAATCCTGAACTGGTTGGGGCGCGGCACGCTAAATGCCCAACTGCATGTGGTGCGCTTGCGCTGGATGCGGATGTCGCTCGAGTCGCATCGCGAAAACCGGGTGTTTGACGGCATCTTGCTCGGGCAACTTTCAGCGTCGATGTCATTTTTTGGTTCAGCCACGCTCATCGTGCTGGCCAGTCTGTTGGGTGCCCTTGCCAGCATCGGCGGCGTACATGCAGCACTGGCCCGGCTTGAATTTTTTCCGCCCATTTCACTCGGGCTGTTCACGCTATATTTTGCATCGTTGACGCTGATCATGGCAGTCAGCTTTTTCTCGTTCACCTATGCCATCCGAAAACTGGGATACACCACGGCGTTGATCGGCGGGCTTAATGAAGCCCGCACCGCCAATCATCATTCGCAGGTCATGGTTGCTCAAACAGCTATGGTGTTGACCGAGGCTGTCAAGAGCCTGAACAACGGGATACGCGGTTATTACTTTGCAATTGCTTCGCTGTTCCTGTTTGCCGGACCTTATCAAGCCATTGCCATGATCTTGTTGATTTCATGTGTGCTGCTTTATCGGCAAGGCTTTTCCACCGAAGCCCTTGCCATCGAACGCTATGTCGAGGCAATGAATGCCTATGAAACCGAGCGCATCAACAAGGGTGAAAGCGCTATTTGAGTTGTGAAGTGGCACCGGCCAGAGCTTGGATGCCTGCCCAATCGCCGCTTGCCAGTTTGGTTTTCGGAATCATCCACGAACCACCGATGGTGATGACGTTGGGGAGCTTCAGATAATTCGGTGCCGACAAGGGCGTGATGCCACCGGTAGGGCAGAATTTGACTTGCGGGATGGGCGAAGAAAGTGCCGTCAAATAAGCGATGCCACCTGCGGGTTCAGCGGGGAAGAATTTTTGAATGCGGTAGCCCCACTCCAACAGTGCCATTATTTCCGACGCCGTGACACCACCGGGCAGCAAGGGCATCTCATGGTCTTCCGCAACACCGAGGAGTTGTCCAGTTGATCCGGGAGAGACAGCAAAGGCACAACCCAGCTTGGCGCATTGCCTGAACTGGTCCGGCGTGATGACGGTGCCAACACCAACGATGGCGCCTTCAACCTCGGCCATGATGGCCTTGATTGCTTCCAAGGCGGCGGATGTGCGCAGGGTGATTTCGAGCACTGGCAATCCACCTGCCACCAAGGCGCGGGCCAGGGGGACTGCCTGCTTGATGTCATCAATCAACATGACGGGCACGACGGGTGTTGTGTTGAGAATGGATTCGATCTTGGCTTGTTTGGCTTCAATGCTCATGACATTTTCCTGTTAATTCTCGTCATCTGAAGTTTTCAAATGTCGTCGTGGTTCCCCACCTCCGCCCTTCGGGCACCTCCTCCCCGCCGAA
>JANOVS010000099.1:0-4729 GCA_031417515.1 Hyphomicrobiales bacterium
GCAACCGCCGCCTCGCCAAAGACTTCGAGCGAACCATCGAAAGCGCAACCGCTTGGCTCTATCTCGCTTCAGCCCAGCAAATCACCCGCAGAATCGCAAGTGCTTGAATTCACGCCAAATCATTATGAGTCAGACTCTTAGCCAACCTTGTTCTCCCGCAAGGCGGGGCTGTACCAATCCAGCAGTTCACGCCAATCGCTGGCATGGCCGATGACGATGATGGCTGGGGTTGGGGGTTCCTGGCTTGCCACAAATGCGGCGCTGTCGGCCAATGTTGTCATGGCAACTTGCTGGTGGGGCAACGATGCATTGGAAACAATGGCCACGGGATCGTCAGCGGCGCGTCCGGCTTCAACAAGTTTTCCGGCAATTTCGCCAAGGTTTTTGACGCCCATATACATGACGATGACGGGGGCTGCGGTAGCGATGGCGTGCCAATTGACGTTGGCTGGCATTTTGCCAGTCGCGTCATGACCCGTTAAAAAGATGACGGCATGGTTGGTGTCGCGGTGGGTGACAGGAATGCCCGCATAGGCAAGGCCTCCGACGCCCGATGTGATGCCGGGGACGATGCGAAATGGAATGCCTGCCTTGGCCAGCGTTTGGCTTTCTTCGCCGCCGCGACCAAACATGAAAGGATCGCCGCCTTTTAGCCGCAACACGCGCTTGCCTGATTGTGCCAATTCAATCAAGCGAACGGAAATGTCTTTCTGGATCGGCGAAGGTTTGCCGCCGCGTTTGCCGGCATATTCGAGTTCGGTTCCAACCCGCACCCAGCGCAAAATGTCGGGATTGACGAGAGCATCATAAACCACCACGTCGCAGTTTTGCATGGCGTGATAGCACAGCAGGGACATCAGCCCCGGTGCCCCCGGACCTGCACCAACAAGCCACACCCAGCCTTTTTCAAAAACTGGAAAATCCACATGGTCAAGCCGCGCAAAGCCTGTGGCGGCGGTTTGCGTTTGCCAATTTGCGGATTTGTTTGGAGTCCCGGTCATTTGCTCTTTATACCAATATATCATGCGTTTGGAAAAGCCGGAACAGGCATTGCGAAGAGGATGGACGACAGGGGCCTGCGCCACCGCCGCCACCAAGGCTGCATTGACGGCTCTGCTCACCGGGCAATTTCCTGATCCAGTGGAAATCACTTTGCCGAAAGGACAACGGGTTGCATTTTCGTTGGCTCTTGAAGAGTTGGGCGATGGCTGGGCACGGGTCGGCATCGTTAAGGATGCAGGTGATGATCCTGACGTAACCCACGGAGCCACAATCATTTCCAAGGTTCGCTTGTTGCCGTCCGGTGTCGTGTTCAAGGCTGGTGAAGGTGTGGGCATGGTAACCAAGCCCGGACTGGCGATAGCGCCGGGTGAACCCGCCATCAATCCGGTGCCTCGCTCCATGATGGCGGCTGTTGTGGCAGAATTGGGTGTTGGGGCTGAAATTGAAATTTCCATTCCCGGCGGTTTGGCATTGGCGGAGAAAACCTGGAACGGTCGACTTGGCATTGTTGGCGGACTGTCAATTTTGGGCACAACGGGAATCGTCAATCCCTTTTCCTGTGCCGCGTGGATTGCCTCAATCCATCGCGGCATTGATGTGGCGCAGGCTTCGGGGTTGCAGCATGTGGCGGGTTGTACGGGTTCGACATCTGAAACTGCTGTGCAATCTCACTATGATTTGCCACTGGAAGCGATGCTCGACATGGGAGATTTTGCGGGTGGCTTGCTGAAATATCTCAAGCTGCATCCGGTGCAACGCGTCACGATTGGTGGCGGCTTTGGCAAAATGGTAAAACTGGCACAAGGGGCCATGGACCTGCACTCGGGAAGGTCGCAAGTGGATTTTGTGTGGTTGGCGGAACGGGTTCCAGTTGCGCTTCGTGCAGAAGTTTTGGCGGCGAATACGGCGCAGCATGTTTTGGAAATTGTTGGCCATGACATTGCGCAGGTCGTGGCGATTGAGGCACTGAACCAGGTCAATCAGATGCTTGGTAGGGCGAGCAAAGCGGATGTGATGATCATCGGCCGGGATGGCAATACCTTGGCGCATGCAACCTAAATACTTGCGGGGAATCCATGGCGGCAAGCAAACGCATTCTCATACTTGGCGGTACGGCTGAAGCATTGCAATTGGCGGGCTTGCTGATTGAGGCGGGTCATCAGGTGGTTTATTCACTGGCTGGCGTTACTGCAAATCCTGTATTGCCACGGTGTGAAACGCGCTATGGCGGATTTGGCGGTGTGCAGGGATTGACCGATTATCTGCGTGAGGCGCAAGTGAATGTGTTGATTGACGCCACTCATCCGTTCGCAGCAGTGATGTCGCAACACGCCAATGCGGCGACAAAAGAAATTGATTTGGTGCTTCTGCGACTTGAACGGCCTTCCTGGCATCCCATGCAAGATGATTGCTGGACTCTTGTGTCCAACATGGCAGAGGCTGTTTCCGCACTTCCTGAAAATGCCAGCGTTCTGGTCACAACAGGCCGGAAAAATCTTTCCGACTTGTTGGCGCGTCCCGATTTGCGTGGAGTTATTCGGACAATTGAACCACTGGCCGAAAGCTTGCCCGTGCAGTGGCACAGCTTGCTGGACCGGCCGCCTTATTCGCTGGCACAAGAAACTGAAACCATGCGTCGGTACTGCATTTCGCACCTTCTAAGCAAGAATGCCGGTGGCAATTCCACATATGCAAAACTTGCTGCGGCGCGAGCGATCGGTGTCGGTGTGGTGATGATTGATCGGCCTGTAAAACCCGCCTGTGCGACCTTTACCAATGCGATTGACCTTTGCGATACCTTATCAGCGTTGGCCTGAAAGCCAGTGCTTGGCAGGGTGGATGGCGCGGGTTATGGTCCGGCACATTCAATCCATGGGATTCGTCAAATGCGCAAATTGCTGTTGTCTTGTGTCGCTGCTTTAGTCCTGCTTTCAGCAGGAAATGCCGGGGCTTCGACGCTTGATGATGTCAAAGCCCGCGACAAACTCAATTGCGGCGTTAACATCGGCCTGCTGGGCTTTGCTGATAAATCAGAAGATGGCACTTGGGCGGGGCTTGATGTGGACTATTGCCGCGCCCTTGCAGCAGCAGTTTTGGGCGATGGCAACAAGGTTGAGTTCATCGGGTTGTCTGCCCAGGACCGCTTTGAGAAACTGAAGTCAGGTGCGGTTGATGTGTTGGCCCGTAACACCACGTGGACCATGGAGCGCGAGACTAGATGGCCTATGCACTTTGTCGGTGTGAGTTATCATGATGGCCAAGGCTTTCTGGTCAAGAAACTCTCAGGCGTAACCTCGGTTTTCAACATGAGCCAAGCTGCCATCTGTTTTGTTTCAGGCACGACGACGCAGGCCAATGTGGATGATTTTTTCAAGGAAAAAGAATTGACCTATACGGCCAAGGTTTACGACAAACCTGCCGCCGCCATTGCAGCCTATGAAAACAATGAGTGCGATGCCTATACGGCGGATCAGTCGCAACTTTATGCCATCCGCTTGAAGCTGGGTCGTCCTGACGAGAGCGTGGTGTTGCCGGAAGTTATATCCAAGGAACCCTTGGGACCAGCTGTGCGCAGTGGTGATGACCAATGGTTCAATATTGCCCGTTGGACTTTATATGCGTTGATTAACGCCGAAGAGCTTGAACTGCGTGGTCCCGGTGTTGCCGAGGCCAAGGAAAAATCCAAAAAACCCGGTGTGCGGCGCTTGCTTGGACTCGAAGGCACGTTCGGTGTTGATCTGGGGCTTGATGCCGATTGGGCAGCACGGGCCATTGCTGCCGTCGGAAATTACGGCGAGATTTTTGACCGCAATGTGGGGGCGGGATCGAAGCTGCAAATTGAGCGCGGATTGAATGCGGCATGGGACAAGGGCGGCGTTTTGTATGCGCCGCCGGTGCGATAGTTTACAATTCTTTCAAGTTTGCCCGAAACCATATTGCCAATTCTTCTTCCGACATGTTTCCTGCTGCGAGAGACAAGAATATTGTTACGTTTTCTGCCTGACTTGAGATAACCGCATCACCATTCAAGTATAGAAATGTGAATGATGCAACCAACGCAGTGCGTTTGTTACCGTCAATAAATGGATGATTTCGCGCAATGCCAAAGGCATAGGCGGCGGCCAATTTGGCTTTGTCCGGCTTGCCATAATGGAATTTTGAGATTGGTCTTTCGAGCGCTGATTCAAGCA
The DNA here is from genome assembly GCA_031417515.1 of Hyphomicrobiales bacterium. GTDB lineage: Bacteria > Pseudomonadota > Alphaproteobacteria > Rhizobiales > Aestuariivirgaceae > Aestuariivirga. Next base: position 4,194 of record JANOVS010000099.1, read on the forward strand.
ATCCACTGTCGCGCAATCCAGAACCGCCACCATGTTCTGCAATTTGCCTCATGTGCATTCTGACGACGAGTTCCGTGTTCAGCCAAACGGGTTCTTGCATTGTTATTTAGCAAGTTCCCGAAGTGCATCTCGGTTTTCACGCATAACAATTTCGGCAGCTTCCATCTGCTCAACGAATTCCTTGCTGTAAGGTGTTAGCAGAACGCCGTCAGGTGTTTCAGTGAAACAAAGGCTGTCGCCCTTGTTGACGCGCAACAGGGCAAGGACTTCCTTGGGCAAGGTTATGCCGACGGAATTACCAAGCGTGGTAATTTTCGAAGTTGAGATGGTGACGTGCTTGTTCATGATGAATGATATAACGCTTGTTATAACTTGTGTCAATCAGATCCGATGGCCACCAGGGCTCCGAACTCAAGTTAACGGGGCTTAACCCTTTGCATTTTGTGTGATTCCATGGGCCTCCCTGATTCGGAGGCTCACCATGGACATCACACTTGAAGAATTTTCGTCGAAACCGCGACTGAAGTCGCTTCTCG
>JANOVS010000100.1:0-6657 GCA_031417515.1 Hyphomicrobiales bacterium
TGTAATCTTGGCAACAACGCCTGCACCAACCGTGCGGCCGCCTTCGCGGATGGCGAAGCGGAGTTTTTCTTCCATGGCAATCGGCGTGATCAGCTCGACATCAAACGAGATGTTGTCGCCAGGCATCACCATTTCCGTACCTTCAGGAAGTGTCACAACACCCGTCACGTCTGTCGTGCGGAAGTAGAACTGCGGACGGTAGTTGGCAAAGAACGGCGTGTGACGGCCACCCTCTTCCTTCGTCAGAATGTAAGCTTCTGCCTTAAACTTCTTGTGTGGCTTGACTGATCCGGTTTTGCACAGCACCTGGCCACGCTCAACACCTTCACGGTCAATACCGCGCAGCAATGCGCCGATGTTGTCGCCAGCCTGACCTTGGTCAAGCAGCTTGCGGAACATTTCAACGCCCGTGCAGGTGGTCTTCACGGTATCACGCAGGCCGACGATTTCGATTTCTTCGCCAACCTTGACAATACCGCGCTCAACACGACCTGTGACAACCGTGCCACGGCCAGAGATCGAGAACACGTCTTCAATTGGCATCAGGAATGGCAGATCAATCGGACGATCAGGCTGGGGAATATAGGTATCAACAGCTTCCATCAACCTGAGAATGGATTCACGGCCAATCTCGGGATTGGTGCCGTTCAAGGCACACAGGGCTGAACCCTTGATGATCGGAATATCATCGCCAGGAAATTGGTAGGACGAAAGCAGCTCGCGCACTTCCATTTCAACCAGTTCCAGAAGCTCTGGATCGTCAACCATGTCAACCTTGTTCATGAATACAACAAGCGCAGGCACACCAACCTGGCGGGCCAGCAGAATGTGTTCGCGGGTCTGCGGCATTGGGCCGTCAGCGGCCGATACAACCAGAATGCCGCCGTCCATCTGGGCCGCACCGGTGATCATGTTCTTCACATAGTCAGCATGGCCTGGGCAATCAACGTGCGCATAATGGCGGGCCTTCGTCTGATATTCGACGTGCGCCGTATTGATGGTGATGCCACGGGCCCGTTCTTCAGGCGCCTTGTCGATCATGTCATAGGCGGTGTACGTCGCACCACCGGTTTCAGCCAGGATCTTGGTGATCGCAGCTGTCAATGACGTCTTGCCATGATCAACGTGGCCAATCGTGCCAATGTTGCAATGTGGCTTGTCGCGGTTGAATTTCTCTTTGCCCATCGGAGTTCTCCGTTCTCAAAAAAAGTTAAGCGTATTTCTTTTTCACTTCTTCAGCTACCGCACCGGGTACCTGTTCGTAGTGATCAAATTGCATAGTGTAGGAAGCACGGCCCTGGCTCATCGAGCGCAGATTGTTGATATAGCCGAACATATTGGCAAGCGGCACCAAAGCATTGACGATATTTGCATTGCCGCGCATCGACGTGCCCAAGATCTGGCCGCGACGTGAGTTCAGGTCACCAATGACGGAACCCACAAATTCTTCCGGCGACGTGCACTCAACCTTCATCAGGGGTTCGAGCAAAATGGCGCCCGCCTGTTCAAACACCTCGCGCATGGCTTGCCGGGTGGCTATTTCAAAGGCGATGGCTGAAGAGTCAACGTCGTGATAGGCACCGTCAACCAATGTCACCTTCATGTCCACAACCGGAAAGCCGATCAATGGGCCATTGTTCAAAACCGAGTTCAGGCCTTTTTCAACACCGGGGATGAATTCTTTCGGCACTGAACCGCCAACAACCTTGGATTCGAATACGTTGCCTGCACCCTTTTCGTTGGGTTCAACTTCGAGAATGACGCGGGCGAATTGTCCCGTACCACCGGTTTGCTTCTTGTGTGTGTAGTCCTTCGTCACCTTGCGGGTGATGGCTTCACGGTAAGCAACCTGTGGTGCGCCAACTTGCACTTCAACCTTGTGGGTGCGCTTCAAGATATCAACCTTGATATCGAGATGAAGTTCGCCCATGCCCTTGATGATGGTTTCGCCAGACTCTGAGTCAGTCGAAACACGGAAAGAGGGATCTTCAGAGGCCAACTTGTACAAAGCCACGGCCATCTTTTCCTGGTCGGCCTTGGTCTTTGGCTCAACCTTCATTTCGATGACAGGCTCTGGGAATTCCATCTTTTCCAGGATGACTGCCTTGGCCGGATCACACAGCGTATCGCCGGTGCGGGTATCTTTCAGGCCAACGAGAGCAACAATGTCGCCAGCGTAGGCATCAGCAATTTCTTCACGGTTGTTGGCATGCATCAAAACCATGCGGCCCACTCGTTCTGTCTTGTCACGACTCGAATTGAGCAATGATGTGCCCTTCGACAAGGTGCCAGAATAAATCCGGCAGAATGTCAGAACACCGTATTGATCATCCATCAACTTGAAAGCCAGCAAAGCCAGTGGCTCAGTGTCGGATGACGGACGGGTCGTTTCATTGCCGGTCTTGACATCAATGCCCTTGATCGCCGGACGATCCAGTGGCGACGGCAGATAATCGACGACAGCATCAAGCAAGGTTTGAACACCCTTGTTCTTGAAAGCCGAGCCACACAGCACCGGGAAGAACGAGGCATTCAACACGGCCTTGCGGAGAAGACGCTTGATGGTTTCATTGGCCATCGGAATACCATTGAGGTAATCATCCATGGCGGCATCGTCGAGTTCAGCGCAGGCTTCAATCATGTCAGCGCGGGCTTGTTCAGCGGCGGCCAGCATGTCTTCGGGAATGTCTTCGTCGTGGAACTTGGCACCCAACTCTTCGTTGTCCCAAATCACCGCCTTCATGCGTACCAGATCAACAATACCGCGGAAGGTGTTTTCAGCGCCAACTGGCAGCTGGATTGGAACCGGACGTGCGCCCAAACGTTCCTTGATGTCCTTGATGCATTGCTCAAACGATGCACCAGTCTTGTCCATCTTGTTGCAGAACACGATGCGCGGAACAGCATACTTGTCGCCTTGGCGCCAAACTGTTTCGGTCTGTGGTTCCACACCTTGGTTCGAATCGAGCACGCAAACCGCGCCATCGAGCACGCGCAGCGAACGTTCAACTTCAATGGTGAAGTCCACGTGGCCTGGGGTGTCGATGATGTTGCAGCGCTTGCCGTACCAAACGGTTGTCGTGGCAGCTGAGGTAATGGTGATGCCGCGCTCTTGTTCCTGCTCCATGAAATCCATGGTGGCAGCGCCATCATGCACTTCGCCAATTTTGTGGCTCTTGCCGGAGTAGAACAAAATACGCTCGGTAACTGTCGTCTTGCCAGCATCAATGTGCGCCATGATGCCGAAGTTACGGTAGTCAGCAAGTTCGTGGGTGCGGGGCATAATACTATTTCTCTCTTACCAGCGGTAATGGCTGAAAGCGCGGTTCGCTTCTGCCATCTTGTGGGTGTCTTCGCGCTTCTTCACTGCGGTGCCGCGGTTGTTTGCAGCATCGAGCAGTTCGCCAGAAAGACGCTCCACCATGGTTTTTTCATTGCGGTTACGCGCAGCAATAATGATCCAGCGGATTGCCAAGGCCTGACGGCGTTCCATGCGCACTTCAACCGGAACCTGATAGGTCGCACCACCAACGCGGCGCGAACGCACTTCGATGGAAGGCGCCACATTATCCAGCGCCGAGTGGAACATCTGCAAGGGATCGCCCTTGGACTTCGCCTGAACGGCTTCCAAAGCACCGTAAACGATACCTTCAGCAACCGACTTCTTGCCCTGAACCATCAGGTTGTTCATGAATTTTGAAACAATCAGATCACCGAACTTGGGATCCGGATTGATCAGACGCTTTTCTGCACTATGGCGACGTGACATCTGTAAAACCTCTTATTTCGGACGCTTTGCGCCGTATTTCGAACGGCGTTGACGGCGCTTGACGATACCTTGGGTATCCAGAACACCGCGGATGATGTGGTAGCGAACACCAGGCAAATCCTTCACACGGCCGCCACGGATCATGACAACAGAATGTTCTTGCAGGTTGTGGCCTTCGCCCGGAATGTAGCTCACCACTTCAAAGCCGTTGGTCAAACGAACCTTGGCCACCTTGCGCAGCGCCGAGTTCGGCTTCTTGGGCGTCGTCGTATAAACCCGTGTGCAAACGCCGCGCTTTTGCGGGCAGGATTGCATCGCCGGAACCTTGTTCCGGTATGTTGGCTTGGTGCGGGCTTTCCGCAGCAGTTGGTTGATTGTCGGCATCCGACTGATCTTCCTCGAATTTCGTTGGACTGGGGTTCAAACACGACAAATAACGCTTGGAAAGTCCAGTCCGGACCCTTCCAGCGTTCAAAACCAGAGGCACTGAGAACCGGCCCGGTTCAGAGTGCGTGACCTCGAATGTCTTTTCTTTCCTTCCGTGTCAGCGTTTCGAGTACGCGAAGTACCGACGGCCTGCAGTCTCAGAAGTTGGTGGGCTTCTAGCCAACGAACCCCGACACGTCAACCCCTAAATAAATCAGCCAAAAACCCCAGATTCACTGGCTTTTTTCCCACACAGACTTGCTGTTACCGCAAATATTCCATGCTGCAATGCGGAATCAGCAACGACGCCCCCTGCTCTATTCCTGGCGTGGGAAAGTGAGGGACAGAATGCCGGCCCCTGTCGCGCACTAGGAATATAATGCTTGACACCGCGCGGTGTTTCAGCTATCTCCTGCAACACTCCGGAACTGCGCCACCTCTTCCGAATTCCCCGACAATAGTTTTGAAACCATCACGAAAACGACGTTGGGAAGCGAAGAAAGAGAATGTGGCGCAGCTTGCGACGATGGTCCCTACCCAACTTAAAGATAGCGCCTCCCACAACTCACCCCTACCCGCCTTCGGGGAGGGGCTGGGGTGGGGTGGTTGGGCGTGGAAAGATATTCAAAACACTGGCGCTGCAGAAAGACCAAAATGCGCCTTCTCGCACCAAAAAAAGGGGTAACGTCACCTATCAATCCCCACGGACATCGACAAAAACATAAACAAAGGGAAGCGTCCCCTTTCCCTTGACAATAGTTTTGAACCCATCACGAAAACGACGTCGGGAAGCGAACGGAAAGAGAATGTGGCGCGGCTTGCGACGATGGTCCCTACCCAATTTTAGGATAGCGTCCCCCAAAACTCACCCCTACCCGCCTTCGGGGAGGGGCTGGGGTGGGGTGGTTGGGCGTGGAAAGATATTCAAAACACTGGCGCTGCAGAAAGACCAAAATGCGCCTTCTCGCACCAAAAAAAAGGCGGTAACGTCACCTTTCAACCTACAAGGAGGTTGATAAAAACAAACAAAGGGAAGCGTCCCCTATTCCCTCCCCTATTCCCCCCTATTCCCCTCCTATTCCCCTATTCCCCTAATCACCAATGCCGCTTGACCCTAACCGGGAGTTGTGGTGGGTTAACAAAACGTTAATGATTTGGTTATGGAAGATTTGATGACGGCATCTGATGGTTCAACTGCTGAAACACCACCCAAAGCGGGTGAGACATTGGGCATGGCCACCCGCGTTACCGCCATTGGCCATGCCATCTGGTTGATGTCGCGGTCTCCCTTGCACAAGCATTTGATGGTGACGGATATTGAGTGGCTGCTGATGCCGCCGATCATGCTGGGCCAGTTTCACATGTGGAATGATCAGGGGCGGCCACATGGCTTTGCGTCGTGGGCTTACTTCGGTGAGGAGCAGGAAGAGCGCATCGCCAACAAAGGCATCCGCCGCCTGATGCCGACGGACTGGAAGACCGGCGAAGCCCTCTGGCTCATCGACTTCGTGGCCCCCTTTGGCGGGCAAGAGAAGATGGTGGAGGAATTGCGGCTGAAGATACTTCCCGGCAAGCGGATGAAGATGCTGCAGGCGAGGCCCGAGGGTGGGACAGGGGTGGTGGAGTGGTGAAACTTACAAAGCTTAAAGTGATAAATTTGTTTGTTTCTTGCGCTCTTGGTATTTTATTGACGACAGCTAGCTGGCCCAAGAGTGCTCATTCAGAAAACAGCCTGAAGCAGGGTAATGACGGCACACTGTTAGCCAAACTAGACAACCTGCTGATGAAGGGCGAGTGCAAGAAAACTTGGTCAGTTCTATGGCCTCGGCTTGTCGAAAAGGATACCATTGCTTTGCGCGATTTCTCAAAGCTGTCGCTCAAATATTATTTCAGGCTCCCAAGTCAATCCGACGATCAACTGACATTTCTCAGGCGTTTATTTATATTGTCTGTCTACGGATTCGACCACAAAGATCCCGACTCGCGTCAAATTGCTTTGGATGTATTGAATGGATTGCCCATTTTTTCAAGTTCCGCGCAGTCGCTAAGCACCTGTTTTGCCAATGCAAAGACGAATGCTGACGTAGCTGTGTGCCAAAGTGAAGCTCAACAGTCTCGTATGGTGCCACGGTATCAAGAGTTCTTATCTGAACTCAGAAAAGAAAGCGCCAGTACTGGAGACTACTCATGCAACTTTGTCGGTGATGAATTTTCACCAAATCAAGCACGTTGAATTTTGGAGATTAAATGATGGGCCGTCGTGCGTTAACTGATGGAGGGCGTAAACGGGACGCTTCCCTTTTTCGCGCTATTCTGCTAGTCACGCCCCATGCCACGTCAAGCCCGTACCATATTCCCCCACCTGCCCCATCACATCACCCAGCGGGGCAACCGCCGGGAGGATGTGTTTTTTGATGATGAGGACCGCGAGGTCTATCTCGCATGGTTGCGGGAATATGCGG
>JANOVS010000101.1:0-9238 GCA_031417515.1 Hyphomicrobiales bacterium
CATGGGCCCTGATCTGCCGTGCCGCCGTAACGCCATCCATGTTGGGCATTTCAATGTCGAGCAGGATCAAATCAAATAGTGCAGCCTTGGCTTTTTCCACGGCCAATTCACCATCTTCGACGGCGACGACGGCAAAGCCCATGCGCTTTAAAAGGGCTTCGGTGACAATACGGGTGGACGCCTGGTCTTCGGCATAGAGCACACGGCGCTGGCTGCCATCGGCACGCCTGGCCAAATCACGGTATCCCGGCGTTTTTTCACGCGGTTTACGCAACTGCTGATTCTGCAACATACACACTCCCAAACGCCAACGAGACGCCGTGGGGTAAATCTAGGTGGACAAGTATTGCATAGAGGTAAGCAGGCCGACGATTGTTTCGGCCATGCTTAATGTGGTGTGAACAGGTTACTTGGTGCCGAACATCCGGTCGCCGGCATCGCCAAGTCCTGGTACAATATAGCCATGGCTGTCGAGGTGGGAATCCAGCGCCGCCGTAAAAATTGGCACATCGGGATGTTGTTGGTGAAAATGCATGACACCTTCGGGGGCCGCCAAAAGGGTGACGAGGCGTATGTCCTTGGCACCTTTTTCCTTCAAGCGCTTTACCGCAGCCGAAACAGAGTTTCCAGTGGCCAACATGGGATCGACGATGATGGTGCGGCGCTCGGCGATATCTTCGGGAACCTTCAGATAATATTCGACGGGTTGCAGCGTTTCGGGATTGCGATAAAGCCCGATGTGGCCAACGCGGGCGGAGGGGATGAGCGACAACATGCCTTCCAGCAAACCATTGCCTGCCCTGAGGACTGAGACAATGACGAGTTTTTTGCCTTTGAGAATGGGCGCTTCCATTTCAGCCAAGGGAGTTTCAATGGTCTGGGTGGTCAAGGGCAGATCGCGGCAGACTTCATAGGCCAACAAATGGCTGATCTCATGCAGAAGCTGGCGAAACACCGCCGATGGCGTGTGCTTGTCACGCATCAATGTGAGTTTGTGAACAACGAGGGGGTGATCGACGATGGTAAAATTTGGCGGCCGGATGAATTTGACTTTGCTGGACATGACAGACTCCTTGTGTGCAGTTTGCCGCGTGGTCCATGGCTTTCACAAGACAGGCTCCGACGACTTTCCACCATAATCGGCATAAATCAGTGATTAATTGCTTGAACTCCGCTTGCTGCAGCACTAGGTAGCTGTAACACCATTAGTTACGGAATAAAGTCATGTCCAAAACCAGTATTCCCGCCGGAACCCGAATCGGCCATGTGCATTTGAAAGTCGCTGACTTGCAGCGGGCACTGGATTTTTATGTCGGCGTTCTGGGTTTTGATCTCATCCAGATGTATGGCGACCAGGCAGCCTTTGTTTCAGCAGGTGGCTATCATCACCACATCGGCCTCAACACCTGGGAAAGCAAAGGCGGTTCGCCACCCCCGCCGGGAAGTACAGGGCTTTATCATACGGCGATTTTGTATCCGACGCGGGTTGATCTGGCCAATGCCTTCAAGCGGGTTTTGGCGGCTGGTGTTGAAATGGATGGCGCGGCGGACCATGGCGTGTCGATTGCGCTGTACTTCCGCGACCCTGACCAGAACGGCATCGAACTCTACTGGGACAATGCGGAGGCCGATTGGCCGCGAGGGCCAGACGGCAAACTGGCCATGAGCAATGCCCGCATTGATCTCAAGGCCCTCCTCAACGAAGCAACCACCTAAGGAAAATTGAAATGACCAAAGTACTTGTTCTGTATTATTCAGCCTGGGGCCATATGGAAGCCATGGCCTATGCTGCGGCTGAAGGTGCCAAATCGACTGGTGCCACGGTTGATGTGAAGCGCGTGGCCGAAACCGTGCCTGAAGACATCCAGAAAGCCTATCATTACAAAATGGATCAAAAGGCACCTGTCGCTGCTCCTGATGATCTGGCCGACTATGATGCCGTGATTTTTGCAACGGGCACGCGTTACGGCATGATGACGGCGCAGATGAAAAATTACCTTGACCAGACAGGCGGCCTTTGGATGAAGGGTGCATTGGTTGGCAAGGTCGGTTCTGTCATGACCTCATCGGCCACACAGCACGGCGGTCAGGAATCGACCATTCTCTCGTTCCACACCGTGCTGCTGCATCATGGTTTTGTGATTGTAGGCCTTCCCTATTCCTATCAGGGCCAGATGGGGCACGACGAAATTCGCGGCGGCTCGCCCTATGGTGCATCGACCGTCACAGGTGGTGACGGCTCGCGTCAGCCTGCCCAGCATGAGCTGGATGGTGCAAAATTCCAGGGCAAACGTGTGGCCGAAATCGCCGCTAAACTGATTGCCTGAGAATTTCAACATTGTATCTGGCGACCTTTTTGGCCGCCAGATCGGCCTGTTTGATCAAGCCAGCAATGGCTTCGGCTTTTCCAGGCCTTGAAAACAAATAACCTTGCATCAGGTGGCAACCGATTTCCTGCAGGAAGCCGGCCTGAGCTTCAGTTTCAACCCCTTCGGCAACACAGGCCAATTTCAGATCTTGCGTCAGGCCAACAATGGTCTTGATGATGTTGCGGGCTTTTTGGTCGCTTTCCAGATTGGTGACGAAACGGCGATCAATCTTGATCTTGTCCAGCGGCAAACGGTGGACATAGCTCAGGCTGGAAAATCCTGTGCCAAAATCGTCCAAGGCGATGCTGCAACCAAGGTTGCGCAACAACCCGAGGCCGCGAAGAGCCGTATCAAAGTCAATCATCAAAGCTGTTTCAGTGACTTCGAACTCAATGCGGCGCGGGTCAATGTTGCTTTTTTGAACACAGGACAAAATGCGCAGCATGGCATCAGAAGATGCAAGACTTCGGGCAGAAAGGTTGAACGACACACAAAGATGTTCCGGCCAAATCACCATGTCATCCAGCAATCGCTGCAGCAGGACCAGTGAAACCTTGTTAATCAAATTCGAGCGCTCGGCAGCCACGATGAACTGTGACGGAGAAATCTGGCCAAGCAACTTGCTGCTCCAGCGGGCCAAAGCTTCTACCTGGTGTATTTCCCCAGTAACGCGGTTGACGATGGGCTGATACTCAAGGCTCATCTCGGCTACCAGATCGGCGTGGCGAAGGGCCTGGTCTACCTGATGTGAAACTATCAATTGGTCCTTGTGGGAACTCGAAAACAGAATTGCCTTGCCGTTGGCATTCTGTTTGGCCTGGTAAAGCGCATAGTCAGCGTATTCCAGGAGTTCCGTCGTTGAGCGGCCATTCTCAGGATATAACACAATCCCGCAAGACGCCGAAATCTCAATCAGCAGACCGTCCATCAAGTAGGGTTGCCGCAAGACTTCGCAAGCCGCGTCACCAAGACTTAAAGCTTCAGCAGGATCTGAAATCACAAGGCCAAATTCATCACCACCGAGCCTTGCAACAATTGCCCGGTTGCCTGTTGTGCTGACCAGTCTGTTACTGACTTCAACCAGGAGTGCATCGCCTGTCGCATGACCATAGAGATCATTCACGGCCTTGAAGCCGTCGAGATCCATCAAGCCTACGGCAAATGGCGAGACCGTGTTTTCATTGTCGGACAACCTGCCTTTGATTGAAGCAAAGAAACTCCGGCGATTTGGCAGGTTTGTCAAACTGTCGAGGTTTGCAAGACGCTGGTTTTCGTTGCTGAGGCGCTGGGTTTCCGCATTGGTTTTTTCCAGATTAGACTTCTGGTTCACCATGGTGACAAAATCATCATAATGATTGGAAACGATGTAAAGCATTGCACCTGACACCAATAGCAAATTCAAGGCGATGGCCTTGAACACCAGATTGTCGGCGGTGGCGAAATGAAAGACAAATGGGATTACGACCAAAACCACGATCGAAAAAGCAGCGGCCCGCAAATGCATCAAGCAGAAGGCACAGGCAATCATGGTGATTGCCATGAAAAACGCGATGTGCAGCTGTTCATAGGGTCCGCCATAGGGGAACAGTGAGAGACTCCACAAAGCGGATGAAGGCCCCAGCACAAAACTGAGCTTGACCGTCGAACGCAAGCGCTTTTCTGCTTGCTGTGGCGTTGCGGTGGTCTGGCGCGACTTCCACCAACCAATAAGCCGATAAATCGCCATGCAGCCATAGGCCATGGGAAAAAACAGGGTCAACCAGACAGGTGCCAAAGCAATGTGAGTTGCCGCCAAAAAAGCGATATTGGCAAAAGTCACAAAATATAGAAGAGGCACTTGTTTTGAAAATGCCAGTGATTGCGCCAGCAACAGATTTGGATTGTCCGTCGGCACTGCAAAAAATTTTTTAAACTTCGTGATCAATTTTGAAACTTCCCATCCCTTGCGAACAGGATAGAACGTTGAAATTAATCAGAAGTTGCCAAATGCGGGCGGCAAAAAATCTAAATGGCAATTTGGCAATATGGTTAATGCAAATCCGTGAGGACTTTTGGCAAGGCAAATGCGAGGGCATCCAAATCAGATGGACGCCCACAACTCACCCTGATGCATCGGTTGAGGGGGGGCACACCGGGGGTTCGGATAAATACGCCGTGGCGCAAAAGACCATCGGCAATGGCTTTTGTGTAAGCACCATCCCTGCCGCAGTCGATGGCCATGAAGTTGGTTGCCGAGGGCAGTGGTTTCAGGCCGGTGGCTTCGGCAATCTCTTTAATGCGATAGCGGGCTTTGATGACTTCGGCTTTGACGTGTTTCACCCAAGCTTGATCTTGAATGGCCGCAATGGCACCGGCCTGGGAAATGCGCGATATGCCGAAGTGATTTCTGATCTTGTCGAAGGCAGAAATCATCTCGGGGTGGCCGATGACATAACCAACACGAATGCCCGCAAGGCCATGGGCCTTTGAAAATGTGCGAAAGCGCAGCAAGTTTTGGCGAGACGTGTCAATGTCGGGAGACATGCCATCGGGGGCGAATTCGATATAGGCTTCATCGAGCAGCAACATGCAGTTTTCGGGCGTGTCATTGATGAGGCGTTGAACAATTTCGGCAGGCCACACACTGCCCATGGGGTTGTCGGGATTGGCGAAGTAAAGCAGCTTGGCGTTTTCTGATTTTACCAAGGCGATGAGTGATGCGGGGTCTTCCTTGTCATTTACATAGGGAGTTGTCACCAGCTTGCCGCCTTGTGCCGCCACATGGAAATTGAATGTGGGATATGCGCCCAGCGAGGTTGCCACGGCATCACCGGGTTCAATGAAGAGACGCACCACAAGGCCCAGCAGTCCATCGATGCCTTCGCCGCAGGCGATGTTTTCAGGGTCGACTCCCACAGCATTTGCGATGGTTGTTTTCAAATCATGGTGTTCCGGATCGCCGTATTGCCAGGATTCAGCAGCTGTGGCTTGCATGGCGGCGATGGCTTTGGGGGACGGGCCAAACACACTTTCATTTGCGCCAATACGGGACAGGATTTTTGTAGCGCTTTGTCGTTCCAGTGCTTCAGGTCCGATAAAGGGAACAGTTGCGGGGAGTTTGTCAACAATGGGGGTAAACTTTGGCATAGAGTTGGCTCACTTCAATATCCACGCAAATGTGAAGTGCCTTGCGGATATTTGGCCCTATGAGTGCCATAAAACCGGAGGCGAGACAATCATGCGGCTGATTTTGACAACACTCCTGTTGGTGCTGGGCCTGAACACCGCCAACGCCCAAGATAAACTCGCCGGAAGTGAAGTCACGCACTATGGTGAGTTCTCGGCCTTTTTGATAGGACCGACAACACGCTATCGTCATGGTGCCTTGGGTGATGACACTGAAGCAGCCGGATTTGCGGTGACGTTCAAAGGGCTGACAATGAGATTGTTGCTTCCCGAATCGCAGGTGTTTGAAGATCTTCGTGTCAGGTTGCAGGACTTTGATGGGGATGATGTGCCTGAAGCGGTTATCATTCGTTCGGACTTGGCGAAGGGAGCTTCGATCGCGGTTTATAAAATCGCGGGGAAGGTCATTGCACTGCATGCGGAGTCTGAGTTCATCGGCAAGCCCAATCGTTGGCTTAACATTGCAGGCTTTGGGGATTTTACGGGCGAAGGCAAAATCCTGATCGCAGCTGTCATCACACCGCATTTGACTGGTTCGTTGCGGGTTTACAGGATCGATGGCAGCAGGCTGGTGGAACAGGCGCGGATCGATGGTTTCAGCAATCATGTCAACGGCACCACTGAACTTGATCTTGCCCAATTGCGCGATGTGAATGGCGATGGGACTGTCGATATTGTGCTGCCGTTGCTTGACCACTCCGCCATGTCAGCCGTTACATTCAAAAGTGGACAACCGCAGGTATTGAAGCCTTGAGCCCGACACTGAGGTGCGCACCTCAAAATCCATTTGCAGCTTGTGGCCGATTGCTTTATCCGCTGCCTCAAGATTTCAAAACCTTGCAGGAGATATGCCACATGGCCCGTATTACACTTCGCCAATTGCTCGATCACGCCGCTGAACAGGACTATGGTGTGCCGGCTTTCAACATCAACAACATGGAACAGGCGCTGGCCATCATGACGGCGGCAGATAAAACCGACTCGCCGGTTATCTTGCAGGCGTCGCGTGGGGCGCGTTCCTATGCCAACGACATCATGTTGAAGCACATGATGGATGCTGTCACCGAAATCTATCCGCACATTCCGGTGTGCGTACACTTGGATCATGGCAATGAAGCAGGCACCTGCATGACCGCCATTCAATCGGGCTTTACCTCGGTGATGATGGACGGTTCGTTGAAGGCCGACGGCAAGACGCCAGCGGATTGGGACTATAACGTGGGTGTTACACGCACTGTCACCGAAATGGCGCATATGGGCGGCATTTCGGTTGAAGGTGAACTCGGGGTTTTGGGTTCACTGGAAACCGGTGAAGGCGAAAAGGAAGACGGCCATGGTTTTGATGGCAAGCTGAGCCACGATCAACTTTTGACCAATCCCGATGAGGCTGTAAAATTTGTCCGGGAAACCGATGTGGATGCACTGGCGATTGCCATGGGCACATCACATGGGGCCTACAAGTTCTCACGCAAACCAGACGGTGCCGTGCTGGCGATGAATGTGATTGAAGAAATCCATCGCCTGTTGCCGAACACCCATCTGGTCATGCATGGTTCATCCTCGGTGCCAGAGGATTTGCAGGAAATCATCAACAAGTTCGGTGGCAAAATGAAGCCGACATGGGGTGTGCCGGTGTCAGAAATCCAGCGCGGCATCAAGCACGGCGTGCGTAAAATCAACATCGACACCGACAACCGCATGGCACTGACGGGTGCTATCCGCAAGGTGTTCGCCGAAGATCCGAGCGAGTTCGATCCGCGCAAATATCTGAAACCCGCAATGGAAGCCATGACCAAACTGTGTACCCTGCGCTTTAATGAATTCAACACGGCGGGACAGGCGAGCAGAATCAAGAAATGTATCTCAGTAGCCGAAATGGCCAAGCGCTACGCCAAGGGCGAGTTGAAGCAGAAGTTTGCTTGAGGATTGGCGGCCCGATCCATGCCGACTAAATTTCAGGCGCTTTTAGGTGCCATAGTTACTCTTTTGCTTGCTGTTTTGGGTGGGTCAGTCGTTGAAGTCCTTAAGGAGCTGCAGTTTTACGCGCAGCTCCCCAATTGGATTAAAGTCTCTACCGGCTGGCTTTCTCAAATTCCGAGTAGTCAAATTTTTAGTGGCTTGGGCTGGGCAGTTGCCTTGTATGTGCTTGCGTTTGCGCGCCAAGATCCGTCTCGAACATACGAGACAGATTCTACGCGACTGTTCGCTGAAATTGATGATTTCTCGAATAGGATTCTTTATGCGAATGATAAAGCAATTCGGCGATTCTGCGAAAAGGTCTCTAGGGACAAGTCAGCAATTTGGTTGGACGAAGAGCTGGGAAGTTTACGAAGACGTTTCATATTAGTAGTGCGGGGTCATTTTGGAAATGAAATACTGGATGACCCGCTTGTGCACGGTCCGCTTGTAGTTGATCCGCTTAATAAATCAGGCGGTATAAAAGTAGTGGTAGTTTCTCAGAGCGCTACCGTCGAAGTTGAGCACGGCCCGAGAACTCGAACTCCGACGGCGAGAGAGGCCTTTCGATCAATACTTGACCTGATGAAAGATAGGATTCGTGTACTGGCGCAAAAACAAATTCAACCGGTAAAGACATCTGAACCTGCAAGTGTGTAGCTTGAAAAATTCCTTCAGTCCCCAGATTCAAAACCCGTCGCAGTGGTTCCGTGTTCTCTTGCTGCCAATTTCGAAGGGAGTCATTCCCGCGAAAGCGGAATTCCGCTGCCGTCGTTCAGAGCTTGCGGCAAAGCTGTACCCCCGCCTTCGAGGGGGTGATGGTGGAGGTTGTTTTGACGGGCTAAGAACTTACCCCGCCCGCGCAGTGATCTTCAAATCCAGCGCACGCATCATGTTGAGGATCGTTGCAAACTCCGGATTGCCTTCGGCACTCGGTGCATTGTAGAGTCTCGTGCGGGATAGTCCGTTCCGATTTTGCGAAGCCATTCCCACCATCGTCAGCTGATCCCTAAAAACACCGCAACAGCCCGTGTCACTTGCAACATCGTATCGTCACCTGCCGTACCCAGTTTTGTGGCAATGCGGGTTATGGGTAGTGTTGTGATTTTATCGACGGCAATTTGGCTTGGCAGACGAAGACCATTTTCCGGCGACGGATCAATGGTGATGCGAAAAAGCGGTGCAATTGTGTGAAGGTCGCTGGTGAGAGGGCAAACAGTAACGGAAGGCATGTTTGAAAATGCGTTGGACTGAATGACCAGATTTGGGCGCGGCTTGCCATAGTCGCCTGAACTGGCGGCCAAAACCAGGTCGCCCCTTTTCAGGATCACTGCGGCGGCCACTCGTAGACGCTTTCAATCCACGTCAAGATTTCATCGCCCGCAGGGTCATGGGCTGCAATGGCAAGGGATTGTTGCTTTGCGGCCTTGATAAAAGCCGGAGACTTGGTGTCGGGCAGCCACAGTTGCACCTGCCGAAAGCCAGCCTTCTTCATGCGCGCACGATAGGCACTCATGCGACCAGCCGGAGCTACCGGCTTGTTTTGCAGCTTTGCCATGTTCAAACCATAGCACGTAACATGTTACGTTGCAAATGACCTGCTAACTCACCAGGGCTCCGAACTCAAGTTAACGGGGCTTAACCCTTTGCATTTTGTGTGATTCCATGGGCCTCCCTGATTCGGAGGCTCACCATGGACATCACACTTGAAGAATTTTCGTCGAAACCGCGACTGAAGTCGCTTCTCG
>JANOVS010000102.1:0-3512 GCA_031417515.1 Hyphomicrobiales bacterium
TAAAAATGCTGCTGCCATGGATTGGACCGATGACCCGACCCCGGACATGGACAACTTCGCCGGACACATCGCCTTGCACAATGCCAGCCACATCAATCACACAAAGCTTGGCCTGTATGGAACCGCGCACTGTGCCGTCGACATGCAACTCACCTGCAGAGTTCAAATGCCCGTCAATCGTGGTGTCGCGGCCGATGAATGACGGTTCAACCTGCATGTTCGTTGTGGCAGATTTTCTTGCATTAACTGCCTGTTTCGTTTTTTTCTTGAAAAACATTCAACACCATCTCTTGGCCAGGACATGACCATAGTTTCCCCCGCAAGGGCGATCGGCGCATATTAATTTTGACACGCAAGACGCCCCTCACCAAACCAGTGGCAAGCTATCTGTTTCAAAGACAATTGTCATGGCCGAATTTGGGCGCTGCATTTAAATTTTCCGCCATGGTTTCGCCAATCTTTGCTGCGCAATAGCGCTTTGAAACATGTTGGGTTAATGAAACAACAGCAGGCAGGGGACGAATGAGTCTCTTTTAAACGATAACGGCCAATCGACAAACGGCAAACCGGACCATCAGAACAGTGACTTGCAAGGCGCTTAAAATAACATTTTTGAGCTTGATATGGGTGGTCGGCATTTTGGTCCTGTTGGGTGCAGGACTATATTGGCGACTCAACCAGGGGCCGATTTCACTGGCTTTCATGGGCTCAGCCATTGAAGATGCAATCAATCGGAAGCTGCCTGACCTCAAAATCAAACTTGGCGAAACCGAGCTGGAACTGGATAGCGAAACTGGAACGCCAAATATCCGCGTGCGCAATCTGGTGCTTTATGGTGCTGATGGCCAAATCATCGCCAGTGCTCCCAAGGCTGGAGTATCGCTTGAAACCTCGCGCTTGCTGGAGGGCACAGTCAGCGTCAAGACCCTAGATTTGATTGGTCCGAGGATCAATGCGCGCCGCAATCTTGATGGCAGTCTTGAGCTGGGTATTGAAACGGAAGCGGCAGGCGAAGACCAGGAAATTGAGCTGGACGGCTTGGACGCGGCGCCACAAAACGGCGGAAAAGACGATGGGCAGTCGGCGGGAGCTACAAAAAGCCCGCTGTTATCAGGCAGCAAACTTCTAGCTTTGCTGGATGCTGGTGGCGAACAAGGAGCGTTGTCATCGCTCGAAGAGGTGCGGATCAGTCGGGCTGCTTTGCGTTTGTTTGATGAAGCCAATGACGCAACCTGGAACGCCAGCCACGCTGACCTAGCGTTTCGACGCGTGGCATCAGGTTTTGTGATTGTAGCCAAGGCAGATGTGGCAAGCAAGAACGAGCCTTGGAAAATCGAGGCTTCGGCTACTTTCAGACGTTCTGAAGGCAACTACACGGCAAACGTCGTGATTGATCGGCTGGTGCCTGCCCATGTTGCAGAAAACATTTATGCCCTATCGCAGTTTGCCAAGGTCGACATACCATTTTCTGGCAATTTCGAAATCAATGCCACGGAGGCCGGTGCGATTACGAGCATGACAGGCCAGCTCTTTGCGGCGGCCGGCAAGGTCAACTTGCCAGAGTATCTTTCAAATCCCATTATTGTGGACGAAGGTGAGCTGCGCATAAAATACGATGGTGCAGGCAAGCCCATAGAAGTTGTTGAGGCGTCAATCCTCATGGGGGGATCGCGGGCCGATCTCAAAGGTAGATTTGAACCGAAGCGCGCCGCAGATGGCCGCCTGCTTTCAGTCGGCATTGATCTGGCTGCCAACAATTTGCGGGTGGATACACAAGGTACCATCAAGGATCCGGTGTTTGTCGACCGGGTGACATTTGTCGGTGTTGCTTCGATTGAAGAGCAACGGGTCGAAATTACCGATCTGGTCGTCATGGCCAATAACACGGGTGTGCGACTGCGCGGCATGATCACCGGGGGGGAAGAGTCACCAGGCATCAATATCGCCGGGCGGCTGCGCGATGTTTCAGCTGCCCTCCTTAAAAAGCTATGGCCCCCCATCGTCACGCCAAGAACACGGACCTGGATTTCTGACAACATCAAGCAAGGTGTGATCACTGAAGGGACATTCCAAATCAATTTTCCTGCCAATACCCTGGCGAAGGCTCAGCGAACCAAAGTGCTGCCGGCTGATGTTGTCCAGATGGATTTTATCATGCGCGGGGTTGAAACCAGTTACTTCAAGTCTTTGCCGTTGCTGCGCAATGCCTCGGGCAGCGGACATTTGAAAGGCGACAAGTTTACGCTGCAAATTGACAAGGGTCATGTTGACCTCGAGTCCGGAGCAAAGGTGACGGTGACAGCAGGTTCATTTGCGGCCAGCGACTTGTTATCAGATGCGGTGCCAGGCAGCTTCAAATTCGATGTTCAAGGTGGTGTGGCTGATCTTTTGGAATATGCGGCGTTGCCTGATCTAAAGCTTGCAACAGGAGAACTTAAAGCAATGCCAAATGTTGGCGGTTTGGCGCGCGCGCTGATTTCTCTCAACCTGCCGCTGATCAAGAATGTGCCGCGGGACCGGGTAAAGCTCAACACGGAAGTCAGCCTGAAGGATGCATCGCTGAAGGCGATTTTGCCGGGTGTTGATCTTACAGACGGGCAATTTGAAATTGGCATTGAGCCAGAATCCATAACTGTCAAAGGTCCGGCCAAGGTCAATGGTATTGCCGCGAAAGTGTTTTGGCAAAAGCCGCGCGGCAAGGGCCAGGTCAGGGCCGAAGTGGAAACCGTGCTTGATTCCAAGCTGCGGACAAAGCTGGGTTTGAAGCTTGATGAGTACATGACGGGAGATGTGCCGGTAAAAGTCTCGATCACTGGAGAACAAGGTGAAGGCCGCATCATTGATGTGGAAGCCAATCTTTCAGGCGTTGCCATGAAAGTTGCGGCAGCCGGCTGGAGCAGGGCCGCCATCAAGGGCACCACGGCGAGCTTTCAGGTTATCGACAATGGAGCGGATGGGCGCAGCATCGAGGACTTGAAACTTGACGGTAAGGGATTGAAGCTGCGGGGATCGCTGAGGCTTCGGCAGAACGGCGGGTTGAAGATTGTTGATCTTACTGAAATCAGGCTGAGTGAAGATGATGTTTTCACGGCGAAGCTGGAGCCGGGCGAAGATGCCACCAATCTCACAATCACAGGCAATAGTTTTGACGGTCGACCTTACATCAAAAACCTGATCTCACCTGCAAAGGGCGAAGGCGCAAGTGCCGGGGGCAATCAAAATGGACCAAAGTTCATTGTCATCGCCAACTTCAAGGAAATCATAGCACATCGCGGAGAATCTGTTCGCAACGTCAAGGGAACCTTCGTAACGCGAGGAGGCCAGATTACCACCGCAATGCTTGAGGGAAATTTTTTGAGTGGTTTGCCCCTCACGATCAGACTTACACCGACAGATGGTGGACGTGAAATGCGGGTGACGACAGCAGATGGCGGGGCTGCCTTGCGGGCTGCAAATTTCTATTCAAAAATTGCAGGTGGTGAACTGCAATTCTATGCGTTGATGGCCAATGC
>JANOVS010000103.1:0-4436 GCA_031417515.1 Hyphomicrobiales bacterium
GAGCCACGATGGCCTTGGCTGATGGCGACTACATGACAGGAAACCACCTCAGCCACGGCCACCCTATAGGCAAGGGCGCAGCTCTGGGGCCTTTGATGGCAGAGCTTGTGGGCAAGGCCTGGGGCGTCTGTGGCGGCAAAGGCGGCTCCATGCATCTGGCTGACTTCAAAGTCGGGAGCCTCGGTGAATCAGGCATTGTCGGTTCGTCCATTCCGATTGCAACGGGTGCGGCACTTTCCAGCAAGGGTTTGGGCAATGGCCGTGTATCCCTTGCCTTTTTTGGTGATGGTGCGGCCAATCAGGGTTGTCTTTATGAGGCGATGAATATCTCGTCGGTGTGGAAACTGCCAATCGTGTTTCTGTGCGAGAATAATCAATATGCATTGTCGACACCGGCTCACACGGTGACCGCAGGTGTGCTGGCCAATCGTGCGGCTGGCTTTGATATGCCGGGGGTGCGCGTTGAAGACGGACAAAGCGTATTGACTGTTTATGACGCTGTGCGAACTGCAGTGGATCGCGCCCGTGCAGGCCAAGGCCCAAGCTTTGTTGAAGTCGTCACCTATCGCTTCAATGAACACTCCGAGGGTTTGCGGCTTGCTGTTGATTATCGCGATCAAGATTTGAAGGCCGCATGGTTGAAGCGCGATCCTATCAAGCTGTTCCGTGCCCATATGATTGAACAAGGCATTGCGGATGAAGCAACACTTGCAGGCCTTGAAACGGAAGTGATGGCGGAAGTCGATGCCTCAGTCGCGTTTTCCAACGAGAGCCCATATCCAGAGCTGTCCGTCGCCTTCAAAGATATTTACACCGAACCCTTCGGAGCAACATCATGACAGTTACAAGTTATCTCGGTGCCATTGGCGAAGCGCAACGCGAGGCCATGGCGGCCGACAGCCGCGTCATCATCATGGGTGAAGATGTGGAGGCCAATGTTTACGGCACCATGGGTGGCGGCAAGTCGCGGGCCGACAAGGGCGACTTCCTGCAGATGTTTGGTGCCAACCGCATTCGCAATACACCCATCTCGGAAGAGGTGATGGTGGGCGCTGCAGCAGGTGCGGCCATGACGGGCCTGCGCCCCATCGTTGATCTTTCGTATTCCACTTTTCTTTATATGGCCATGGACCAATTTATCAATCAAGTGGCCAAGAGCCGCTATATGTTTGGGGGTCAAGCCTCGCTGCCCGTCGTGTTCCGCTCGGCCATGTTCTATGGCTTGAGCACAGCGGCCCATCACTCTGATCGTCCTTACCCGATGTTCATGAACATGCCGGGCTTGAAGATCATGGTGCCCGCGACCCCGACGGATGCGAAGGGATTGCTGCGCACGGCCATCGATATGGATGATCCCGTCATGTCCTTCGAAGCTTGTATGCTTTGGGGCCTGAAGGAAGACATTCCAGACGGCGAATTCCGCATTCCTTTCGGCGTGGCCCGCACGGTGAGAGAGGGAACAGACGTCACTATCGTTGCGATTTCATCGGCGGTGCAGCAGTCAATATTGGCTGCGCAGAAGCTCGAAGCTGAGGGCATCTCCGTCGAGATCATTGATCCCCGCACATTGGTGCCGCTTGATCACGACGCGATTTTCAGATCCGTTGCGAAAACAGGCCGTCTCGTCATCGCTGATCCTGCCAACAAAACCTGCGGTGCTGCGGCAGAGATTTCCGCGCTGGTGTCTGAAACCATTTTCGACAGTCTGAAAG
This sequence comes from Hyphomicrobiales bacterium, assembly GCA_031417515.1. Taxonomy (GTDB): domain Bacteria; phylum Pseudomonadota; class Alphaproteobacteria; order Rhizobiales; family Aestuariivirgaceae; genus Aestuariivirga. Next base: position 1,713 of record JANOVS010000103.1, read on the forward strand.
CACCAATCTTACGTGTCACCACGCCGGACACGCACATCCCCTTCAGCCCGGCGCTTGAAAAACAACTTTACCCGAACGCGGAGAAAATTGCGGATGCTGTCCGCAAAGTGACCGGTTCAGAACTGAAAGGACACTGACAATGCCAAACATCAAAGTACTGCTGCCGCAATGGGGCATGGGCATGGGCGAAGGCAAGATCGTCAAATGGTTGAAAGCCGTTGGCGATACGGTGGCCGAAGATGAGCCGCTGGCTGAGATCGAAGCTGAAAAGACGACTGAGACTTTAGAGTCTCCGGCGACGGGCGTTTTGACCGAAATTCTGTATGCAGAAGATTCGGTTGTCGAAGTACGCACACCAATTGCCGTCATTAAAATTTCTTGAGAGAGGACTTGAACAATGCCTTGGGCCAATCCACGCCAACTGATTGATGATGCACGTAAAGGCAAATATGCCGTGGGTGCGTTTAACATGCACAATGATGAAACAACGGAAGCACTGGTGCGGGCCGCAGAACAAGCGAATTCACCTGTGATCCTGCAAGTGGGCCGCGCTATTGTTCCGCACATGGGAGTCAAAAAAGCTTTCAACATGACCAAGCGCATCGCCGAAGAATCCAATGCGCAATTTGTGATCCATCTTGATCACGGTCCATGGGACGAATGCCTGGAGGCCATTAAGCTGGGCTTCAATTCCATCATGTGCGATTTCGCGCATTTGCCATTTGAAGAAAACATCCGCTGGACGAAACGGGTTGTCGAGATTTCCCATGACTTCGGCATTCCGGTGGAGGCGGAACTCGGCAAGATTCCCGACGTCGGCGAGAATGTGAACTGGGAAGATTATTACACAACGGTTGAAGAGGCGACGCGCTTTGTTGCAGAGACGGGCGTGGATTATCTCGCCATTTCCGTTGGCATTGTGCATGGCGTCATCCCCGGCTTGAAACCTGAACCCTTGTCAATCAAGCGCACCCTTGAAATCCGTGATGCCACGAAAATTCCATTGGTGCTGCATGGCGCGTCGGGTATTCCGGTTAATGAAGTGCAAGCTGCGAAGGCTGCTGGTGTGCATAAGTTCAATGCTGATACTGATCTTCGCCATGTGTTCCGTCAGGGCATGTTGGATGTGTGGTCGAAGGGTGACCATCAACTTGAGGACGCCATGGCTGAGGGCCGCAAGCGCATGATCAAAGCCACCATCGAGAAGATGGAACTCTATGGCTGTGCAGGCAAAGCCAAGGCCGCCTGATGCAAGCCTTCGGCGGGCCATTCCAGATCATTGATGATACGGAACTGCCCGCCGATGCGCGGCCTTCGCCACAAGATTATGCGGCATGGGTGAAAGACCAACTCACGGGTTTGCGATTAGGCGATCAAGCCATCCTGCGCTTTCGCCGCCCGCGACCGACTGCTGCGTTTTCACCGCAAGATACAACACACCCTGACTATGAGGTGGTGAAAGAACGGGCGCGGGTCCGCGGCTTTGAACCGATTGAGCGCGGCACCGGGGGCAGGTTGACGATATTTGATGAACATTCCCTCGGCATCACTATCGTTACACCCCACCCTGACCCTTATCCATTCATGATTTCGCGCTACCAGATATTTGCAGGTGCAATCACTGGTGCCTTATTGCAACTAGGCATTGACGCAAGAATTGGCGAGTTAACCAATGAGTATTGCCCGGGCAAATTCAGCATCAATGCTGAGGGACGGGTGAAGCTCGTGGGCATTGCCCAACGCATGACCAAACACTGCATCCAAATGGGTGCCATTATTGCAGTCAAACACTCCGAAAAGGCCTGCGCCGCTATAGCAGAAGCCTATGACGCCATGGCCCTGCCATTTGATCCAAATACCTATGGTGCAATCACCGACATCCAGCCCACATTGGAATATAATCAAGTTGTTTCGACGGTGATTACATCAATCACTGCCAAACTTATTCACTGACCATTTCAATCCATTCATGGACTGGCTGGTGTGGGGCGGCTTTACCTGGAGAGCTTATTCGAAATTGTTAGGATTGCCTGCAACCACTGTTCCGCAGCCTTGGGCTTTGTAATCCTTGCCAAACACGGTGCCATCAGCGGCATAAAATTCAAAATATGCGCCTGAAGCATCCATATTGCCCTGCACGGAATTGCCCGAAATCGCGGCTTTGATTTGATCGCCCGTAGCCATTCCAGCAAAGGCACTGCTCGTGCTCATTCCTGATACCAATATCCCCAATACCATTAAGCGCTTCATGATGTGTCCCATTTGAAGTTCAACGCGCCCAAAGCCTCACAAAGTTTTAACGCATTTTAGAAAGAACGACTTTCTGTTGATTTCCACCTGAGAGTTCATGGACAATTTTGTCGGGACTATCAGTTTTGATGCCCGGGAGTTTTATGAAATCAATGATCTTGCGCGCAACGCCGCGTTCATTGACAGACAGGGTTATCAATAACCGGTGATTCAAAAGCTGCGTTCACCACCGTATATCCTGCTGTTCTGAACTGGGCTTTTTCATCTGATGATACCAACGGCCCCATGAATTGACCTTATCAAGGGCTGTTTGCAATAGTCGCATGTGGCCCCCCAGGGCTCCGAACTCAAGTTAACGGGGCTTAACCCTTTGCATTTTGTGTGATTCCATGGGCCTCCCTGATTCGGAGGCTCACCATGGACATCACACTTGAAGAATTTTCGTCGAAACCGCGACTGAAGTCGCTTCTCGAA
>JANOVS010000104.1:0-2278 GCA_031417515.1 Hyphomicrobiales bacterium
TCACCTGCCCGGCCACGCTGAACCGCAACCCAACCGCACGCACCAACACCTTGAGAAACGCTATTTCGAGCCCGGCAATCTGGGCTTTCCAGTATGGCGCGGCTTTGGCGGTGTCATGGGCATGTGCATCTGCAATGACCGACGCTGGCCTGAAACATACCGCGTCATGGGCCTGCAAGGTGTTGAAATGGTCATGCTGGGTTACAACACACCCTTCGATCACACCGGCCATGCCGACATTGATGGCCTCACCATGTTCCACAATCATCTCTCGATGCAGGCCGGTGCCTACCAGAATTCAACCTGGGTTATCGGCACGGCAAAGTGCGGCATTGAGGAAGGCTCAAAGATGGTGGGCCAAAGCGCCATTATTGCACCCTCGGGCGAGATTATCGCGCAGGCCGTCTCGATGGAAGACGAAGTCATCACCGCGCGCTGTGACCTTGATCTGGGCAAACGTTACCGCGAAACCATTTTCAATTTCGCCAAGCACCGCGAACCAGAAGCCTACAGATTGATTGTCGAGCGCAAAGGCGCGATACCTCCACCAGAAAACTGAGAACAAGCACCAAGGGAGAAATGCCATGTCAACCAAAGTCATCAAGGGCGGCACCATCGTCGCCGCAGATCGCACATATGTTTCAGACATCCTCATTGAAGGCGAAAAGATCAAGGCCATCGGCGAAAACCTGAAAGGCGACACAACGATTGATGCCGAGGGTGCCTACATCATGCCGGGCGGCATTGATCCGCACACACACCTTGAAATGCCATTTATGGGCACGACTGCCGCCGAGACATGGGAGAGCGGCACGTTTGCAGCTTTGTCAGGCGGCACAACGACGGTTGTGGATTTCATCATCCCCGGACCCGACGGCATGCTTGCCGCATTGAAAGATTGGGAGGGACGCGCCACCAAGAATGCCTCCGCCGATTACTCCTATCACATGTGCGTCAATGGCTGGTCGGAGAAGCACTTCGATGAAATGGGCGAAGTGGTGAAACGCGGCATCAACACCTTCAAACACTTCATGGCCTACAAGGGCGCCTTGATGGTGAATGACGACGAGATGTTTGCTTCGTTCCAGCGCTGTGCCGCACTTGGTGCGTTGCCTTTGGTGCATGCCGAGAACGGTGACATCATTGCGGCATTGCAGAAGAAGTTCATGGATGATGGCATCACCGGGCCTGAGGCCCATGCCTATTCGCGCCCGCCGGAAGTGGAAGGCGAAGCCACCAACCGCGCCATCATGATCGCCGATGCAGCAGGTGTACCTGTCTACATCGTCCACACCTCAAGCGAACAAGCCCACGAAGCCATCCGCCGGGCGCGCCAAAAGGGCATGCGGGTTTATGGCGAACCCTTGATCCAGCATCTCACGCTCGATGAAGGCGAATACAAGAACAAGAGCTGGGACTATGCGGCGCAGCGCGTCATGTCGCCACCCTTCCGCGACAAGAGCCACCAGGATTCACTCTGGGCCGGCCTCGCCGCAGGCTCATTGCAAGTGGTGGCGACGGATCACTGTGCATTCACCACGAAGCAGAAGCGTTTCGGTGTGGGCAACTTCACCAAGATTCCAAATGGCACAGGTGGACTTGAAGACCGCGCTTCGGTGCTGTGGACCGCAGGCGTGGAGACGGGCCGCATCACCATGAATGAATTCGTGGCCGTCACTTCCACCAACATCGCACAGATCCTCAACATCTATCCGCAGAAGGGCGCACTGCTTCCAGGTTCGGACGCCGACATTGTGGTGTGGGATCCAAGGATCAAGAAGACCATCTCCGCCGCCTCACAGAAATCCATCATCGACTACAATGTCTTCGAAGGCTTCAAGGTCAATGGCCAAGCCCGCCACACCATTTCGCGCGGTGAGGTGGTCTGGACTTATGGCAAGAATGACCAGCCACGCCCGGGTCGTGGCAAGTTCATTTCACGCAAGCCCTTCCCTGCCGTCAGCAAAGCACTCTCGACGTGGAAAGAACTCACGGCACCCCGCGCCGTGACGCGCTCGGCAGAGCATATGCCAATTGGTGTTTGAGTTCAGTCCTGACTTGACAGCGCTGCGATAACCTCGCGCGCTGTCAGCAGGTCGGCGTATTTCTGCCCCATGTCAAACAAGTTGGCGTCATGCCAGGGCTCCGAACTCAAGTTAACGGGGCTTAACCCTTTGCATTTTGTGTGATTCCATGGGCCTCCCTGATTCGGAGGCTCACCATGGACATCACACTTGAAGAATTTTCGTCGAAACCGCGACTGAAGTCGCTTCTCGAA
>JANOVS010000105.1:0-38018 GCA_031417515.1 Hyphomicrobiales bacterium
CCGAAGGCCGGAGGTGGGGAGGCGCGTCAATCTCTCCCTACAAATTCTCCGCCGCAAACGTATCGCAATCCTGCAAGCTCTTCGCTGCCATGCCTTGCTTGAACCAACGCACCCGTTGCTCCGACGAGCCATGAGTAAACGACTCGGGCACCACATAGCCCTGCGAACGCTTCTGCAAGCGGTCATCACCAATCGCCGCGGCCGCATTCAGACCTTCTTCCACATCGCCTTCTTCCAGAATATTGGCCCGCGCATTGGCTTCCTGGGCCCAAATGCCGGCAAAGCAATCGGCCTGCAATTCCATCCGCACCTGCAAGACATTGCCCTCTTCCTTCGAAGCTGTGGACCTTGCCTGCTGGACTTTTTGGGCAATGCCAAACTGTTTCTGGATATGATGACCCACTTCATGGGCGATCACATAAGCTTGGGCAAAATCTCCTGGTGCTCCCAGTTTGTTTTTCATGTCCTGATAGAACGAAAGATCAATATAGATTTTGCTGTCACCGGGACAATAAAACGGACCCATGGCCGCCTGCGCATTGCCACAGGCTGATTGCACAAAGCCTGAGAACAGCACCAATTGCGGCTTCTCATAAGTGCGACCCATCTTTTGAAAAACCGGCACCCATACCCGCTCCGTCGAACCCAGAACCCGCGAGACAAAATCCTTGCCCGCATCCGCCGTCACATTGGCATTGCCTGTGCCGGTGCCCGGAACTTGTGCTTCTGTCACATCAGTTTGGGCTTCTGGCAAACTATACTCGCTGCTCTGGCCACCACCGCTGCCGCCGCCATTCATCATCTCAAGCAAATCAACGTTGAAGAAGAATTTCAGGGCGAAATAAGCCACGGCCAACATCACAATCGTTTTCAGCGAAAACCCGCCGCGACCGCCGCCCATGGGAATGTTCATGCGCCTTCCACCAGCACCGCCGGGAAAACCAAACCCGCCGCCGCCGCCTTGACCGCGCCTGTCCTCAACATTGTCAGAAGGTTTTTCATCTTCGAGACGCATCACTGAACTCCCTTAAATTGTTCCCCACATGCAGGGCCTCTCATCCAGCGAATTTGGCGGCTTGCCACACCAATTGCAAGGCAGCATTTCACATGCCAGAATTTCATATGATGCTGTTGCGTCCATTGTGACCATTGAACTATGACATGCCCATCATGACAGAAAAACTCACCATCGGCCTCGCCCAACTCAATCCCACCGTGGGCGCCATTGCGCAAAATCTCGCCAAAGCCAAAAAAGCCGTAGAAGATTTGTCCGCTGCCGACATCGTGATGTTTCCGGAACTTTTCATCGCTGGCTATCCGCCTGAAGATCTGGTGCTGCGTCATTCATTTGTCGCTGCCTGCAAGTCCGCCTGCGAAGATTTGGCGATAACTTTCAAAAATGGCCCCGCCATCCTCATGGGCCTGCCCTGGTTGGAAGCTGGGCGAGAAGGCGACAAGCTCTACAATTCCGTCGCCCTTCTCAACCACGGCAGAATCGAAACCCTGCGCCACAAATTTGATCTGCCGAATTATGGCGTCTTTGATGAAAAGCGCGTCTTCGATGCTGGCCCCGCCCCCGGTCCGATTTCTTTCAAAGGCGTGCGCCTCGGCGTGCCAATTTGCGAAGACATCTGGACCGAGGAAACTTGCGAAACCCTCGCTGAAACCGGTGCTGAATTTCTGCTCTCCCCCAATGGATCGCCCTTCGAGCGCAACAAGGATGATGTGCGCCTGAACCTCTCCGTCGCACGTGTCACCGAAACCGGTTTGCCCCTGGTCTATCTCAATCAAATCGGCGGTCAGGATGAGTTGGTGTTTGATGGCGCGTCTTTCGTGCTGAATGCCGATCGATCCCTTGCGCTGCAAATGCCAATGTTCGAAGAAGCCCTTGCTCTCACCACTTGGTACAAATCGGCTAAGGGCTGGACAATGGACAAAGGCGAAATCACCCGCCTGCCTGAACGCGAAGAAGAAACCTGGAAAGCCTGCGTGCTAGGCCTGCGCGACTATGTGCTGAAAAACCGCTTTCCCGGCATCGTGCTTGGCATGTCCGGCGGCATCGATTCAGCCGTCGTCGCCGCCATGGCGGTAGATGCGCTGGGGCCCGACAAGGTCCATTGCGTGATGCTGCCTTTCGCTTACACCAGCAACGACAGCCTGGAAGACGCCGAAGACTGCGCCAAGCGTCTGGGCGTGCGCTACGATGTTGTGCCCATCGAAGAACCCGTCGTCGGCTTTGAAAACGCACTTGCCAAAATGTTTGCAGGCCGCAAAGCCGACACCACCGAGGAAAATCTCCAGTCCCGTTCGCGCGGCGTCATCCTCATGGCCATTTCCAACAAACTTGGCTCCATGGTGCTCACCACAGGCAACAAAAGCGAAATGAGCGTCGGCTATGCCACCCTCTATGGCGACATGAACGGCGGTTTCAATCCCATCAAGGACGTCTACAAAACCGAAGTTTATCGCCTGGCTGCATGGCGCAACACGGTTTCAGAAGTCATCCCTATACGGATCATTACCAAAGCGCCGACTGCTGAATTGCGCGAGAACCAGAAGGATCAGGACTCACTGCCACCCTATGAAGTGCTGGATGATATTCTCGATGGATTGGTAGAGCGGGAACAATCTGTCGCGGAAATTGTTGCACGCGGCCACGACATCACACTGGTAAGACGCATCCAGCACATGCTCTACATCGCCGAATATAAAAGAAGACAGGCTGCACCGGGGGTGAAGATAACAAGGCGCAATTTCGGACGGGACAGAAGGTATCCGATTACCAACGGGTTCAGGGATGGGATGGTGTAAGGGAAGTTTCTTGAAGTGGCTTCCGTAACCGAGATTCAATTGCTCTTGATTTGCGGTTAATGCTTGTCCAAGCTGTATTAATGGGATCACCTATTTCTCGTTATGACCTTCAGTCACTCGCTTCGACGAAGCTGAGTGACAGTCAATTGCTTTTCGAGAATGGGCGAAATTCGAATGCCTACTACCTCGCGGGCTATTCTATCGAACTTGGTTTGAAAGCCTGCATTGCTCGAATGATGTTGCCCGATGTCATTCCCGACAAACAACTGATTAACAGCATCTATGTCCACGATTTGAACAAACTGCTTGGTGTAGCCGGGTTGCGGGCTGAACTCGAAAATGAAGCAAAAAGAAACCCTCGACTCCAGGAAAATTGGGATATAGCCGCACAATGGACGGAGGAAAGCCGTTATCAGCAGACAGAAAAGGCTTTGGCGCATTACTTGTTGTCGGCAGTTGTTGAAGAGAATCACGGGATATTTCCATGGATAAAGAAACATTGGTGAGAGTTGGTCATGACCTTCTTGAGCGTCTGGACGATGATGGACTCAGGCCCAAATTCGCCATGTGGGTATTGAACTCAGAAACGCAGGTTTGGAAACTTTGGATTGTTCCCGAGAAAGATGTTACCAAAAAGGAAGAAGACTACAGGCATTTTTTCCGGAAAATTTCGCAGATACTTTCGGAGAAAAGTATCAACGATACTGGAATCGATGTCAGCGCGATTCAATTGGTGAAACAGGACAATCCAGCTGTCAAAGCATTAGGAAATGCTTTTCAAGTCAGCACTAGATCAAGCATTCATATAGGGAATTCAACATATAACGGCTATTATATGCTCGACGGGATCGTCCTTCGCAGCGAACTAACCAACATTGCAGCATGAAATACTGTGGCTTGCCCAATTTACCGAGCCTGCTATTCCCTTTTCGTTGTACTGGCACCGAATTCTTCCTCTAGCAGTCCGCTGAAAAACCCCTGGCCAAATCGCTGAATGTCTGACTCTATGGTGTCGTGAGAGCGAGGGCATTATGCGCGGGCAGTTTGAGGATCAGGGAAATCTTTTTTCTTATGTATCGCCGGAGCAGCGGGTTCCGGCCGATCACCCGTTGCGGGCGGTGCGGTCGATTGTGCGCTTTGTGCTGCGCCAACTGGCTGGACTGCACCCCGTAAAATAACGGTGACAGTAAAATAACGGTGACAGTGCATATTATTACTTTTATAACGGTGACAGTGCATATTATTACTCTGTCCAGTGTAGAAAACATGGAGGGGCGGTTAGAATTTACGGTGCATGTCTTCTGCCTATAACCACCGCACCACCACCCCCAATCTTGACGCAAGCCGCCCATCCCGCTAGCGCTTTCCCATCATGACAAACATCGTTCGCTTCGCACCCTCCCCCACCGGCCGTATCCACATCGGCAATGCCCGCACCGCCATTCTCAACTGGCTGATGGCTCGCAAATCCGGTGGCCAGTTCATCTTGCGCTATGACGACACCGACTTGGCCCGCTCCACGCAAGACTATGCCGACGGCATTGCCACTGACATTGCCTGGCTGGGCATCACGCCTGACCGGGTTGAATGGCAGTCCAAACGTTTTGACCGCTACAACGACGTAGTGGCCAGGCTGAAAGCCGAGGGCAAACTCTATCCCTGCTATGAAACTGCCGACGAATTGGATCGTCGCCGCAAGCGACAGGAAGCCCGGGGCGGCCTTCGCACCTATGATCGCGCTGCTTTGAAATTGACCGCCGAAGAACGCGCCGAATGGCAAGCCAAGGGCCGCCAGCCCCACTGGCGTTTCAAGCTCGACCAACGTGTTATCGAATGGAACGACCTCATTCGCGGCCCCCAGCACACGGATCTCGCAAGCCAGTCCGACCCGGTGCTGGTGCGCGAAGACGGCAGCTATCTCTACACCCTGCCCTCGGTCATTGATGACATTGATTTTGGCATCACCCATGTCATTCGCGGCGAAGACCATGTGACCAACGCGGGCGTGCAAGTGGCCATCACCGAGGCCCTGGGCGGCAAGCCTCCGATCTATGCCCACCATTCATTGCTTGTTGGTTCCGATGGCAAAGGCTTGTCGAAGCGCCTGGGCTCCCTCTCCATTGCGTCCATGCGCGAAGCCGGACTTGAACCGATGGCCGTCGTCTCCCATGCGGCGCTACTTGGCACCTCAGACAATATTCATCCGTGTGCGGACATTCAGGAATTGGTCGATGGCTTTGATCTCGCCAAGATTTCCCGTGCTCCTGGCCGATTCGATGAAAAAGACCTGGAAGCACTGAACGCCAAGTTGTTGCACATGCTGCCTTGGAACGCGGTGAAGCACCGCCTGCCCGATCAGACCGAAGCTTTCTGGCTGGCCATTCGCGGCAATATCGAAAAGTTCTCGGAAACCGAATTTTGGGACGACGTAATCCAACAGGATCTAAAAATCGATCCCGCTGCGGAAGACGTTGCATTCATCGCAACAGCCCGCGCCGCCCTGCCGCTCGAACCTTGGGACGGCACAACTTGGAAAACCTGGACGGAAACCGTGAAAGCCACAACCGACCGCAAAGGCAAAGCCCTGTTCATGCCGCTGCGCATGGTGCTTACCGGCATGGAACACGGGCCGGAATTGGCCGCCCTGTTGCCGCTGATTGGACGGCAAAGGGCGTTGGACAGGATGGGGTTGTTGTAAACGTTTTTGTTGACAAAAAGATTTGACACATCCAATATCCGTTTAGATCGACTAAAGTCGGCAATTCTCTTGGGAGGCAATGCAAATGGTTGTGTGTAGAATTCAACCTCTTAAGAGTGTGCAAAATGAACTATTCCGAACTGCGCCGTTTTCTGGCGAAACATGACTGTACGTTTGAAACGCATAAAGGTGGCAGTGGTCACATAACAGTGAAACGTGGAAGTAAAACCACTCAGGTTCCTGCCCACGGCAGCAGCAAGGAATTGAGCAAAGGATTGGTCCACAAAATTTTGAAAGACTTGGGACTGAAATGATCGCATATCGCGTCAAACTGACACCGGATGAAGGCACGTTTCTTGTGACGTCGCCCGACTTTCCTGAACTCACGACGTTTGGCGAAACGCGGGAGGATGCTTTGTCCTATGCTGTTGGAGCATTTGAAGAAGCAATTGCTGCGCGCATTGCCTATCGCGAGCCTATTCCGCTTCCTTCCAAAGGAAAGCCTTCCGAACTCCGTGTGTCACTGCCATTTCAGACGGAAGTGAAGATACTTTTGTATCAGCAAATGCACACTTCCGGAGTGAAAAAGGCAGAACTTGGCCGCAAGATGAATTTGCATCGCCAAGAGATTGATAGATTGCTGAAGTTTAGCCACTCAACCAGCATCGGCAAAATCGAAGCCGCTTTCGCCGCACTCGGCAAGCGCATCCACATTGAAGTGGCCGACGCCGAGTAGACTCGTGCTCATCTCCGTCATCATTCCCACGCGCGATCGGCCGGACTATCTCGCTGAGGCTGTTGCAAGTGTGCTGGTGCAAACCCATAGGCAGCTTGAACTGCTCATCGTCAATGATGGATCAGTGCCGGTCTCGCTCCCTGATGACAACCGCGTGCGCGTTTTGGACAGCGGCCAGCGCGGTGCGGTTCCTGCTCGCAACATGGGCCTCGACACCGCACGCGGCGATGTCATTGCTTGGCTTGATGATGACGATACATGGATCGACGCCACATTCCTGGACACCGCTCAATCTGTGTTGGCATCCAGTGGTGGCCTTGTCTTTGCCGACGGTACACTGATTTACCCTGATGGCCGGACCAGCAACTTTGCCCAAAATGCCAACGCCGTTTCGCTCGAAAACAACAATACCATCCTGATCTCCGCCGTGTGTTATCGAAAATCCCTCCACGATGAACTTGGGTTGTTTGACAAGGCACTTCCCTATTATTGGGATTGGGATTGGTATCTGCGTGTGGCCCGCAGCGGCCACAACTTGCATCGAATCGTAAGACCCGTCGTCAATATCCGCATCCATGAAAACAACATGTCAGGCACGATCAATGTCCCGGCCCGAACGGAAAACCTGAATGTTTTTGCAACAAAACATGGCCTCGGGAAAATTCCCCTCAAGTCACATGTTGACTTCGCGACCTGACAAAAAAAATAGTAAGATATTGTTTTTAAACATTAAAATTACAGGTCAAATTCGTTAACAAAAAGTTAACCCCGGTTTATAAGGCTTTTCTCAATCACAATTCAAAATAGGCCCTAAAATAAAGGGTTTTCACAATCGTTAACGTGCTGTAACCAAGTGCCATAATTGATTCGCCATACCATTAGGAGAGAACCATGGTTGAAGAAAAAGTGCTCACCGTTGCGTTGTCAAAGATCGCTGCTGAGCTGGCTGAAAAGCACGAAATGTCAAAAAAGGGCATGGGCGAAATTTTGTCCAACTTCGTTGAACTTGCCGTCAAGAATCTGAAAAAGGGCAACAAGGTCCGCATCACCGGCCTTGGCATTTTCCAGGTCAAAAAGCGCCCCGCCCGTTTGGGCCGCAACCCGCTGACGGGTGAGCAAATCAAGATCAAGGCATCCAAAAAGCTGGCCTTCCGCGCCGCCAAGGAAGTCAAGGAAGCCATCTAACCCATCCTCCCAAGACTGGCGTAACAAACTGGCCCCGCAGTGAAAGCTGCGGGGTTTTTTTGTTTCTGGGTCTTGCATTGGAGTATCGGTACAGATACATTCCAAGCATGGGGAATTTCAAGTCCGTTACATTTCTCGGTGACTCCAAGGTGAGACTGCGAGAGTTTCCGGATGGTGCGCGGCATGATGCCGGGCAGGAATTGCTGCGCGTTCAATATGGTGGCGAGCCACTGGACTGGAAGCCCATGCCCAGCATTGGAAAAGGCGTCCGGGAAATTCGTGTTTCGGATCGACCGGGAGAGTTTCGTGTCGTCTACGTCGCAAATATTGGGAGCGCCGTTTATGTGCTGCATGCATTCCACAAGAAGAGTCAGAAAACTCCGCAGCGCGAAATTGAATTGGCCAAGGCCCGCTTGGCGCAGATTGTAAAGGAAAACTGAGATGGAACATGAGACTTATGACAATGTATGGTTCGCGCTCGAAAAAACACCAGAGGACGCCATCAACATGACCATGCGCTCAGACCTCTTCATGGCAATTGAGAATACCGTGAAGTCATGGAAAGTCACCCAAGCCGAAGCCGCTAAACGCCTCGGCCTGACGCGCCCTCGCATGAATGACTTGCTGCGCGGCAAAATCAGCAAGTTCAGCCTGGAGGCGTTGACTGCGTTAGCTCACCGTGCAGGGTTGACCGTGAAGATGACAGTGAAGAAATCGAGAGAGAAGCTGGCGGCGTAAATAAAGCGCACGATGTCAAACTTCGATGTCAAAAATGTATGTATGTCAAACTCCTAAAATTTTTGCACATCTTGAAGACCCCTACCAAACAATCAGTTGTGGAAGAAAATTCAAACGTGAGGCCTTTTCACCCCATGGCCAATTGCAGGGCAATACAGCTAAGGCTAATCAGGCTTTCCTATGATCTAAACAAGGACTCCCGCAATGAAATCATCAACTCAAGTCGTCGTCATCGGTGGGGGCGTCGTCGGCTGTTCGGTGCTTTACCACCTCACCAAGGCGGGATGGAAAGATGTGGTGCTGGTGGAGCGGGACATTCTTACATCTGGTTCCACATGGCATGCGGCGGGTGGTTTTCATACGTTGAATGGCGATCCCAATGTGGCGAAGCTTCAGGGCTATACAATCAAGCTCTATGACGAGTTGGAAAAAATTTCCGGCCAGGCTTGCGGGCTGCATCGCTCCGGCGGGCTTTTTCTGGCTGACACCAAGGAACGCATGGAATGGTTGAAGATGGCCCATGCCCGGGCGCGCTATCTCAATCTGGAAACTGAACTTCTCACATTGAGTGAGGCCAAAAAACTCAATCCGCTATTCGACGAAAAACAATTTTACGGTGCGATGCTGGATGCCGCTGATGGCAATCTTGATCCGGAAGGCACCACCCATGCTTATGCCAAATCGGCCCGCATCGGTGGTGCTGAAATTTATCAAGGCACGCGCGTGCAGGAACTCAAGCAGCGCAGCGACCACTCTTGGGATGTCATCACCGACAAGGGTAATATCCACGCCGAGCATGTGGTGAATTGCGGTGGCCTGTGGGCCCGCGAAGTGGGACGTATGGTCGGAATTGAGTTGCCGGTGCTCGCCATGGAGCACATGTATCTGGTCACCGATGATGTGCCTGAGGTGATAGAATTCAACCAGCAGCACGGCAAGGAAGTCAGCCATATCATTGATTTCAAATCCGAAATTTACATGCGCCAGGAGCGCAACGGATTGGTGCTTGGCACCTATGAACAGGATTGTCGGCCTTGGAGCCCCAAGAACACTCCCTGGGAATTTGGTCGCGAATTGTTGCAGCCTGACCTGGACCGCATCTCGCCCAATTTGGAAATGGGCTATAAACATTTTCCGGCGCTCGCCAAGGCTGGCATCAAGAAAGTCATCAACGGGCCCTTCACCTTCACGCCTGATGGCAATCCCCTCGTTGGCCCTGTTCAAGGCGTGCGAAATTTCTGGTGTGCTTGTGGCGTGATGGCGGGCTTCTCACAAGGTGGTGGCGTTGGCCTTGCGCTATCGCAGTGGATGATAAACAACGATCCGGGCTTTGATGTCTGGGCCATGGATGTGGCACGTTTTGGCGAATGGGCGACGCGCAGCTACACCAATGCCAAGGTGCGCGAGAATTATTCCAAGCGCTTCTCCATCCGCTTCCCCAACGAAGAATTGCCCGCCGCAAGGCCCCAGCAAACCACGGCCATCTATGACACGCTGCTGGCCCAAGGCGCCGTCATGGGTGATTCATGGGGCATGGAAACGCCTCTGTGGTATGCGCCAAAGGGTGTTGAACCCAAGGACATTGTTTCCTTCCACCGCTCCAATGATTTCCCCCATGTGAAGGCCGAGGTCATGGCCACGCGCAATGGTGTGGGTGTCACCGAAATTGCCAACTTCGCAAAGTATGCTTTTAAAGGCCCTAGTGCCGAAGCCTTTCTATCGCACATCCTCACCAACAAGATGCCCAAACAGGGTCGCATCATCCTGTCACCCATGTTGAACAATGCAGGCAAACTGATTGGCGACTTCACCTTGGCCAAGGCCCGCGACGACTTGTTCTACATGTGGGGATCATCGCAAGCCCAGAAATATCACATGCGCTGGTTCGAACAACATCTGCCCACCGATGGCAGCGTAGTGGTCAACCGGCTGGACATGGGTTTGGTGGGACTCTCAATCGCTGGCCCTAAGTCCCGCGATGTCTTGCAAGCCCTTACCGATGAGGACGTTTCGAACGCCAAATTCAAATTTATGGATTTCCGCGAAATGGATGTGGCCCGCTGCGCCGCCCTGGTCAACCGCGTGACCTATACGGGTGATCTCGGTTATGAAATCTGGGTGAAACCCGAATACCAGAAGCGGCTTTACGAAGGCATCATGGCGGCAGGCAAAGCCCATGGCATTGTGCATTTCGGCATGCGCGCCCTGCTCACCATGCGGTTGGAGAAAAACTTCCCGACATGGTACCGTGAATTGCGCCCCATCTACGGCCCCTTCGAAGCAGGCATGGATCGCTTTGTTGATCTCACCAAAAACAATTTCATCGGCCACGAAGCTGCCCGCGCAGAAAAAGCATCCGGCGGCAAACTACGCCGTGTGTCGATGATTGTCGAAGCAGGCGATGCCGATGTGCTGGGAGACGAACCCATCTGGCTGAACGGCAAAGTCGTAGGCTGGGTCACCTCCGGCGGTTTCGCGCATTACGTAAACAAGTCACTGGCGCAAGGCTATGTGCCGAGAGAACTGGTGGGAGAAACAGGTTTTGAAATCGAGCTTATCGGTGAAATGCGCAAAGCCGAAATCATAAGCGAGCCGCTATTTGATCCGAAAGGCGAAAGGATGCGGGGGTGAATCATGGGGCATTTGCGCTATCTCACCCATCCTCAGTTGCGCATGGACCCGGACATTCTCGTACCCCACTGGGGATTGTCTGATTTGGGCCGCGCCCGCATCGAGGCATTCAAAACCAGTTCGATTTTGGCAAGCACACGCACAATTGTTTCCAGCGGCGAAACCAAGGCGCTGGAGACAGCAGCCATTGTTGCCAGCCATATTGGCATACCTTTGCATGTTCGCGAAGACGCCCACAAGAATGACCGAAGCGCCACGGGCTATCTGCCACCGCCCGAATTCGAACGGGTCGCCGACCAGTTCTTTGCAAATCCCGATCAAAGTATTCGTGGTTGGGAAAAAGCCCGCGACGCCCAGATCAGAATTGTCAAAGTGGTTACCGAAATGCTGAAATTGCATCGGAGTGGCGATGTTCTTTTCGTCGGCCACGGTGGCGTTGGCACCCTGCTGCTCTGCCATTTCGCCAATCGTCCCATAAAGCGCTTGAGCGACCAGCCGCCGGGCGGCGGCAATTTCTTCAGTTATGGCTTGTTGAAGCGGGAAGTTGCCCACGGTTGGCAAGCAACGGAAAGTGCCGTCAACAACAATTGAAATCAATGTTTTTGAAATTCTTACAGTTTTGCGATTTGAGAAAAATCTGTTAGATTATTCACATGACCCGAGAAGAGATAACCGCTGTTCTATTGCAACGTGCTGATGCGCTAAGAGCCATTGGCGCAACGAGCCTCTACATGTTCGGTTCCCGTGCCCGCGGCGACAACAGGCCGGACAGTGATTTGGACTTGTTCATTGAATACAAACAGCAGCCCAAACGAGTTTCCTTGCTGGACATCATTGCATTTGAAAATGACATTCAAGATGCCATTGGGATCCCTGTTCATATGACAACACGCGACAGTTTGCATCCTATTATCAAAGTACTTGTCGAAAAAGATGCAATTCAATTGTTCTGATGATGAACGATTCGAAACTCTATGTTGGACATATACTGAACGAAATTTCGGTTTTGGAGCGCATCCTCCAACAATCAACGTTTCAAAATTTTCAATCAGATTCAATCTCCTTCCGCGCGGCAGTCTATGCAATCCAGTGCATTTCCGAAGCATCGAGAAAATTGCCTGCTGAATGGCTACGTGAGTTTCCTGAGATCCGTTGGCGAGATATCCGAGGCATTGGCAACCATACTCGCCATGAATACGCAAATTTGCGAGCATTCATGATCTGGGACATCATGGTTGATCATCTTCCGGCCTTGAAAGCCGCCATAATGCAACTCGACCAAAAATAGTTTTCAGCCCACCCGCCCATAAAACCCAATCTGCTCTTCCCTCGAAAACACTACACCTGGCCTGTCGAAATAGCTGAACACGGCAATCAACCTTTCGCGCTCACCTTTTATCGTCGAAACCTTATGGGCCGTGTTCTTGCCTCTAAACACGTTCAATGTGCCCGCCGAAAGTTTCAAGGTCTTCACATCAGCATCTTGCCCGCGCAACAATTTTGCAACGCCTTCGTAATTTGGATCTTCAGCACTGCGCAAATCCGAGCGATAAACAAAATCACCGCCCTCTTCTGGCGCTTGTATCAGCAGCGTCGTGGTAAATTCGCTGCGATCAAAATGCCAATTCAATTGTTCACCATCCCGGTAACCCATGACATTCAAGCGGGCCAGCGGATCGCCCAAGGGATAGAGGGCGTCCTTGCCCATGGTCGCACCCAGAAAAACAATCAACGGTGCCCATTCATAAACATGGGCAATAATGCTTTGTGGAATTTGATCAGCGCAGACTGTGTGGTTGATGGTTTCCGTCTGGGTCAGGGCTGGATGATCAGCAGCGAGGCCTGGAATATTTTTCATGAAATAGATGTTGTGTGAACGTTTGTGCACAAATGACAGCATGTCCATCACTGGGCGAACTTCAGCAACGATGCGGTTCAATGCTTCTTCACGCACCAAGCCTTTGAGATTGAACATGCCGTGCAGCAGCAAATCCGATTTGCAACGTTCAACCAAGACATTCCAAGGGTCCGTGCCAATTTTATCGAGGGGATATCGGTCAAGATCAAGGATGTCGCGCATGTTCATTTTTCCAGTCCAATCGCTGCATCAGTCAACCACTCCCAAACGGCCAGGGCGAAGGTGCGCAAAACATAGATGTGAAAAATGTCTGTGCCTGTGCAATGGATCACAATCGGCGTGTGGTGGATGCCAGTCATGACAAAGTGCCCGGGCTTGAACTTGTTGGCGTCGAAATCAATGACTGCACAAGCCAGCAGAAGCTCTCGCACTTTCGCACCTTCAAGCCGCAAGCGGCAGCGCCCTGAAGAAAGTTGTGTTTTATAGAGCCCCGCGGCAGTTGAAACTTCTGCTCCCAAAACCCAAACCTGCCTCGGCGCAATGCGGAACAAGCAACGATCTTCATGTACGAGCGCAACGCCAACTTTGACTGGGATTTTACCCAATGACTTCTTCAGGATTTTTTCATCGCCTGCGTATTGGCAAAGTTCAAACCCGCCTTCTTCGGCAATCGAAATGCCATTGGCCTCGAAGCGCGCAAGATTGTCGAGTGGCGAATGCGCGTCAAGCATGAAGGCGCACTCCTTCCTTGTCGACAAAATGCGGCGATACAATCAACAGGCGCACCTGCTCATTTTTCAACGGAAACGCCGCGACGATCTCTTCACCTTCATGTTTCAACCCGCCATCAAACAGGCCAAGTGCGATGAATTTTTGCAACTCGACCGACCATGTCACCGACGTGATGTAACCCCGGCCATGCCCTTTGATTTCATCTGTTGCTGCAAAGAGAATGGAACCGCCCCGCAGTTTTTTGTCTGGCTCCAATAATTCCAGCCCCACCAGCGACCAGCGCTCAGGTCTCATGTGATTTTCGCGCAAGCGCAATTCCTTGCCAACAAAGGCTTTCTCCTTCGCCGCCATTTTACCGAGGCCCAGATCATCCAATGTGTTGCGATGATCGAGTTCCAACCCCGCAACATGGCCTTTCTCGATGCGCAAGCTGGCCAGCGCTTCAAGCCCATAGGGCTTTATATCCAATGGCGCTGCTGCGTGGATGATATGCTCCCACAGGGACTGCGCAAAATTGGCCGGACAATGCACTTCATAGGCCAATTCACCTGAGAACGAGAGCCGCATCAGCCGCACCACCGTGCCACCGTAAGCAAAGTCTTGCACCGCCATGTAAGGCAGGGCTTCATTCGAAATATCAAAATCCGGAAAAGCCACTTGCAAGGCTTCCCGCGATCTCGGCCCCGACACGGCCATGCCACCCCACTCATCGGTCAGCGATGCAACATGCACATCGAGATCCGTCCAATGACACTGCAACAAATACTCCAGCCACGACATGACCTCGCCCGCCTGAGCCGTCGTCGTTGTCATATAGTATTGGGTCTCGGAAATCCGCGATGTCGTGCCATCATCCAGCACAAGGCCATCATCATTCAGCATCACACCATAACGGGCCTTGCCGATCGCCAGCTTGGCAAAACCGTTGACATAAACACGATTCAGAAATTCGGCAGCATCCGGCCCCTGCACATCAATTTTGCCAAGCGTTGAAACATCAGCAATGCCAACGCCCCGCCGCACCAGTTCCATCTCTTTTATGTAAGCCGTCTCGGGAGTTTGCCCCGCCCAATCATAATACCATGCCCGCTGCCACAACCCGGCTTCGATGAACACCGCACCATTTTTCTTGTGCCAATCATGCAAAGGTGATCGTCGCGTCGGGCGAAAATGCTTGCCAACACTCCGGCCTGCAATTGCCCCTATGGCAAGCGGTGAAAAAGGCGGGCGGAATGTGGTTGTGCCGGCATCGGCAATATCCGTTCCGCGCAGGCCCGCCATGATAGCAAGTCCGTTGATGTTGGATGTTTTTCCCTGATCGGTGCCCATGCCCAATGTCGTGTATCGCTTCAGGTGTTCAACGGATATGTAGCCTTCCTGATGGGCTTGCTTCACATCACTGAAGGTCACATCATTCTGGAAATCAACAAAGGCATGCTTGTCATTTTCACTCTGGAACCATTTCGCCATAATATCATAGGTGCGATCTTCGCGCACGGCAGGCTCCACAATATTGGGTTTGGAAAGCTTTAGTCCAACCTGCCCGATAGCTTTTTCCGCCGCCACCACGCCATCGCGGATGCTTTGCAGCAGGCCAAAATGCCCCAGCACTGCTCCCGCACCAAATTGTCCATCTGCAAATCCACCGGGCACGAAAGAAATGATCTGCGGATCATATATTGGTTTGATGCCGCCATGGCTGGTCAGATGGATGGCAGGATTCCAGCCTCCACTCATGCCCAGCACATCACATTCAATCGTCACGCCGTGGCGACCAGCGAGTTTAACGGCCTGCAATTGTTTGCCACCCAGCACATCAGCAATGCCGCTGTTGGGAAAAACCGCAATTCCAAGTTGGGCAGCCCGAGCCAAAAGATCACCACTGGGTTGGCCGCGACTCTCGGCGACTGTGACGGCCACATCAGCTTCTGCCAGATCGAATGCCGACGCATAGGCACTATCATTGTTGGTGACGATGACGGCGCGCCGCTTTGGAGCCAATCCATAGCGGTTCAAGTAAGACCGCAAGGCACCCGCCAACATGACACCAGGCCTGTCATTGTTGTTGAATACAAGCGGACGTTCGAACGCGCCGGTCGCATGGACAATGGTTTTGGCCTGCATCACCAGAAGTTTGTGGAGGCCCTGTGAAATGATGGCCTGGTTGTGATCATAAAGACCTTGCACAGTGGAATTTATCAGTAGACGGACATTATCCATGGCGTTCAATTCAACAAGCGAACTGGCGCGCCATACTTCGTGGACATCTGACTTGGAAGACAACAGTGATCCGCCAAAATCGGCGTCCTGTTCTGCCAAGACAACCCGCGCCCCCGCCCTGCCTGCCGTCAGTGCAGCTGCAAGTCCGGCTGGACCGGAGCCCACAACCAGTACGTCGCAGAATCCATTGGTCGTATCGTAGCGTTCGCCACCTTTGTCGGCTGTTGCCTTGCCTAGTCCGGCTGCCCGTCGGATGAAGGGTTCAAAGAACATCCATGACTTCTTGGTGGGCCCCATGAAAGTCTTGTAGTAAAATCCCGCCTTGAAAAGTGGTGCGGCAAGACCATTTATGGCCATTATATCAAAGGTGGGAGACGGCCAGGCATTTTGACTTTGCACCTTCATGCCAGCTGTCAGCATGGTCGTGGTCCCGATAGCATTGGGAATGGTTGCGGCACCTTCGCCAAGCGTGAACAATCCATTGGTTTCTTCAAGCCCAGCCGATAGAAAACCACGCGGGCGGTGATATTTGAAGCTGCGCCCAATGATGATGTGATCATTGGCCAACAATGCCGATGCGATTGAATCCCCTTCGAACGCGGAAAGTGCCTTGCCGTTGTAGGTGAATGAAATCGGTTTCAGGCGATTAATCCGCCCCCCTGAAGGTGTACGTCGGAAGCCGGTCATTCCACACCCTCCACCTTGGCATTGGTTGCCGTATCGCGCGTCAGCTTGAACCACTGGCGGCACCCCAGCACATGCTGCCAATACTCCGTATGCGGACCTTTTGGGTTTTCGAACAGGAACACATAGTCATGCCACGTATCAAGATCACCTGATCCATGGGAAGGGCGCTGCTTGGAGGCGTCGCCACCATAGCGGAATTCGCTCCAGTCCCGTTCGCCGCAATGGGGACAAGGACTTTTCATTGCTTGTATGTCCAGTTGCCAACGCCATGTTCATCGAGTTCGCCACCCTTTTTGAAACGATCAAGTGAAAAGCAACGGTTCAATTCATGCTCCTGATCATTGGCAATGGTATGGGCAAAAGTAAAACCAGATGCGGGCGTCGCCTTGAAACCTTGATAGCACCAGCCCCCATTCAGATAGAGATGGCGTATCGGCGTGCGGCAGATAAACGGCGAGCCATCCGGTGTCATGTCTTGAATGCCACCCCAATGGCGCAACAGCTTCAAACGCTGTGTAAATGGCATCAGCGATGACACGCATTCCATCACGGTTTGCATGCGGGCAAATTGGCCGCGCTGCGTGTAGGTATTGAAACCATCGATATGCCCCCCGAAAACCAAGCCACCCTTGTCTGATTGCGAGAGATAAAACAACTCAGCACCCCACGACACCACATGGTGGACAATCGGCTTGATGGGTTCAGAAACAAACGCCTGCAAGATATGGCTTTCGACAGGCAGCTTTAAACCAGCCATCGCCGCTACATGGGATGAATGTCCGGCAACCGCTATGGCCACCTTGTCGCCAAGGATTTTTCCACGCGAAGTTTCAACTCCAACAACCTTATCGCCATCTCGCAAAATATTTGTGACTTCGCAATTCTCGATGATGTGTACGCCCAATTGCGAAGCCGCCCGCGCATAACCCCAGGCCACTGCATCATGTCGCACTGTGCCTGCGCGTGGCTGGTGAATGGCCCCATGAACCGGCCAACGCGCGTCCTTTGAATAGTCGAGATAGGGCAGCATCTTCATCACTTCGCTGCGGTCCAGCAATTCCGCATCAATGCCATGGAGCCGCATGATATTGCCGCGCCGTGCAAACTGGTCCACTTGCCCCGGCGATACAGCCAACACGACTTGGCCGCGATGCGAAACCATGGCATTGAAGTTCAATTCATGGGAAAGCCCTTCCCACAATTTCAACGAAAATTCAAAGAACGCCGTGTTGCCGCCGATCATGTAATTGGAGCGGATCAGCGTTGTATTGCGCCCCACATTGCCAGAACCAATGTAAGATTTTTCCAACACTGCCACATTGCGCATGCCGTGGTGCTTGGCCAAGTAATAGGCCGTGGCCAAGCCATGCCCCCCGCCACCAATGATGATGGCATCGTAGCTGGGTTTTGGTTCCGGCTTCGCCCATGCCTCGGGCCACGGCTCAGAGGGCCGCAAAGCATGTCGTGCTATCGAGAATATGGAGTAACCTTTGGCCATTTCAGATGAATAACCGAGCTTGTCTGCTCCTCAAAGGGCCATTTTTTTCACCGCCCTGCGCCGTGCTTCAGCCCATTCCACGCACAAAAGTGCACAGATGGAATAAAACGCAAAAAACAGCGCCAGTGGTGTCAGTGTTCCATCATAGAAACGACCTGCAAAACCACCCAGTAAAATGGCCATGGCTTGCGATACAAATCCGGAAACCGCAGCCGCCATCCCGGCAATATGTCCCATGGGTTCCATTGACATGGCGTTGAAATTGCCAAAGGTAAACCCTGCCGAGAAAAACCAGATCGCAAACAACACCGACAACAGCGGCAAGGCCGGGTTTCCGGCAGTCAACAGACAAACAATCGCAATCACGATCCAGACAACAGTGTACACGATCATGGCCCACTTCGAAAGTTTGCGCATGCCGAGTTTGCCAACAAGTTTGCCGTTGGTGATCATTGCCAGCGCAATGAAGACGGCAAAGGCACCAAACCACAAAGCGAATTTGTCGCCCTGCTTGTATTGCTCCGCAAAGATTTGCTGACAAACACCGAGATAGGCCACGAAGATGCCAAAAACAAAACCTGTAGCCAAAGTGTAGCCAAGCGAAACAGGATTGCTGACAACTTCGACGGCACTTGACCAAAGTTTCGCGACTGAGAATGGAAGGCGGTGCTCTACTGGCAGTGTTTCCGATTGGCGCAATGAAAGCCACACACCGCCGATAATTGCCGCAACCATCAACCCGCCAAAAATATAGCGCCAGTTCGCCACATATAGAACCAACTGTCCAATCGAAGGTGCCAATATCGGCACCAGCATGAACACTGACATGACAAAGGACATGATGCGCGCCATGGCAGCGCCCTTGGCACCATCGCGCACCATGGCCATTGAAACGATGCGGGGGCCGGCAGCACCGATCCCTTGAATGACACGGCCAGCGATCAACACCGCGAAGCTGCCCGACACCATGCAAAGCAAGGTCCCTGCAACATACAAAACCAGTCCGATAAAAATTGCAGGCTTGCGGCCAATCGAATCCGACCACGGTCCAAAAATCGGAATCCCCAGCATTTGTCCGGCGAAGAATCCGATGATAATCAGTTGCCGGTCGTTGGGGTGCGTGGCACCAAGCTCAATTGCCATCTGCCCGACGGCTGGCAGCATGGTATCAATCGACATGGCAACCAGGGCAGTTAGAAAGGCAACAAGCGCGATAAATTCCGCCGGGCGGGACTTTTGCATTTTCAGGGGACTCGTGGAAAACTGTTGAACGGGAGACATAGACCTAATGAATATTGATAGATACAGCCGAACCGTCGACCTAGACCCGCGCAACACGCAGTTCGTGCAGAACCCCTATGCGGCCTACGACATTATCCGCGAGGCATGTCCGGTATTCAAATGGCAACAATACGGCCATTGGTGTTTCGCAAATTTTGACGATGTAAGCGCCTTGCTGCGGGATCGACGTTTCGGTCGGCAAATTCTGCATGTCGCTTCGCGTGAAGAACTGGGATGGCCGGAGGTTCCAGAACATATCAAACCATTTTCCGAGCACGAAACCCATTCCCTGCTCGAACTCGAACCACCCGTCCACACCAGATTGCGTGGCCTCGTAAACCGTGCCTTCCTGTCGCGCCAGATCGAAAGATTAAAACCAAAATTAGTCGATCTTTGCAATGAGTTGATTGATGGTTTTGACTCTTCGCATGAAGTCGATTTGTTGCCCTCATACGCCACACCAATTCCCGTCCAGGTGATTTGCGATTTGCTGGGCGCACCCCTCGAAATGGCCCCGCAATTTCTCGCCTGGTCCCACGATCACGTCGCCATGTACATGGCCAAACGCGACCGCAGCATTGAAGACAAAGCCGTGGCCGCTGTCACAGATTTCTCGGCTTATATGCGAGACTTGATCCGTACACGGCAGAAAAATCCGGGCGAAGACCTTCTCTCGGAATTGATCCGCGCCAAGGATGAAGCTGGAAAACTGTCTGAAGATGAACTGGTGACCACTGCCATATTGCTGCTCAACGCAGGCCACGAGGCAACCGTGCATTCCATGGGCAACGCCATCAAGGCCCTCATTGAAAACAACCTGACCCACAACATCACGCCCGGCCACATAGAAGAAAGTCTGCGCTTTGACGCCCCTCTCCACATGTTCACCCGTTACGCCCTGGAAGATATGGAGTACCAAGGTCTCAAACTTAAGAAGGGCGAAATTGTCGGTCTCATGCTAGGCGCCGCCAACCGCGATCCCGCCCGCTTTGCCGAACCTCATCGCTTTGATCCACGTCGCGAACAAAATTCCCATACCAGCTTCGGTGCCGGAATTCATTTCTGTGTTGGTGCCCCATTGGCCAGACTGGAACTGGAAATAGGCCTGCAAGTGTTGTTTGACCGACTGCCGAATTTGCAATTGGCTGAAACGCCACAATACCGCGATGCCTATCATTTCCATGGGCTAGAAAGTTTGCTGGTAAGAACTGGCCGTTGACTGGCACCAATTGTCCGACATGATTAAAGTATATGGAAACAGTGCTCGCTTCATATCCCGTCGTTTCCGCGCCACCGTTTGACGCTTGTCGCCGCCTGAACCCGAGACACCTCGCCTAAACATGGCAGGTGAACATTTCTCAACAGGGCCGCACAAACATGACCGATGCCGATACAACAGCTGTTCCATCCGGTCGCCGCGCTCGTGGCGGAGCCGACGCGCGGCGGGCTTTGCGCACCAATACGGCAGTGAAACATGCAGGTTATATTCGCCGCAATATCAAGCTCTACGAACCCTATTCCGATGATCAACTCGAACTGATTGAACGCAATGCCGATACGGTGTTGCAGGAAACCGGCATCGACATTTATGAAGACGAAGAAGTCGTGCAGATGTGGAAGGAAGCTGGTGCCGACGTCAAGGCATCGCCATTGGACCCGCGCCGCTTCCGCCTGCGTTTTCCCAAGGGATTGGTCCGTTCACTGATTAAAACAGCGCCAAACGAATATGTGCAATTCGCCCGCAACCCCGCCAACAATGTGGTGATCGGCGGCAACAATACGGTTTTTGCACCAGTCTATGGCCCACCCTTCATCCGCAATCTCGATGAAGGCCGCCGCTATGCCACGATTGAGGATTTTCGCAACTTTGCCAAACTGGTCTACATGTTGCCGAGCCTGCATCATGCAGGCGGCACCCTGTGTGAACCTGTGGACATTCCCGTGGCCAAGCGCCACCTGGACATGATCTACACCCACATCAAATATTCCGACAAACCCTTCATGGCCTCGGTCACCTCTGGTGAGCGCTCAGCCGATTCTGTCGCCATGGCCGAAATGCTGTTTGGCAAGGAATTCGTTGACCAGAATTGCGTGATGACCTCCCTCATCAACGCCAATTCTCCCATGGTCTGGGATGGCGTGATGCTGGGTGCCCTCAAAGTGTTGGCCCGCGCCAATCAGGCCACCGTCATATCACCTTTCATCGTCGCAGGGGCCATGTCGCCGACAACAACCGTCGGAACCCTGACGCAAATTTTGGCGGAGGCTTCCGTTGGCATTGCCACAACACAACTTTGTCGCCCCGGCGCACCTGTGGTGTTCGGCACTTTCGCAGCCTCCATGTCCATGCAGTCTGGTGCGCCAACTTTTGGCACACCAGAACCCGCCCATGTCACATTCGGTGCAGCCCAACTGGCCCGCCGCATGGGCGTTCCATACCGTTCAGGCGGGGGTTTGTGTGGCTCGAAGGTTCCTGATGCACAAGCCGCCTATGAAAGCGCCAACACGCTCTGGTCAACCATTTTGTCTGGTGTGAACTTCTGCCTGCATTCAGCCGGCTGGCTCGAAGGTGGTTTGTCATCGGGTTATGAAAAACTCATCATGGATGCCGATCAACTCACCATGTTCCAAAAATTTGCCGAAGGTGTGGATTTCTCCGAGAACGGCCAGGCTATGGATGCCATCCGCGAAGTCGGCCCCGGCTCCCATTACCTCGGCTCCACCCACACCCAAGCCAATTTCGAAACCGCCTTCTGGCGCTCTGGTTTGGCTGACAATAATTCCTTCGAACAATGGCAAGACGAAGGCTCCAAAGACATCGTCGCCCGCGCCAATACCCAGTGGAAAAAGATGCTCCGCGAATACGAAGCCCCCCCACTGGATCAAGGCATCGACGAAGCTTTGCTGAGCTTCATGGCAAAGCGCAAGGAAGTGCTACCGGATAACGTGAGTTAAGCTTGCGTTTATCCTTTTAGTGTAGTAACAATAAATCATGATCATCGAGTTTGATCCAGCAAAACGCCTCACCAATCTCGAAATGAGGGGCCTGGATTTTCTTGAAGCATCGGAAATTTTCGAAGGTCCCACACTGACCTATGAAGATGTTCGTCAAGACTATGGTGAAACACGTTGGATTACCGTTGGATTGCTCTATCACCGCATGATTATATTGGTGTGGACTGAGCGTGGTGAAAATTGCCGGATTATCAGCATGAGGAAAGCCAATGAACGAGAGAGAGAAAGTTTTTCAGGACGGCTGGTCTGATCCAGATGACGCGCCAGATCTTTCAACGCCTGAATGGCAAAAGCGCTTTGCAAGCGTTGACGTTGTGCGCGGTCGCCCTAAACTCGAGTCCCCCAAAATCTCCACCACCCTCCGCCTCGATGCCGATGTCATCGCGCAATTCAAGGCCAAGGGTCCGAAGTGGCAGACGCGGATCAATGATGCTTTGCGGGAATGGCTCAAGCAAGCGGGATAATTTGTTCTCGCCGGGCTTGCATGTCGGCCCAGGTGTAATAGCCCACTCCGAGCAATACCAAGGCTGAACCAATCGCATCGGGCAGCGTAAACGGCTCGCCCAAAATCAGGATTGCCAATACAATTGTGACGATCGGTGAAATCGTTGAAATCATCGCCACCGTCTGCGCTGATGTGCGGGCCAGTCCTGCATTGATGCAAAAGATTGGCACCACTGTCGCAAACACCGCACAGCCCAAGGCCATCCACAAAAACCAAGGCGAAGCACCAAAATCACCATCGCTCACAGCATGGATAGTCACCGATGCCAATCCACCCGTCAACATTGAAATCGTCGTGTAAAAAATTGTGCCCAACACCGTGATCAGATTCTTGGCGAAAAGCTGGTTGATGGCAAATGTAATGGCACAACCCAACACCAAGGCCGAACCGATCAGCGTATTCATGCCGCCACCCGGCAAATCCAATCCTATAACGATAGCCAGCCCGATGTAACTGATCACGCAGGCCACCAAACCATATCGCGTGATACGTTGTCCAAAAAACGCCGCACCCAGAAACATCACAAACAGCGGATAGGTAAACAACACCAATCGCTCAAGCTGGGCCGAAATGAATTCGAGTCCCTTGAAATCAAGATACGACGAGAGACCATAACCCAAGGCACCCGCCAGTGCAGCGCCCCACATGCTTCGCGTTCTTGGCATGGACTCGCCACGCCTGCGCTGCATGAGCAAAGCCACAAGCCCGATCATCAAAAACACCGGCGTGGAAAAAATCATCCGCCAAGCCACCAGCAATGTGGCATTTGTTTCTTCCCGGTAAGCCAGTTTGATGAAAATGGCCTTGGTCGAAAACAACGCTGCCCCCACCGCTGTGAGGCCATAACCCACCCACCGCGCTTCGTTTGAAAATTTATTCATGGGCATTCTCTACACGGCGCAATCAATGTTGTCGCGTCATGCAAGGGTTGCGAAGTTGGTATGGCAGCCTAGCCGATTTTGAAATCCCGGACATGATCAGGCATCGCCAATCCCGGCAACAGGCGTGGATCATCGATGACTTGCCCCGTCTGCGTGGCAAGCGGAATAACCCCCGCCCATATTGGCAAGGCATAATCCTCTTCATCATCCCCCGGTGGACCTTGCCGCACCTTGGCCGACACTTCATTGAGTTCAAGTCCCAACATGGTGGTGGCTTTTAGTTCCTTGGCAGTCATGGCCCGCAGCAAATCCCAGCGGCCGGGAAATAAATGCTCCACAAAAAACCGCATGCGCGCCTCTTTCTCCGCTACATCTCTAACCTTGAAAGCTTTGCCAAACGCCATCACCGAACGATAATTGCAGGAATGGTTAAACGCCGATCGCGCCATCACCATGCCATCAAAAAAAGTGACGTTCACACACACCTGCGCATCCTCAGAACTTTCCAACATGCGGCTGGCCGAAGATCCATGCCAATAAATGTGATTGCCTTCCCGCCATTGTAGCGTCGGCGTCACCACGGGCTTGCCGTCAAACACGTAAGCCACAGTGCACATCGGTTGCGCATCCAAAATCGGATGGATGGTGGCTTCGTCATAATGCGCCCGCTTGTTCATGCGGCGCAAACGGGTGAGTTCAGAAGGTGCAGATGTCATGGATTCCTCATTGTGTTGCACCTCTGGGTTAGTCGTTCTATGGTATGGCTGAAAGTCCAATAATGCTGCCAAAGAACAGACCACTTAGTACAGTATCCATTCTGGATTTTGGCATTGATCGCAGCGATGCAGAAGCCATCCAATCCCAGATTGCCAAGCAGATTCGTGAACTCGTCTTGCAAGGCCGCCTGAAGCCGAGCTCGCGCCTGCCCTCCAGCCGTGCCCTTGCCGAACAGTTGGGGGTGGCCCGCGCCACTGTGGTTGAAGCCTACGAACAACTCGCCGGCGAAGGCTATGTCGAAACCCGCTTGGGCTCCGGCACTGCCATTGCCGCCGAACTGCCTGAAACGCTTTTGACGTCCGGACGCCAAACAAAATCACCCGTCGCGGTCAAACGCATTTCCCGCCAACCCGCCAAACCCTTCCGCAGCGGTCTGGTGGATTGGGAAAACTTCCCCCATGATGAATGGGGCCGCATCCTTGGCCGCTACTGGCGCAACCCGCCCATAGCCCTGCTTGAACATAATGATCCCTTCGGCTGGCTGCCCTTGCGGCAAGCCATTGCAGCCCATATTTTCGAATGGCGCGGCATTGCCTCCGAAGCCACGCAAGTCGTCATGACGGCGGGCGGCGCTGATGCTTTTGAACTCATAAGAGGTGCCATCTTCAAACCGGGTGACACCATTTGGCTGGAAGAACCCGGCTACGCCACAGCGCGGCGGGTTTTTTCCTTGGGTGGACTAACAGTGTCTCCCGTCACAGTTGATGGTGAGGGCCTCATCGTAACCCAAGCCATTGCCAAAGCACCGCAAGCCCGAGGTGCCTTTGTAACCCCAGCCCGACAATATCCCACAGGCGTAACCATGCCGCTATCGCGCCGACTCGAACTGCTTGCCTGGGCCAAGCAAACATCGGCCATCGTCATCGAAGACGACTATGACAGTGAGTATCGTTACGTCGGCAGGCCCCTGCCCGCTCTCATGAGCCTTGATCGATCTGAAAGCGTCATTTATTCCGGCACCTTCTCCAAGGTTTTTTCACCCATCATCCGCCTGGGATTCATCGTGGTTCCCAAACGCATGATTTCAATGTTTCAGGATGAACGCCGCAACTATGGCGCACCGCCCTCGCTGCTGGTCCAACCCGCTCTTGCCCAATTCATGGAACAGGGCCAGTTCGCAGTCCATATCCGGCGCATGCGCAGACTCTATGCCATCCGACGCACGCTGTTGATGAAATCACTGGAAGCTTATGATCCCGAACTTTTCAAAGTCGATGCGCCGCCATCAGGACTGACCATCATGTTGCGACTCGCCGTACATCAAAATGACGAATCACTGGTAGCAAAGCTGGCTGCAGCAGGTGTCGAAGTGCAGGCCTTGTCATCCCACTATGGTGGCCGCAGCCGCCAACAGGGATTATTGCTCAGCTTTGCCGGCTTTACGGAAAAAGAACTTCTGCTTGCCGTCGAGAAACTTGTCAGCGTTCTGCAACACGTGTCACGAACCCAACGGACGTAACTCCCGCAACAGTTTTTCCTTGATCGCACGGGCAAAATCCGAAAAATCCTTGGCTGTGACAACAAAACTGTCAACCCCGGAAATCACGTTCTCCCGGTAATATTCCGTCAACCCCTGATCTTCGGATTGAATGGCCAGCCCGTTGATGCCCACGCCGTTTTGTTGGGCACTTTCCCGCGCTGCTTCGAGATCCAAGCCGCTGTTGTCGGCACCATCGCCGGAGATGTCGATGACGCGCCTTTGGCCATCGAAACCATTGTCAGCCAACAGCGCAACACCATCTTCTATCGCCGAAGCAATTGATGTGGAAGCCGCCACAAACCCGCGTGTACCCAATCCCACGCGAAACCCAAACGCCTTGGCTTCCCGTGCCGATTTTACATGGCTAAATGGTACAACAAGACGGCTTTCACCCGGTCCACCCCATTGGCTCACCGCCAGTGCCACACCCAATGGTTCGAGGTCTTTGATGGCTTTTAAAACTTCAGGATCGCGAAAGGCCTGGGCAATGCCTTGCACCTGCAAATCAAACTCGTCAGCATTCATGCTGGCGGATGAATCCAGTGCCAACAGCAGTTCGACTGCTACCTCAATCCCCGGCTCTGCATGCGCTGCGACCCGTGATGCGACAATGGCAACACTCGCCAACACAATGCCACAGATGCCAACTATCGGGTGCCTCATGTTTACACGCTCCACAATCATAATGTTCGCACTCCTACTCACCTTGGGCAAGGGGTGGGCTGGTGAACTGGCGGTGATTGGTGGCCATGCGTCCCGTTCGCTGACGCCGACAGCCACTAGCGCTGCCGTTTATTTCACAATTTCAAACACCGGCACTGCCGACAAGATCATTGCGGTTTCAACGCCAGCCGCCAAACATGCAATGATACATAAAAGCAAAATCGTCGACGATACTGCAACAATGGTAATGCTGGACTCAATTGAGGTGCCGTCACGCAGCACAATCACTATGTCGCAAGGCGGCTTGCATGTGATGTTGACGGGATTGAAAGCGCCGCTCGTGGAAGGTGAAAGCCTGAAGCTGGATGTGACGTTTGAGAAGGCTGGCGTGCTGAAAGTTGAAGTGCCGATTACAGGGTTGAAAAAACCCGCAGCGAGCACAACGCCTTGATGTAACACAACGGTGGCGCACCCTTCGAGGCTCGCAAGGGCTCGCACCTCTGGGTGAAGTTAGACAATTGAGAAGAGCACGAATTTACAACCCTCGTGCTGAGGTGCTCGCTCTTGCGAGCCTCGAAGCATGCGCCCCAGAACCACAACCTAACCCCCCGTCACACTCATATGCCGCGACACCGCAGGCTTGTTATGGTCCCGGTCGATGATGAAATCATGGCCCTTGGGTTTGCGGCCAATCGCTTCAAGAATGGCATCACGCAAAAGCTCGTTGCCTTCCGAAGCCCGCAAGGGCGCTCGCAAATCCGCTGCATCTTCCTGGCCCAGGCACATGTAAAGTGTTCCCGTACACGTCAGGCGCACCCGGTTGCAACTTTCGCAGAAATTATGGGTCAGCGGTGTAATAAATCCAAGCCTCCCCCCCGTCTCCTTCACCCGCACATAACGCGCAGGCCCACCGGTTTTGTGCGAGATGTCTTCCAGCGTAAATTGGTCCATCAATCCAGCCCGAACTTGCGACAGCGGCAAATATTGATCCGTCCTGTCACCCTCAATGTCGCCCAGCGGCATGGTTTCAATCAAAGTCAAATCCATGCCCTCGCCATGGGCCCAGCGGATCATTTCTGGAATTTCCGTGTCGTTCACGCCTTTCAACGCAACCGCATTGATCTTGAGCGCAAGTCCCGCAGCTTTCGCCGCTGCCAAACCTTCTTTCACTTTTGCCAATTCACCCCACCGCGTGATCGTGTGGAATTTCTGCGCGTCCAGCGTATCAACTGAAACATTGATCCGCTTCACCCCATGCGATGCCAATTCACTCGCATATTTGGCAAGTTGGCTGCCATTGGTGGTCAGCGTCAATTCCTCCAACGCACCCGACCGCAAATGCCGCGACATCGATTCCACTAGCGACATGATGCCTTTGCGCACCAACGGCTCTCCACCCGTCAACCGGATTTTTCGAACGCCCTGTTCGATGAAAGCCGAACACAACCGATCCAGTTCTTCAAGTGTCAGCAAATCCTTCTTCGGCAAAAACGTCATGTTTTCCGACATGCAATAGGTGCAGCGGAAATCGCAACGGTCCGTCACCGAAACACGCAGATAGCTTACATGCCGACCATAGGGATCAATGAGATCAGGAAACTGGGTCATGCCCATAATGTGGGCGGTTATGGTCTTCGGGTCAAGTCGATCAACGTCCTGTCTGGGTTGCGCTGCGACGACGAAGTGCTAAGCTATAAGAAATGCAGATGCTGCCTATGGGTTACCAAAGCATTAGCCGTCTTGCCGCCGTGGCAGTGTCTGCCGCAATCCTCAGCCATGCAGTTCCCGCACAAACTGAAACAACCCAGACAGTCGATGTCGCCCTCGTCGTCGCCATTGATGTTTCCTTCAGCGTCGATTCCACCGAACACCGTCTGCAAATGGAGGGCTTCGCCACCGCTCTTGAAAGCGAGGAGGTACTGGCTGCCATCACCAGCGGCCCCCGCCAGAAAATCGCCATCGTGGTGTTTGAGTGGTCTGGCGAAGACAACCAGGGCATCATCATTCCCTGGACTATTATTGCTGATGAAGCTTCCGCCCGCAGCGTTGCCAGCATTCTGGCCAAAGGACCCCGAAGCGTTGCCGAAGGCGGCACCGCAATTGCCTCCGCCCTGACCTATGGCGGCACCCTGTTTGCTTCAGCCCCCAGCAGCCCGCGCCACGTCATCGATCTTTCCACCGATGGCCGCAACAATGCCGGTAAACCTGCCAATCAAGCCCGCGATGCGCTGGTGGCAAAAGGCATTACAATCAATGGCCTCGCCGTCACCAATGAATGGGCCCAACTCGCCACCTACCTCGAAAAACAAGTCATCGGCGGCGGCGAAAGCTTCGTCATAACAGCCACCAACTACGACGACTTCGCTGCCGCCATGCAAAGGAAGCTGGTTAAGGAGATTACGGGGCCGGGGGAGACGTGAGGCCCTGATCCGGACGGGTTGTGAAGGTTTTTCTAAAGCGATTAATTGGCTCCACATTCATTATGTCTCGATTTGACGTTCCACAGACAGCACAATCCTCTCAAGTAAGTTCCCGCTCAAATACCGTAACCCGATCGGGCAAAGGATTGAATGAAAACTTCAGTTTTGTCCATCGCGGTCTCAAAAAGAAGTCTCCCCTGGACTGCATCACAAGTGTGACAGCACAAACGAGT
The DNA here is from genome assembly GCA_031417515.1 of Hyphomicrobiales bacterium. Taxonomy (GTDB): domain Bacteria; phylum Pseudomonadota; class Alphaproteobacteria; order Rhizobiales; family Aestuariivirgaceae; genus Aestuariivirga. The sequence continues at coordinate 29,050 of JANOVS010000105.1, forward strand.
CTCCAAGTGCAGCATGGCTACCACCAGCTGGACAAACTCCTTTGTTATTGAGGTCGCCGTCAAAGAACATCACTGTGCATTTGCCGCAATAACGCCATCCCCCCTGTGCCCTGGGTCCCTCTCGATTTAGTGCTGGACTGTTTTGCCGATTAATCGGCAAACTGTAACAAAAGTCACCAGACTCAATATGACGTTTGTTTGTCGCGGGGCAAATCTTTGGCTTTATGCTCTTGGAAAAATACATTACACCGCAATCATCACACTCTTTCCAGAATGACTGAAGGCGTTCTGTATCGCCAGAGCAAGTATCTTCGTCACCAGTAAAGGCCGTAAACTCAAAACCTTGTCCGTTGTGTGGCAGATTGGCATTTCCCGGACAAACGCCATTCACGTTTTGTTGGAACAAGGCAAAGCAATTTACGCAAAAACGCCAACCTTTTATTTTTGAAGTAGCCGCCATGGCGGGCATTGTGAGCTGGTTAGAAGCTATCCCGATTGCACATGAACTTGCAAGTAGAGCACGTCGACTAATTCTGTTGGAAAAGCTTGGTGCTTGTGGGTTTGAGTAACTGTGACGATCCATGTCAAAAGTCTCCTGCCGATGAATATATTTGGCCCCTTGCGTCGACCTTAAACCCGTAACTGGACACTGTCATTAACAAAATGGCGGATAGAACCACCAACGAATGAGCCTAACGCACCACCTACCTCGAAAAACAAGTCATCGGCGGCGGCGAAAGCTTCATCATCTCAGCCACCAACTACGACGACTTCGCTGCCGCCATGCAAAGGAAGCTGGTTAAGGAGATTACGGGGCCGGGGAATACGTGAATTGCGGGGCGTTAACGACGCATCCGCGCGATCTGCTTATGAATGTCATCGTCATTCCTTTTGCCAATGACAGGGATATGCAGGGTTTCTTTTTCAACAAAGAATATCACGCGATATTCACCTGACTTCATCCGCCGAAATGGCGTGAAACCTTTGAGTTCTTCGCTCAGGACTGATCTAGGATCAGACCGCATTGCGGCAATGCGTTCGACAATTTGCCTAGCGTGTTTCGTTGGGATTTTATTCAGAAATTCGGCAACCTGCTTGTGAAGCTGGATCTTAAGCATCAATGTATTTGCTCAAAACTGCCTCGCTCTCGTCCGTTGTCAGGTACCCCTCTTGATGTGCCTTGCGCGCTTGTTCGCCCCAAACCGTGTCTTCAATGTCTTGCATCGAAAACATCACGCCCACAGGGCGGTTTTTCTTGGTGATGATGACAGGCTCCCTTTGGGCTGCATCAAGAAATTCGCCAAAATGGGTTTTGGCCTTTGCCGCTGTCATTGTTTTCATCGCGTGTGACCTTTGATCAAATCGTTCAAAATAATCATTATGGTCGAAATGAGTAGAAAAGTATCGCGAAATCCAGGTTTGCACTTCCCCCTTGCATTCCCCCTCCCCCTCCGCCATAAGCCGACCATTCCAACGGCACCGTGCTAGTGGCTGAACGGAAGGCTTGCCCGATTTGCAAGTAGGGGGGAACCCCGTCTTCCCGTGTTACTGCTCTTGTCAGACCGGACTTTCAGACCTTTCACCAGGTGGAAAGAGGCTTCGCGCCGGTGCCCCATGGATTGAAAATGAAAGGAACTACCCCCTCATGGGTCTGTATGAACACACATTCCTGGTTCGCCAGGATGCGACGGCAGCGCAGGTTGAAGCGTTGGTGGAGCAGTATAAAGGCGTTCTCACCGCTGGTGGCGCCAAGGTTGAGAAAGTTGAAAGCTGGGGCATCAAGTCCCTGACATTCCGCATTCGCAAGAACCGCAAGGCCCACATGACCTTGCTCAACATCTCGGGACCCCATGCGGCAATCGCCGAAATGGAACGCCAGATGTCAATCTCCGAAGATGTCATCCGCTATTTGACCATCGCCGTTGAAGAACTGGAAGCCGGTCCTTCCGCCATGATGCGCCGCCGCGATGACCGTCGCCGTGATGATGATTTCGTTCCAGAGGAGTTCAACTGATGGCTGAACAACAAGCCCGCCGGCCGTTTTTCCGCCGCCGCAAGTCCTGCCCTTTCACCGGCACCAACGCGCCGAAGATCGACTACAAGGATATTCGCATGTTGCAGCGTTACATTTCGGAACGCGGCAAGATCATTCCTGCCCGCATTTCGGCTGTATGCTCGAAGAAGCAACGTGAACTCGCCCGCGCCATCAAGCGCGCCCGCTTCCTGGGCCTTCTGCCCTACGTCATCGGTTAAGGAGAAAGCACCATGGAAATCATTCTCCTCGAACGCGTCTCCAAGCTCGGCCACATGGGTGAAACCCTCACGGTGAAGGACGGTTACGCCCGTAACTTCCTGTTGCCCCGTGGCAAAGCCTTGCGCGCCAATGCTGCCAACAAGGCCAAGTTCGAAGCCCAGCGCACCACGCTGGAAGCCAAGAATGCCGATACCCGGAAAAGCTCTGAAGCCGAAGCCGCCAAGATTGCTGGCCAAAGCTTCACCCTGATCCGTCAAGCCGGCGAATCGGGCCAGCTCTATGGTTCCGTCAGCCCGCGTGACATTTCGGATGCAGCAACCGCTGCAACCGGTGTTGCCGTGCACCGCAACCATGTGGAACTCGTCAGCCCGATCAAGACCATTGGTCTTTACAAGGTTGATGTCTCGATCCATCCGGAAGTCACCGTGCAGGTAACTGTCAACGTCGCCCGCTCGGCTGAAGAAGCCGCAGCCCAATCACGCGGCGAAAACCTGACAGGCCCGGCTTCCGACCGCGCCGAAGTCCGCGCCGCCGCCGAAGCGTTGTTCGAAGAAGCCGAAGCCGAGCGTATGGCTGAGGAAGCTGCCGGGAATTAAAACCTTTCCGCCGACAAACATTTCGAAAAGACCCGGCTGCAAAGCCGGGTTTTTTTTGAAACACGAGACTGGCCTCTGTCAATTCCATCGCGAAGGCAGTTGCAAAAAAACTGGGAGTTACGGAGTATGGGTTAAACCTGCCCCCTTTCGGGGGTTTCCGCCGTCAGTCTCGACCTGTATAAGCGAAAAATTCCGAAGTTTCTTGTTGCAACGGACCATTTCTCCTGATGTCCAAAGGTGTTCCTACAATCTGGGTTCTTAAAAGCTTCCGCGCTGGAGATAACGCGCAAGCTTTGGCATTAGCTGGAAAGATTACCGGAACGATTGTTGAAAAACAGATGGGCTTCAACCGTCTTGCGTTTCTGCCCAATCTTCTTGCCGGTTTATCAATCCGTATGCTGACGAATGCGTCGAAGAGTCTGCTGGTCGGGCCATGGCCTGACTTGGTGATTGCTGCTGGCCGTCGAAATGCAATCTTATCGCTGTGGATTAAAAATCAATCGGCAGGAAAAACCAAAGTCGTGCAACTCGGAAGGCCGCGCCTGCCATTGCAATTGTTTGATCTGGTCATTACCACGCCCCAGTATGGCCTTCCACCGGGACCAAACATTGTGCAATTGCCTATGCCTTTTATAACGGGGCGAAAAACATCGCCGGAATCATTCTCGGCGATAATTGACCAGTGGCAAGAACTGCCCAAACCGTGGGTTGTCGCAGTTGTTGGCGGGCGGAAATTGCCATTGCAATTGGGAAAAACAGAACTCGCAGCGTTTGGCTCGTCAGTGAACAAGCTCGCCAAAAAGAAAAATGCTGGCGTCATACTCCTGAATTCCCCGCGAAGCCCCAAGGATGCACTTTCAATCATTGCCCGGCAAATCACGCGGCCAAAATGGCTGCCATCTCCCGAATCCGCAAGTGCCTATCAAGCAGCACTTGCAACAGGTGATTTTTTTTGTGTGACTTCTGACAGCATTTCAATGATTTCGGAGATGTTGTCGACGAACAAACCTGTGTTTGTTCACGAATTGCCAGAGTTACCGCTAGCGATACATTGGAACGCTCAGCATGGGATCGCTGCCAGACTTGCACGAAACGGATTGCTGTGTCCCCCAAGAAGTGTTGCGTCGATGGTGCGTGGACTGATTGCGCAAAAAATCGTTGGTGATCTTGAAAAGGCCACCGAGCCAACAAACGGTACTGCAATAGCCCCACAACATGAAGCCGCCATTCAACGGGTCCGCTTACTTATCTGAACTGGAATTACCGTATGGCTTCTCGCCAAAGCGGGAAAATCCAGGTAATCCCAACGACTGCCAGACAACTATAATGCCATGAAGAATGTCATCGACAATACTGGCGTTGTTCGGGCATAAGCCCAGAAATATTCTTGGCATTTTTGGATGTCTGCTATGATAGAGCGACCGATCACCAATTGGCTTATGTCACCAAGGCAGGGTGCGGCTTGCGCCGTGATTGCAGAAATTGCACAGGCCCACGACGGAAGCCTTGGCCAAGCCCATGCCTACATTGACTGTGCCGCAGAAGCTGGAGCTGACGCCGTCAAATTCCAGACCCATATCGCCGCAGCAGAGAGTACGGCGCACGAGCCTTGGCGGGTGAAATTCAGCAAGCAGGATGCAACGCGATTTGACTACTGGCGACGCATGGAGTTTACAGCAGAACAATGGGCCGGTCTGAAAGCCCACGCCGACGAAAAAAAACTGGTTTTCTTGAGCTCGCCATTTTCAGGTGAAGCAGTGGAGTTGCTGCGAAAACTTGGAGTGGCCGCCTGGAAAATAGCGTCCGGGGAATTGACCAACCTGCCCATGATCAGCGAAATGGCCAGGGACGGACGCCCTGTCATGTTGTCAACCGGCATGAGCCCGCTTCCCGAAATTGACGCGGCAGTATCTATCGTCAATGCCGCCAGGGCACCATTTGCCATTTTTCAATGCACGACCCAGTATCCCTCACCTCCCGAGGCCATCGGGTTGAACGTGCTTGATGAGCTCCGTGAGAGATTCAACTGCGCCGTAGGACTGTCGGACCATTCCGGGACTATTTATCCGACTCTTGCCGCCTGTGCTGCGCACCAAGTTGAAATCATCGAGGTTCATCTCACGATGAGCCGCCAGATGTTTGGACCCGATGTTGCGGCGTCCGTAACACCTTCAGAACTGCGTACGATATGTGACGGGGTGCGATTTATCGAGCGCATGAGATACGCACCATTGGACAAGACCCGTGTCGATGGCAATGTCGCTGCGATGCGTGAGATATTTTTCAAGAGCGTGGTTGCGGCACGTGACCTTCATGCTGGCACAGTATTGTCGCTTGCGCACCTCAGCTTGAAAAAACCTGGCAATGGTATTCCTGCCGCACAACTGAACTCACTTGTTGGCACGATGCTGCAAAGACCTGTCAGGCAAGACGAACAACTGAAATTTGAGGACGTTCAAACCCCATGAAACGTAAAGTGTGTGTCGTGATAACGGCACGACCCAGTTATGCGCGGATCAAGACAGCACTTGAGGCCATTCGTGAACATCAGGATTTGGAGCTCCAACTTGTTGTTGCCGCGTCTGCTCTTTTGGATCGCTATGGCAATGCAGTGAAAGTCATTGAAAGTGACGGATTCAAGATTGATCGCACAGTCTATATGATTGTCGAAGGCGAAAATCTGGTGACATCGGCCAAATCGACAGGCTTTGGACTTGCAGAACTTGCGACCGTTTTCAATGATCTAAAGCCTGATATGGTTGTGACCATTGCCGACCGATATGAAACCATCGCAACGTCGATTGCCGCTGCCTACATGAATATTCCACTGGTACACGTTCAGGGTGGCGAGGTTACAGGATCAATTGATGAAAAGACGCGCCACGCCAATACCAAACTCGCCGACATTCATCTTGTTTCCTGCAAGAATGCCCAGATTCGCGTGGAAAAAATGGGAGAGCAAACTGCCAGCATTTTCACCACGGGTTGTCCGTCCATAGACCTCGCGCGGCTGGCACTGGAGGCCGAACCCCGTAACATCTCGGAAGTTGCAGCAAGCTATTCTGGCGTTGGCCATGTGGTGGATATGAACAACCCTTACATCGTGGTCATGCAGCATCCCGTGACAACCGAATACAAGGACTCAAGGCAACATGCGATTGAGACCATTGAAGCTGTCAACGCTGTGAATTATCCAACGTTGTGGTTCTGGCCGAATGTCGATGCTGGATCAGACGGCACCTCAAAAGCCATCAGAAGCGCCCGCGAGTCAAACAAACTTTTAGAAACACATTTCTACAAAAACATGAACCCCTTGGATTTTCTCTCAATCCTGATCAACAGCCGCGGAATTGTCGGAAACTCGTCAGTTGCCATACGCGAATGTTCCTATCTCGGTGTACCCGCAGTAAACATTGGCACTCGACAGAAGCGTCGCGACCGCGGCCGCAATGTTGTTGATGTGGGTTATGACCGGATCGAAATTGCAGCTGCCATTAAAAACATGTGGGACAAGACGGAGCGTCCACGTGATCTGGTTTATGGTGATGGATATGCGGGCAAACGCATTGCGGACGTGCTCGCATCGGCAGAACTGACCATCCAGAAAATGCTTACATATTGAGATGATCAACGGCAAACTACTCACAGCAATCATACCCGCGCGGGGTGGCTCAAAGGGAATTCCCGGCAAAAACCTGCGTCAGGCAGGTGGGCTCAGCTTGCTTGCAAGAACTATCCGGTTCGCAAAGAATTCTTTGCGCATCGACCGGATTATTGTTACGACTGAAGACTTGAAAATGCACGAGATTGCAGTGCAATATGGCGTTCAATCCCCTGGACTGCGCCCATCTCACCTTGCCAGCGACACAGCAACAACCGCTGCCGTGGTCGAGCATGTTCTGCATGAATGCAATGTGGTGGAAGGGTATATCCTGGTACTGCAAGTCACGTCACCATTTCGAACACTCAAAGATCTGGATGACCTTGCTGCAGTTTTTGAAAGAAGTGATGCCGATGCGATCGTGAGCGTCGTTGCCATCGACGAGCCCCGTCCCGAAAAACTTAAGCGGGTTGTTGACGGCTTTATTGTCCCCTATATGGCAGATGACTTCGAGGGACCAAGACAGGCCCTGCCACAACCCTACAAATTGAATGGCGCATTCTATTTGATTTCACGCGAGGTTTTCCAACGCGATCACCGATTTCTTCCAAAAAAGACTTTGGCATTCCTGATGCCAGATGATCGCAGCCACAATCTTGATAGCCTGACCGACTGGAAAATCATGGAATCAATGATTGCCGCCGGTCACTGGGTGCTCGAAGCATACTCTTAGTTTTTAAACTTCTAACCTGATCAGCGTGTTTGATGCCGACTGGACAACGCCCGCGCAATCCTGCATTTCTCTACGCCACCAACGGGGATGAATGGAAAACTTCTTGTCTAGACCAATCAGAAACGTGATCTTGCCTTGCGAAATCAAAGCCCGTGAATTTGATTCAAAGCTTTTGCTGGCCTGTATTTTGGCTGAACGCGGGTGTGACGTTTATGTGGGGTCTCGCAACCATATTCACATGGGGTTGGCGCAGCTTCCACGCTCGATTTATCTCGGAAAAGACGTTCGATTTTCTTCAAAGCACATCGCGAGGATCCTAAGGCTTCTCGGACACCAATTTTTTGCGCACGACGAAGAGGCTCTGATCTATTACTCTCGCGAAGATTATTGTCGGTTGCGTGTGGATTCTGAGGTTATTGGTTCGGCGGCGTGCCTCTTTGCATGGGGGCCAGACAATGCACTCGCATGGCGCTCCATTTCAAATCAGACAGTGTCAAAAACGCATATTACGGGAAATGGACGCATTGACCTGTTACGCGAAGAACTTCGTCCTATTTACCACAGGGCGGCTGAAGCAATACGTGAGAAATACGGACTCTTCATTTTGATCAACACGAATTTTGGTTCGCTTAATCACTACTATCCCAGCCTGACGTCACTCACCCCGCCGGAGAACCTTGGCGACAAACCAGCGAATTGGGAAGCTGGCTTGTCGCGGCACAGGTTTGCGGTATTTCGCGCATTCCTGAAGATGCTGCCGCGTCTTGCGATGAAATTTCCAAACATAAATTTTGTATTGCGCCCCCATCCCGGCGAAAATCAGAAAATCTGGATTGATGCGGCCGACGGCGCAACCAACGTCTTTGTGAGCCATGAAGGAAGCGCAATACCTTGGATCATCGCCAGCCAAGCTATGATCCACAATGGCTGTACAACCGGCCTTGAGGCCTATATTCTCGGAAAAATTCCCTTGGCATTCCAGCCTGTTGTTTCGCCAATCCATGATTTGGAGCTTCCGAACAAACTCAGTATCCAAGTGTTCAATGAAGCGGACTTGTTTTCAAATGTTGATGCAGTCTTGCGTGACGTTGCATTTGCGGATGGTTTTAGAACATCTGAACGGTGCAAACTGCTCGACGAACATGTGTCGGCAACATCGTGCAAACTGGCAAGCGATCGCATCGCAGACTTCATTGCAGGCTGGGATACAAAGCCAATTTCTTCACATAAGTTTTCCTGGCCGATTGGGTTGGTCTACGCTGAAGCTCGCGCATTTATGAAACGACTGAAGCGGAACACACTAGGCCACAAAACCAATATGGCCTATACCAAACATCGTTTTCCTGACACCAGTCTATCGGAAGTTGACCAGAAAATTTCTGAATTTTCCAACCTGTTGCAGCGGTTTAAGGCCGTTGAAGCCAGTGTCTATGATGAGAATGTATTTCTTTTGACTGCAAAAAAGTATCCGACAGGTGAAGCCTGAAAATATTTGCTGCAGATTATGGTGATCCCTGCGGGAGTCGAACCCGCCTTTGCAGCGTGAGAGGCTGCCGTCCTGACCGATAGACGAAGGGACCGTGTTGGTCTGCAAAATCCTTATGCCCTGATTGCTGTCCGCTTGCAATCGCATCACCTCGACCTCCAGGGCTCCGAACTCAAGTTAACGGGGCTTAACCCTTTGCATTTTGTGTGATTCCATGGGCCTCCCTGATTCGGAGGCTCACCATGGACATCACACTTGAAGAATTTTCGTCGAAACCGCGACTGAAGTCGCTTCTCGAA
>JANOVS010000106.1:0-6309 GCA_031417515.1 Hyphomicrobiales bacterium
GCTTACGTGATCGCTCTTCATTCCATACCCGTTCAGTCTCCTTGTCGACAAAATGTCGGATCATTTGGAGTGTCTATAACGTATTACGTTATATAAGGCAATACGATACATTCAAGCGTGGCGATGTGAGGCACTGCATTCACTCGTTTTCCTATTTGAAGACGAAAAGCCAGCTCCCGCTTTCAGCTCTTTGGTCGCCGCTTTGCGACTGTCAATTCCCCGATCTTGATCAGTTCAAACTTTTCGTTGAAGGGCCGAACATCATCCTCTTCTTCTTCTTCGTAATCGGGGTATTGCGGTGGTGCATCTCCGGTTGATTTTAGTAGTTTCCAGAACGCTGCTGGTGCTGCGCCGTCTTCCTGTGAAAGGCGTTCAACTTTAAAAATCCATTCATCGCCATAATCGAACAGGAAAGCAAAAACCTTTCCATCACGATCAAAGGCCTGACCCACTTTGGATCTTTTGACGCTTTTGGCGTGGTCTACAGAGGGATTGCCTAAATCCTTGAACAATTCATAGACAGTATTGGCTTTGTAAATGTCCTTGATATTGTCGTAAAATCCAAAGGCATGGTCAAAATCAAAGCCGAAAATCTGGTTGATGACTTCGGCCAATTTGTAAAGGCTGGATTCGCTTGAAATGGCTATGTCGCGGCTTATATTTTTATCCAGCGACACTCTGAGATTCAAAATTGGTTTGGCCATCACACCTCCTGCATTGACTTTAGACGAAATTCATTGCGCCGCCACCAGCCCACACTGCTTCTGCTCCATCGCAATTTGCTGCGTAATGCGGATGGCGTTTTCGGCGTAGGCTTCGGTTACTGTGCCGTGGTTGATGGTCTTGCCATTCAAGGGGCTCACGGCTTCGCACAAATGAAACACATGCGGTTCGGAAGACTTTTTGGCTCCGGCTTCGGGTGCTATCCAGTAGACCACATCTACGCCATTTGGATTTGCGGCAGATTTTGTTGCGGTCGCCACATCAGCAGAATCACGCGCGATGTCTTGGGCTTGCGACGCCACTTCGGGTGAACAGGCGGTGGTGGGCTGGCCGGTCTTGATTTGTGTGGCGCAGGCATTCATGTCTTCCGTGTACTGTTCAACGGAGGGCGGCTTCAAACTCACGCCCATCAATGTTGCAACCAAGGCGAGGGCAGCGCCGATGCCGCCTGCGATCTGCTTGTTCTTCGGGTCCATGTTCTTGTCCATCAGGATCAAGACAATCAACGGCAGAAAGGCGATCAATCCGATGATGGCGCCAAGCTGGTTCTGGACGAAAAATCGGAACCCGTCAGCCCGGCTGGCGGGATTGTGGCGGTTGGCGGCTTTCCACATCATGCTGCCGGCAATCGCGAAGACGGCAATGCCGACCAGAATGCCAATCAGCAATGGCAGATTGCCGTTGGCAGCAGTGCCAGCATTGAACTTGCCCTGCTTGAGCAAATAAATACCCGTGATCTCGCCGCCAATTGCAACGGCCCACGAAAGCAGGGCGAAAATCCGCAGCCGCTTGGATGCACCCTTTTGGTCCTGATTTGCAGCCCAGGCCTTTGTGATATCCGGTTTGTTGTCAGACATGTTCTTATCCCTCAATGCGATGTTTTCCGTGTTGCAAGTTTGGCAGAACATCGTGCGTTGTCAACAATCTCCCACCTGTCACCCCTTGGATATGCTATGACTGCAGCATGACGCGTTACAACAACCGCATTGCTTTGTGCTTGGGGAGCGTGAATGCGGTGATTGCAGCATTCGCCGCTTCGGCCAGCGCGGCAGAGGTGCGATTGAAAGCTGACTTTATCGATGGCACTTATGTGTTCACGCCAGACGGATGTGACAAGCTGAGGACCTTGGCTGCAGGCGGCACAGCGACTGTCATGACGCAGCCTTGGTCGGTCTCGGCTGATGGCATCAGCTTTTGGGAGGGCGGTTGTGATTTCAGCAAGATCAAAAAACGCAATGCCGGGCAATGGCATGTCACGGCCGCTTGCGAAGAAAATGGTGATGAGTATGTCGAAAGCTATTTGTTCAAGCGCACGTCAAAAACCACATTTGCTGTAAGCTTGACCACAAAGAATGCGTCGGCGGAAAAACGTTTGCCCCAGATCTATACGCGCTGTGATGTTCCGCCAGTTGCCGCCAAAGCCAAGGGAAACTAGACTTGCCCGAACCCGACGTGCAACTGCCAATATTGTGCCACTGCTCCAACAATTCCGCCCAACCATGACAAAAAATTAACAGCTTGTTAACAAACCCGGCACACACTACCCTTGAATGGGTTCCCCGCAGCACCCACATTTAAGGTGTACGGCAACTCATTGGTTGGTTCAACTGATATGGAGTAGTTCATGACGAGGTCCACGCGACATCATCCTTTCACCCCAAACTCAACCCACATTTCTGAAAAGAACGACAAGGTTCTCGCCCATCAACGCGAACGAAAATGGATCCACGATCATTTAAACCCGGTTGCAGCGACTGTTGAAGACTACGACATTGTGACCTTCCATAACCATCCCAAGGGCGGTCGCGATACTTTCGCCAAGGCGGGCCGATCACTCCACGTCGAAGACGCTGGCGCTTTCCGCAAATAAATAAGACCCCGGATGCGCCGGGATATGATTGGCGCGTCCGGGGTTTTTTTCGCTGAAACGCGATATTACTTTTTCTTTGCAGCTTTGGCTTGATCAACCTTGGCGCGTGGTGCCTTTTGGGCAATCAGTTCTTTGGCCAGTGGTGCAATTTGAACGCGCTCAAGCGCCGATTGCCAGTGGATGTCGTGGCGGCCATTCGGGCGGCCTTCTTCTTCCCAGATTTGATGTGCCACAGCGCGCACAGCATCTTCGGTGTAGGTGGTCAATGTAAGCATTTGAAATCCCCATCATGAGTTGATGGACCAGCCCCCTAACACAAAATCATGCACCGCACAAATAAATTGTGCAGTGCAGCATAATTAATCGAAATGCTGAACTATTTCTTGATCTTGAGGGCAATGAACCGGGTTTCGCCAACTTTGCCAGCCTTTGCCGTCAGCATCAGCACAGAATTTTTGCCAGCCTTCTCAGCTGCTTCAACAGCTGCCGTCACATCGCTGGCTCCCACCACGGGTTTGCCACCTGCTTCAAGAATCAGGTCGCCTGACTCCAGGTTCTTTTCAAAAGCCGCGCCTTCCTTGGCCACTTCCGTGATCAGAACACCTTGCAATTTTTCGTCGATCTTGTACTTGCCGCGCAATTCATCGGTAAGCGTGCTGACGGTCATGCCAAGCACAGTGGCAGTCGCAGGGGCAACACCGGGAGCTTTCTTGTCGAGCGCCGTGGCCAGCTTTTCGCCATCCTCAAGCCGCCCGATTGTCACGTTGAACACCACTTCCGTGCCTTTGCGTAACGCCTTGACGATGACTGTGGCGCCAATTTCGGTGGCGGCGACGGCACGCGGCAATTCACGCATGTCACGAATGGCTTTGCCGTTGAATTCGGTGATCACGTCGCCGGCTTGAATGCCTGCGGCTTTGCCGGGGCTGCCTTCGGTGACATCGGCAACCAGTGCACCCTTGGTTTTGCTGATACCCATGTTCTCGGCAATGTCATCCGACATGGCTTGCACTTTCACACCTAGCCAGCCGCGCCGCGTTTCGCCATATTTTTCCAACTGGAAAATCACGTTCTTCGCCGTATTGGCTGGCACGGAAAAGCCTATGCCCACTGAACCACCGGTTTGCGAGGCAAAGATTGCGGTGTTGATGCCTACCACTTCGCCGGCAAGGTTGAACAGCGGTCCACCCGAATTGCCCTTGTTGATGGCCGCATCAGTCTGGATGAAATCATCATAGGGGCCGGCATTGATATCGCGGTTGCGGGCCGAAACAATGCCAAGCGAAACTGAGCCGCCCAGACCAAACGGATTGCCGATGGCCATTACCCACTCGCCCACCCGCAGCTTGTCGCTGTCACCGAAGCTGACAAATGGAAGGGACTTGTCAGGTTTGACGCGGAGCACGGCAAGATCGGTTTTCGGGTCACGCCCTACCAACTCAGCTTTCAACAAAGTTCCGTCCTGCATGTGCACCTGGATCTTGTCGGCACCTTCAACAACGTGGTTGTTGGTGACAATCAAGCCCGTGGCATCAACAATGAAACCAGACCCCACCGAATTGATTGTCCGTCCCTCGGGTTGGCCAGGACCACCATCGCCCTGCTTCTTTTTGAAGAAGTCGTCAAAGAAATCCTTGAAGGGTGAATCTTCCGGAAGTTGTGGCAGTTCCGGGAGGGGGCTTTCACTGCCGGGAGCCTTTGCCTCAACCGAGATTTCGACAACAGCAGGCAAAAGCTTTTCGGCAATATCAGCAACGCTTGGCAATAGTTGTTGTACTTGCGCCTGGGCTTGGGCTGGCGCAAACGCCACACCGGCAGGATTGGCCAAAAGCATCGCTGTGAGGGCCGTTGCCCCCAAGAACCACGTCGTCACCTGCTGGCGTATCATTGCACTTTTTCTCCCAAAAATATCAATCAGAACAACTTCGAACCCAGCGCAAGCCAAACCACAAAAACCCCGACTGCCAGGCCAATTGTGCCCAGCATGCGCAATTGCTCGACGGAGCTTTCCTGAAGCTTTGCCATCAGCAATTTCATCTGGCCGGGAACCAAGGCATAAGTGAGGCCCTCAAACACCAGCACAAGTCCAACAGCCGTGAGCAGCGTCGTAATCATTGCGGCGTGGTTGGAACCTGGGTTTTGTCTTTCTGGCTGCCAAAATACTTGAAGAATTCAGAGTTCGGATCAAGCACAAGTGTTGTGCCCTCTGTGCCCAGACTCTTGGCATAGGCCTGCATGGACCGGTAGAATGCAAAGAACTCCGGATCCTTCTGATAGGCGTCAGCATAGGCCTTGTTGCGGTCAGCATCACCCTCGCCCCGGATGATCTGGGCCTGCCGTTGGGCCTCTACAATTTTCACAGTGTAGGTGCGATTGGTTTCTGCATCCATGCGGGTTTTGGTGGCATTGCCTTTGCTTCGAATATCGGCAGCAAGCGCATTGCGCTCAGACTCCATGCGCTTGTAGGTCTGGTCCAGAACATTTTCGCTCAAGTCCGTGCGACGTACGCGCACATCGACGATTTCAATGCCAAGTGAATCAGCTTCCGGCCTCAACTGGTCACGGATCTCGCGCATCATGACGGCACGGTCAGACGTCAATGCCGCATCAAAGGAACGCCGACCATAAGTCTGGCGAAGGGCTGCATCAAGCCGGGCCGCCACGCGCAATTCGGCTTGGACAAGATCAGCGCCCAAGGTTTCACGGAACAGCCGCGCATCCTTGATCCGCGCCAAAGTCACGGCGTCAACAATGTAAACCTGGCTGGCGATATCCTGCACCTGTCGGTCGTTGTTTTCCCAAACCAGAATGCGGTCATCAATCATGGTAACAGTGTCGGCAATCGGTAGCTTGAAATACAGGCCCGGCTTTTCAACAACCCGGTTGATTTGCCCAAGGCGTTGAACAATGGCCTTCTGTTTTTCGTTGACGATGAAATAGGAAAGATAGCCGACGACGAGGACCGCACCGACGATCAGACCAAGGGCATTGCGGAGTATTGACATGTTTGGCCTCAGTTTCCGCTTGTTGCGTCATTGTTGACGGCTGGGTTGACGGCTGGGTTGACGGCTGGTTTGTTGACAATTTGCGGCAGCGGCAAATACGGCACAACACCTGACCCCTGCTTTCCCTGCTCAATCACAACCTTGTTGGTTTTTGCCAAAATCTGCTCCATGGTTTCGAGGAACATGCGCTGACGCGTGACTTCTTTGGCATCCTTGTATTGTTCATATACTGAATTGAAGCGTGCCGCATCGCCCTGGGCTTCGGCAACAACGCTGGCCTTGTAGGCGTTGGCGTCTTCAATCAACTTGGCGGCTTCGCCTTCGACCTTTTGAACTTGCTGGTTCCGGTAAAGTTCGGCTTCGTTGATCAGCTGCTGTTGGTTCTGCCCGGCCCGCACAACTTCAGCAAAAGCATTGGCCACTTCCGTGGGCGGCTGCACATCGCCAAGGTTGACGGCCGTGATGGTGATGCCAGCACTATAATCATTGAGCAGCTTCTGGGTAATTTCCTGCACTTGCGCCGCAACCGTATCCTTGCCGGTTGTCAGAATAACCTGGGCGCGGGTCTGGCCAACTACTTCCCGCATGGCACTTTGGGAAATCGCCCTGATGGTTCTTTCCGGGTCGGCAATATTGTAGAGATAGTCTTTCGCGTTGTTGATGCGCCAGAACAGCGAATAGGGCACGTTGATTATATTCTTGTCAGCCGTG
>JANOVS010000107.1:0-8688 GCA_031417515.1 Hyphomicrobiales bacterium
CTTGGCAAAAGCAGACCGCCTCTGGCAAACTGCTTGCGGGTGGTAGCTGTCCACATGTAATCCTCCATCGATGCTTTGCAACACCGATTGAATCACAAATGACTGATATCACCCAACTTCTTTTTCGGTCAGACACTTAGATTATGTTTCGAACCGGAGAGAAACTGATGATGCGTTCGACCTGCTTGACTTTGGTAATAGCGCTGACGATTTTATTGCCATCAATTTGCACCGCCGCGCCGCGCCCCTATAACGTGACCAATCGAACCACGGCTGCCATTGCGTCGATAACCGCTACCAACAACGCCAATCCAAGCCATGTCTTATCCTTTGCTTTCGCGGGCCCCGTTGCCGTGGCTGAAACATCCATAGCCTCTATCGACCTGCCGACAGACGTATGCCTGTTCGATCTGACCTTCCTACTGGCAAACGCCACAACTATCATCCAGCCCGATGTTGACTTGTGCAACATCGACGGATTCGTGGTGGAGTAGCGGCGACTTCACTTGATTATTAATGTCCTAACTCGTGTCTTGGTCCTTGCGCTTCTGACTTGCCCGATACCTGCAATTTTCGACCTGCCTTCAGAAGGCATCGATCAAATTCCAAATTTGGTGCAAACACCAAACCCCATCAAGCCGCAAGCTGCCGCGTGGTGCCGATATTCGGGGTTTTGGCGCTTAGACCTTCACCCGGATCATCTGATATGAATAGGGCGGCAATGATACTTGCAGGCTGTTGTCTTCCACCTTTGCTCCCTTGCCCTTGTGCGGAACGACGTTTCCCTGGTGCTTGAGGGTGTTGGCGGCTTCGAGATCGGTGTGGGTGATGACTTGGTGGTCGAGCAGTTTGGCCGGGCCGAAGCCTTGCAGGCTGAAGGCGGTGTTCACAGTTTCCGTGCCATGGCGGTTGACGATGAAGAAGGTGAGTGTGCCCTCCTCTTCATTGTGAACGCCTGATGCATCGATGTAGGGCACATTGTCGGCGATGTCGGCGTCATATCCGGGGCAGTTGACGGCGAGTTGCAGGGCTACCCCACGACCATAGATCGAGGCGAAGTAGTAGGGATAATAAATCGTCTGACGCCAGGCATCGCCGCCGGGTTCGGTCATGATGGGGGCAATCACATTCACAAGCTGCGCGATGCAGGCGATCTTCACGATGTTTGATCGGCGGATGAAAGTGTTGAGAATGCAGCCGACTTGCAGCACATCTTCGAAATTATAGATGTCCTCCAGCAAGCGCGGGGCGTGGGGCCAACCCTTGTTGCCGCCGAGGATTTCGCGGTCCTGGACGTTGGAGTGATACCAGACATTCCATTCGTCAAAGGAGATATTGACCTGATGCTTGGAACGCTTGTTGGCTTTCACCAGATTGATGGTGCTCTCGATTGTCGCGATATAGGTGTCGAGCTTGTGGTTGAGCGCCAGATAATTCGCGGTATTCTTGGCGCGGTTGTTGAAATACATGTGCAGCGAAATATGGTCCACCGAGTCATAGGTGTGTTCGAGAACAATGCGCTCCCATTCGGGATAGGTTTTCATGTCGGAGTTGGAGGAACCGCAGACGATGAGTTCCAATGACTTGTCGAAGGCGTGCAGGGTTTTGGCGGTTTCAAGAGCGAGGCGGCCATATTCGTCGGCGGTCTTGTGGCCGACCTGCCATGGCCCATCCATTTCATTGCCCAAGCACCAGAGCTTGACGTTGAAGGGATCGGCGTGGCCATTCTTTTTGCGCAAATCACCCCAATAGGAGCCGGTGGGGCCGTTCACATATTCAACG
This sequence comes from Hyphomicrobiales bacterium, assembly GCA_031417515.1. Taxonomy (GTDB): domain Bacteria; phylum Pseudomonadota; class Alphaproteobacteria; order Rhizobiales; family Aestuariivirgaceae; genus Aestuariivirga. The sequence goes on from JANOVS010000107.1 coordinate 1,783, forward strand.
AAGTTGCGGGCTTCATCGAGGCCGCGTGAGCCGAGATTGATGGCCAGCATCATTTCCGTGTTGACGGTTTTGCACCACTTGGCGAATTCATGGACGCCGAACTTGTTGCTTTCCGAAGTGTGCCAGGCGAGATCAAGCCGCACCGGGCGTTGATCGACAGGGCCAATGCCGTCTTCCCAATTATAGGCCGAAACGAAATTGCCGCCGGGATAGCGGACGTAGGGGATTTTAAGTTCGCGCACGAGTTCCGCCACATCGCCGCGCATGCCGTCTTTATCAGCGGTTTTGTGGCCGGGCTCGTGGATGCCGGTGTAGACGGCGCGGCCCAGATGTTCGAGGAAGGCCGAATAGACGCGGTCATCGATTGTGGCGATGGTGTAGTCTTTGTGGGCGGTGACGCTGGCTTTCATGACGACCTCGTTCGGTTCAGTTTTTCCGGTTTATATCCGACAATAGGGTATGTAAACCCAGAGTGACGCGAGGGGTCAAGGAAAAAGGCTGTGTTGGCGTTCACTCCTCCACATAAAGGCGTGGTGGCGGCAGCTTCATGGTGCCCTTGGTGGTGTAGGGGCCATACGTGCTGCCGAAAGCACCGGCGCGCCAGAGCTGCATTTTCTCTTTAGGTTCGGCGCGACGACTTTTAGGCCGCGCGGGATTTGGTAACTGCGGCTTCAACAACATCAGGTGTATGTTCAATCACACTCATCAGAATGCTCGACGCGACGTCTAGTTTTCGCCCTTGTTCCCAGCCTTCTATTGTTCGAGCCGGAATGCCGAAGCGCTGCTCAAAATCCTTTGGACTGTTTGCAAGTGAAGTGCCATCTGCCGTTGTGCTGAGGTAAGCTTGTTTTTGTAAGCCTTCAAGTCCTCTGGAAAAGTTGCCATCAAAACATTGATCAACAAGTCATCTTCAATTTCCCAAGCCTCGACGATTGCATCTACCCGCTCTTGTATCGCCTTGCGCAAATTTTCGACCTTCGCTTTGCGAAGCCATTTTCGCTTTTCTGATACGTTGTCTAAATAGCGCAATCGATCAGAGTCCATGAACCGAATCCAGTCAGGTACATCTTGCGACCACCAGCCCGTAACTTCATTAACTAGCCCTTCAAATGTGCACTGATCCATGAAGCTACGCTAACTGATTCATCAAAATACACAATCCTTCATGCCGCCAATCATTTAAGCTTCGTACACTTTTGTACAGTCTGATTGCGATTTGGTTCTGGAATTGCTTGGCACTGTGTTTTCAGGTCACAAAAATCTCTTCAAACCTTTGGCACTTCTTGCAGCTGCACTGACAGCTTCATGCCCAAGGCGTTCATCACGCTGGTCAGTGTTTGCAGGGTTGGATTTCCGTCGGGCTGGAAGGCTTTGTAGAGGGCATCTCTGCTGAGTCCAGCATCCTTCGCCAGTTGTGACATGCCACGCGCACGTGCAACGACGCCAAGGGCATGGGCAATCAATGAAGGGTCACCGTCTTCAAAGGCAGCTTCAATATAGGCGGCGATTGCTTCAGGACTGTCGAGCAGTTCGGCAGAATCCCACTGGCTTGTTTTAAGGGCGATAGTCTTAATGGACATCTTTCCACTCCTTTGCCAATTTTTTGGCTGCATCAATGTCATTGTCTTGGGTATGTTTGTCGCCGCCGCAAAGCAACAAGACATAGGTTTCTCCGCGTTTGAAAAAATAGACCCGGTAGCCCGGACCATAGTCAATTCGCAGTTCACTCACGCCGGAACCTACTGATTTTACATCACCCGGATTGCCCACTACCAACCGATCAATTCGAATTTGGATACGTGCTATTGCACGCACATCCCGCAGGCCGCGTAACCATTTTATGAAGTGATCAGTTTTATGAATAACGAGCATTTCCGTATAATTTAATATACATATATCAGGAAGTCAATACTGCTACCCCCGCGCCGCGTGTAACCGCATCACGATATCCTGATCGTAATTGCCAAAGCCGCGCCCGAATATATTTATGCCACCTCTGTGCTTTGCGTCTTCGCGCACTTCGATGCGGAGGCGAATGCTGTGATGGTTGTCGAGGTCGAGTTCTTTCAGGGATACGGGGGAGATTTTGGTGCCGTCGACGTAGGTGCCGTCTTCCAGTACGCGCCAGGTTTTCAGCATGCCGTATTGGCTGCCTTTGAGTTTCCACCAGGCGGGGGTGTAGACGCCGCGTTTGTCGCCGAAATCGCCGGGTGACATCCAGGTGCCGATTTCGATGCCGTTGACGGAGAGTGTGATATCCGACGGCCAGTCGGCGGCGGTTCCGGGCACTTCGGATGAGAGCTCCATGGCGAATTCGAGTTGGTCGAGTTTGCGGTTGGCGAGTTTGGCGTTGTTGGGGAATTGGTATTCAAGATAGCCGCGCGTGAACCAGATGAGGCCTGCGTGCATGCGGTTGGGATCAAGAAAAGTGTTGGGCACATCGAGCAGGCCGATGATGCCTTGTGGTGAGCACAACCCGCAGGGGCCAGCGACTTCGCAACTGGTGTAAAGGCCAAGCGGCATGGACACTTCGATGGCGTCGGCGCGGAAGCTTGCCGTGTCTTCCTTGAACATCACCAGCATCTGATCAAACGTGGAGTGGCAGATTTTCTGATTGCCTTTCTTGGCGCGGATGGATTCGGTGCGGATGAGGCCTGCGTCTTCGAGTGTTTGCACATTGGAGGAGACGGTGGATTGCGGCAGGCTGAGCGCTGATGCGATGTCGTTGACGTTCATGCCGCCCTTGATATGCAGCAGCTTCAGGATTTGGACGCGGACATCGGACGCGAGGGCGCGCAACACATCGGGGTGGTCTTCGGGATCAACGACGAGGAAATTGCGGCTCATGGGGGGCTTTCAACAAATGGTTCAGGATTTTCATATCATGATTTTTGATATGGTCAACTGACTTCATCCTGCTTTCAGGCTGTATTGACAGGGCGGGCTGATCGCCGGACGGTTCTGCCATGACACAGCGGCTTTCAGTATCATTGGATGGGATTTGGGATTTTTGCCATGCGTCGGATGGCGAATGGCGCAGTATTTCTGTACCAGCCCCATGGCAGGCTGAACATGCGGATTTGCGGCATGAGTCTGGCCGCGCGCGCTACCGGCGGCGGTTTGTGGTGCCCCCGGCGCGGGATTGCGAGTGTGTGGCAATCCGTTTTGGAGCGGTGAGTTATTATTGCGAAGTGTTCTTGAATGGCGTGCGGCTGGGGGAGCATGAAGGCGGATATCTGCCGTTTGAGTTTGTTGTGCCGCGTGGAGATTTTGCTGCTGAGAATGTGATTGAGGTGGAAGTGGTGTTGCCAGATGGTGACGCGGCGGCGACACCGGATTTTCCCTTCGCTGAAATTCCCCATGGCAAGCAGAGTTGGTATGGGCCGCTGGCGGGAATTTGGCAGTCGGTGGTGTTGGAGGCACGGGCCGCAGCGCATCTGCGCCATGTTACGATTGATGCAAGGCTGAATGGCGAGGTGCGGATTGAAGCTGATGTGGCGGAGGCTGCGAATGTGCGCGTCACATTGCTTGATCCGGCAGGCCGCGTTGCGGCTGAGGGTGGACGGGTGCTGCGGGTTCGTGATGTTCAACTGTGGTCGCCGGATCGGCCTTCACTTTATGTTGCGGTGATTGAGGTTGAGCTCGGCAGTCGTATTGTGGATGTGACGCGCCACAGTTTTGGCTTTCGTAGATTTGAAGCGAAGGACGGAAAGTTTTTCCTGAATGGCCAGCCCTTCTATATGCGCGGCGCACTGGATCAGGATTACTACCCGGCTGGCATTTGCACGCCGCCGTCGCTGGCGTTTCTTGAGGATCAATTGCGCAAGGCCAAGGCGCTGGGACTCAATCTGTTGCGTTGTCATATCAAGGTGCCGGACCCGCGCTATTATGAAGTGGCGGACCGCTTGGGCATGTTGATCTGGACGGAGATTCCGAATGTTGCGACATTCACGGATGCTGCGGCGCGGCGCATGCGCGAGACCATGGCGGGGATTGTGGCAAGGGATGGCAATCACCCGTGCATTGTGGCGTGGACGTTGATCAATGAGGATTGGGGCACGCGGGTGATTGAAGATGCAACGCATCGTCAGTGGCTGAAGGACACATATGACTGGCTGAAGCGGCTTGATCCCACACGGTTGGTTGTCGACAATTCGGCGTGCCATTCCAACTTCCATGTGAAGTCTGACATCAATGACTATCACTATTACCGTTCGGTGCCAGAGCGGCGGGACGAATGGGACAAGCTGACGGAAGAGTTTGCTGGCGCTGCGAAATGGACTTACAGCCCGCATGGTGACGCCGCGTGGCGCGGGGATGAACCGCTGGTGGTGTCCGAATTTGGCGTGTGGGGCCTGCCTTATCCAAAGCAGGTTGTTGATGTGGCAGGCAACGAACCGTGGTGGATGGAGACGGGTGCGGGTTGGGGCGACGGTGCGGCTTATCCGCATGGGATTCAAAGCCGGTTTGCGGCGTTGCGGTTGGCGAGTGTGTTTGGGAGTTTCGATAAGTTTATCGAGGCGGCGCAATGGTATCAGTTCAGCAATTTGAAATATGAAATTGAATCGCTGCGCGCGCATGATTCCATTCAAGGTTACGTGATCACCGAATTCACCGATGTACATTGGGAGTCGAACGGCCTGCTTGACATGAACCGGAATTACCGTGTGTTTCACGAACGCTTTGCCGAAGTGAATGCCGAGACGGTGATTGTGCCGCAGGTGAAGCGTTACGCGGCATGGTGTGGCGATGGGTTTTCGTTTGAGGTTGCGATCAGCACGGCCACGCTGGGTGTTGACGGCGCTGTTTTGAAGTGGCGCGTGGCGGATGGGCCTGAAGGTTCGCTTGTCGTGAATGGTGTGGCGACCTGCTCTACCGCGTCTGTTGGAAGGGTGGCATTCAGCGTGCCGCAATCGGTAGCGAAGATTAGTATCGTTTCGCTGACGCTGGAGCGGGACGGTGTTGAGCTGGCGCGCAACCAGATTGATATCGCAGTGTTTCCAAAACGCGATGTGAACAAGTTGCCGAAGCTATCCACACCTGATGCCGGGATAGCAGCCTTTGCATGGGGACTGGGCTATCAAGTTTCTGATGATGCGGATGCGGTGACAGTTGTGCGCAGCCTTGATGCAGCTGATATCACGCGCATGCAAGCGGGTGCGTGTTATCTCGTGCTGGCCGATGGCACGGATGTGACGAACGGAAACTTGCGGCGCGACAAGGCCCCGCGCGAACAACCTTTCATGCCGATTGTTGATGATGAGCCGGGCAATCTGCCTAACCCTGATACGTTGTTGCCCAACATTGTGTTGCATCAACGCCAAGGCACATTGTGGCGCGGCGACTGGATTGCGAATTTCTCGTGGATACGCCGGAAAGGTGCCTTTGCGAATTTACCCGGTGGCCCCTTGCTCGACATCGCCTATGACCGCGTGGTGCCGCTGCATGTGATGACCGGTTTTCGCAGTTGGGAATTTGGTGGCAACGTTCATGCGGGATTGGTGCTGGGATGGGTGCATAAACCCGCCGCAACGATTGCTGAGCGGCGGGTGGGCAAAGGCAAGGTGCTGGTGACCACCTTCCGGCTATTGCGCGATGCACCGGGGGATGATCCGGTGGCGGCGGAGTTGTTTGATGCGCTTGTAGCGACGGTCGGTGATTGAGGTTTGGAATTGCGCCGTTTCCATCAGAGCACTTTCCGTTGTTTGATTTTGAAATCCTCAAAGCCGAACTGCAGGTAGAGTTGTCGAGCGGCTGTATTGCCGGGGAAGACATCGAGCGTCAGTTCTGTGCGGCCAGCGGCGCGGGCACGGGTTTCGCATTCGGCGAGGAGTGCCCTGCCGATGCCACGGCCCCGGGCTGATTGCGTGACGACGATTTCACTCACATGGGCAGAGACATGGGCGAATGCCTCGCCTTCGCCGTTCTCGGCGACGCGGGTAAAAACCACAGCTATGCCTGCATAGGCCGATCCATCGAGCGCCACCAGAATGACGCCTTGGAGTTCGGCGCAATTTTTCTTGAGCAGTTCGATGTACCAAGGGCCAATGGCCCCGGCGGGTTTGTAATGCGGGTTGAATTGCGTCTCGTGGCCCTGCATTTCGCGCACCAGTGCAATGACGGCGTCTTCGTCTTGGTCGCGGTATTCGCGAATGGTGATGGCGGTGGTAATGGGCTGATGCAGCATAAATTGAACTTATGTGATTTGGTGACAGTTTCAATCAGTGTTTGACCTGCGCCACAACTGGGCCACAACTGGGCAGAACGGAATGACTCCCTCTCCATATCGCATCTCCTGATACATATCCTAATCTATGTTGACAGCTCTCTCTCCTTTGTTACAGTGTACTTGGTCCGGACCGACGACAGTCGCGCCGTGGGCAGCGCAAACTGGCGCAAAGTCAACCTTTGGGAGGATATGATGATCAAGAAATTTCTGGCAACTGCCGTGCTCTCCACGGCCCTGTTCGTGACCAATGCCATGGCCAAGGAAACTGTCGTCTGGTGGGATTTTCTCGGCGGTGGTGATGGCGTGCGCATGAAGCAGCTGATTGCTGACTTCAACAAATCCCATGCGGACACGGTTGAAATTCAAGCCACCACACTGGAATGGGGTGTTCCATTCTATACGAAGGTGCAAACCTCGGCATCAGTTGGTGAAGCGCCGGATGTGATGACTTATCATGCCAGCCGCATTCCGCTGGCGGTGTCGCAAGGCATTCTGCAGGAGATCACACCGGCTGACTGGACAGCCATGGGCATCAGTCAGGCTGATTATGCGCCTGCCATTTGGGAAGCCATCACCAATGAGGGCAAGCAATATGCGGTGCCGCTCGATACGCACCCCATTGTGCTTTATTACAACAAGGACATTCTCGGCAAAGCCGGATTGCTGGATGAGAACGG